>JAABSX010000079.1 GCA_011390205.1 Microscillaceae bacterium | reverse complement strand
CACGCCTTACCTACATTATTATTGCGTCATGGAAGCACCCAGTAGCAAACCTGATACACAGGTGTTCATGCCAGAAAGGGTGGAGTGATATGCAAATTGGCAATCTGAGCCATAATTACCTTTGTATGCCCCCCCTAGCTGCATTAAGTCTTCCCTAGGGAGACTTAATGCAGGTCCGTGGAATTCCGTTTGTGTCATAAGACTTTACATCTAGTTTTTTCCATAAATAAACCCAAGTTTTGGACTCGTGTGGTCGGTGTCGAAATGACTGTAAACCAAGGCTTTATCCTTTACGAACTTCTCAACAGCCATTTCTAAAACACCAACCAGCTTCCAGCGATATTTTTGGCTTTTTGAGCTTGTACTTGAAATGAAGAGAATAAGCAATAGACTACAATAAATAATAGAGTTTCGATTTTGTGATTCATAATAAAACTTTGTTTGGTAAAACAAAAATAACGAATTTACTAGAATGAAGGTTGCTCTGTGGGAAAGTTGGTGTTTTAGAAATAGCAATGCACTCCAAACTTTGTTTAAACTTCATTAAGCCATTTCGACACCAACCAAATAACATCTCATTACTCAACCACCCTCTATTTTTTTTGGGAAAAACATATGTTTGTTTTAGTTTTTTCACAAAAAGTAATTACATTACCTTTTGTTTAAGTCTTAAGATATTTAAGAGACAGTTGCTCGGCGCAGCGTTCACCGTCCATGGCTGCCGACATAATTCCCCCTACTGGTCGTAGGCTATGTCGTTAAGCGTAACCCGCAATGGCAAACTGGTCAGATGCGTCTCGCTCTGACCAAAGGCTTTTGCACCATGAAGTGATAGTCTTGGATATTGATTGGAGTTTATTTCGGAATTTTATTTTATATTTTAGTTTTAATGATTAATAAAGTTTGTTCTGAGCGAGACGCTCAAAACAGTTTGCTGTTGCTGGTCAAGACGCTAAGAGCAGAGGGGGAGCCATAGGTTGCAATTTATGGCGTATGGAAGGAGGTTTGGCGGAATAAAATTCTGCTTAAAATAATTTTTACACAACCCCTAGGTGGGTAACAATCAATACAAATTACTATTGTATCTGAGCAACAAAACAGTTTAGAGTTAGATAATTTTTGTATTTTTGCCAAAACACTCAGAACAATGGATACAGCCCAAAACGAAGAATTGAAACAAATTTATCAGACTTTACAAAGCCTGAGTATCGTAGAGTTAGATGCAATTGTGCAGCAGATTTTCACACTTCGTAAGCAAAAAATGCCCTCAGTGCTTTCAGATAGTGAAACTGAGCTGCTGAAAAAAATCAACATAGGGCTGCCCGATGCTTTGCAAAAACGCTATCGCTTCCTCATAAAAAAGCGACAAGCTGAAACACTTAGCGAAGCTGAACAAGCCGAACTGATAGAACTCACTGCATATACTGAAACTCATAACAATCAAAGGCTCAAATACCTCATAGACTTAGCCCAACTTAGAAACATAAGTCTTGACCAACTCATAGACGATTTACAGCTAACTCCTCGCCTAAATGTTGCCTAAAAAATTAAAAGAGCAAATCTATGAGCGTGCTAAAGGCTTGTGCGAATACTGCAAAAGCCCTGCGAATATTTCTTCTCAGCCTTTTGCTATTGAGCATATTATCCCTCAAAGCAAAGGAGGTACTAACCAAGAAAGCAATTTGGCACTTTCGTGTCAAGGCTGTAATAACCACAAATACAATAAAACTACAGGCACAGACACTATCACAACAGAGGAAGTAACACTCTTTCACCCCTAGCTGCATTAAGTCTTCCCTAGGGAGAGTTAATGCAGCTCCGTGGAATTCCGTTTGTGTCATAAGACTTTAGATCTAGTTTTTTCCATAAATAAACCCAAGTTTTGGACTCGTGTGGTCGGTGTCGAAATGGCTGTAAACCAAGGCTTTATCCTTTACGAACTTCTCAACAGCCATTTCTAAAACACCAACCAGCTTCCAGCGATATTTTTGGCTTTTTGAGCTTGTACTTGAAATGAAGAGAATAAGCAATAGACTACAATAAATAATAGAGTTTCGATTTTGTGATTCATAATAAAACTTTGTTTGGTAAAACAAAAATAACGAATTTACTAGAATGAAGGTTGCTCTGTGGGAAAGTTGGTGTTTTAGAAATAGCAATGCACTCCAAACTTTGTTTAGACTTCATTAAGCCATTTCGACACCAACCAAATAACATCTCATTACTCAACCACCCTCTATTTTTTTTGGGAAAAACATATGTTTGTTTTAGTTTTTTCACAAAAAGTAATTACATTACCTTTTGTTTAAGTCTTAAGATATTTAAGAGACAGTTGCTCGGCGCAGCGTTCGCCGTCCATGGCTGCCGACATAATTCCGCCTGCATAGCCTGCCCCTTCTCCACAAGGAAACAGCCTTGCTATTTGCGGGTGTTCGGTCGTTATTTTATCTCTTGGAATCCTGACAGGCGAAGAGGTTCGGCTTTCTATGCCTATGATTTGAGCATCGTTGCTGAGGTATCCTTTCATTTTTTTGCCAAAGACCTTGAAGCCCTCTCTGAGCGTATGTGCCACAAAATCAGGGAGGATTTCGTCCATTTGCATACTCACTAATCCAGGCTGATAAGAGGTTTTTAGGAGTGAGTCAGAGTGTTTTCGCTTCACAAAATCTAGCATTTTTTGGGCGGGAGCTGCCTGTGTTTGCCCCGAAAGCAAAAAGGCTTTTTGCTCTACGGCTTGCTGAAACATCAGCCCTGCCAGTGCTTTGCTGCCATGGTATTGCTTGACATCTTCCCAATCTATCGCTACGACTATGCCTGAGTTGGAGTAGGGAGAGTTGCGCCGAGAAGGCGACATACCATTGACCACAATCTCGCCTGGAGCAGTAGCGGCTGGCACAATAAAGCCTCCTGGACACATACAAAACGAAAAAACGCCTCGCTCTTTGCCCTTGTGATTGACCTGTGCCACCAGTGAATAGGCTGAGGGGGGTAGATAATCGCCTCTTTGGGCTTTTTTGTATTGGATTTGGTCTATGAGGCTTTGCGCATGCTCTATGCGCACGCCAAGGGCATAAGGCTTAAACTCAATCAGAATTTGACGCTCGTGGAGCAAGTAAAAAATATCTCTAGCAGAGTGACCCGTTGCCAGAATCACGCCGATTCCTTCCCATTTTTGACCCTCAGCAGTGATGATGCCTTTCATTTCGTTGCCTTCTAGCAGAAAATCCGTTACTTTGGTATCAAAATGCACCTCGCCGCCTGCGGCTATGATTTGCTCCCTGAGTGTTTCTACTATCTTGGGCAGTTTGTTCGTGCCTATGTGTGGGTGTGCTTCAAACAGAATATCCTCTACAGCACCATGCCTGACCAAAATCTCTAAGATACGGCGAATATCTCCTCGTTTTTTGGAGCGGGTGTATAGTTTTCCGTCAGAGTAAGTGCCTGCGCCTCCCTCTCCAAAGCAATAATTAGACTCTGGATTGACTAAGTTTTTCTTGTTGATGTCTGCCAAATCACGTCTGCGCCCTCTTACATCTTTGCCCCTTTCTATGACTATGGGCTTGATGCCTAGCTCTATCAGGCGCAAAGCTGCAAACATACCTGCAGGGCCAGCCCCTACTACGATTGCCTGTGGGGCATTGCGCACATCAGGGTAAATTTGTTGTGTCTCGAAGCGAGTCGGAGGATTTTCTCCTGCAAAGATTTCTGCCTGCAAGTGTACCTTTATTTCAGGCTTTCGGGCATCTATGGAGCGTTTTTGTAGCCTTATTTGCAGATTTTCATCATTGGGCAGCGAAAGCAGCTTTGCAATGTGCGCCTTGAGTGCTTCCTCTTGGTAGGCTATTTCAGGAGAAAGTGTGAGATTAAGTTCTTTTTTCATCGTTTTTAGCAAGAGATTTAGTCTTGAATAAGAATGTAAAGATATGGCTTTAATTGCCTATGTGCAAAAACTAAGTCCTCAGAAAGTATCAAAATATGCAGCGGCAGTATAACTAAAAAAGTACAGCAACTTAGTTTAAAACTAAATTACTGTACATCTTGCTTAGGTGAAGTCTTTTTGGAAAAGCCTCACACCTAAACCACCGATTGTGAATAAAGTATGTTTTCGGGGTGTCTCATACTTCCGACTCCACAGAGTGGTATGACGATGCAAAACGATTTTATATGACTTTCTGTCTTTGAACAATTCTCAAAATAACAGATATGGCTGCTATTACCAATAAAACGTGGATAATTCCACCTGCTTGATAGCCTATAAAGCCGACTGCCCAAGTGATAACTAAGATGACTGCGATGATGTACAGAATATTTCCCATGGTATTTAATATTTAAAAGTAGTTGTGAGATGATTTTAAACTATTGAGTTGTCTATAAAAGCCCGCCCATAAAAGCAGACTTAGATATTAATTTGGTTATAAGAGTTGGTATCCGATGGTAGCTTGATACCAAACATTTTTGTAGCGTGGTGTAGTAGAAGTACCCTCTCCATCATTGTTTTGGATATCCCAACCAGCCCTGCCACTGATGACGATACGGTCTAAATGAATGTCTGCACCAGCTGTAAATCCAAAGATATTTTTGCGGAGATTACTATTTTTAAATTCTTGTTCTTGTTCGAAACTAATGTTTGAATTTGAGAATTTATCTTTGCGATGCACCAAGAAAGAGTAGTGTGGACCTGCCAAAATGGTCAGCATTGATACAGGTTTGAATGCAATTAATAGAGGCACATCAATAAAGCTCGTGGTGCGGCTCAGTTCATAATTACTGCCAAGCACATTTCCTCTTGATTTGTATCCTTTTTGAGAAAATAAGACTTCGGGTTGGATACCGAAGTATTTACTAAAAGGAATGGACAAGAAAGCACCTGCTGCCAAGCCTAGTTTTGAATCTGCATCAAAATCATTGTCTTTTGTATCATAGATATTAGAGGTATTCAATCCTATTTTTAAGCCCGCATGTATTACATTGTTTTGTGCATTTACTTTGTAAGAAAATAGTATTAAGATTGCGAAAATTATGGTTATTTTTTTCATTTTTTTATTAGTTTATAATTGTTTTTTGTCAAAAAATATTGACTTTATGGGTGCTTTTAATCGCACATTCTATGGCTTTTTAAGTTCGGTGCTATCTTTGGTCAAATTACCGAATGCTTTACCTATTTCGTTCATATCGTGGTCAAGTTCGGCTTTAAAATTTTTCCAGCTGTCTTTTGCTTCCACTCTATAGTCATCCATTTTCTTTTTCATATCACTGTTTCTTTTTTCTAGCTCAGCGATTTTTTTGTTATAATCCTCTTTTACTTGTACTTTTTCGGCAGAGATTCTGTTTTTAAATTCAAGCAAATTTTTGTTATTCTCTTCAATTTTATCAGCAACTTGCTGCTTGTAATCTGCTACTTCTGCCAAGTAAGCTTGGTTGGCTTCTTCCAGCTCTCTATTGGCATCTGCCACGTCTTCCTCAGTATTTTCTACATTTTCTTTGGCATCTTCTACATTTTCTTCGGAAGTATTACAGGCAGTAAAGGTTAGACCTGCCGTGCTCATGAGTATGGTCAGTATTAAAAGTGATTTTTTCATTTTGAGTTTGTTTTAATTGGTTATTCACAAAGTTGAAGCTATTTGAGTTAGAAAGCTTTATACATTAAAATATTAATCTTATAGATTTCACAGATTAAAAAAATACCAGCTATTTAAAGGTTTATATTTTAGGTATCATTTCATTTTTGATGATTTTTATACAGCCACTAGATAAAATATTTCGTGGCTGTATAAAAATAAGATAAGGATTGCTATTAATAGAGTTTATGATGGATTTGCTACAAGTTTTTCTTTCATATCTTGTATGGTATCATGGTCGGCTTTTAAGAGCTTGTACTGGTTTTTAATCATAGCTACCTGTCTGGCATCTATTTCATTGTGTTCATTTGATAGCACCTTGTCGTATGTTTTTAAGACCATATCCTCCCCATATTCACAATGATTAAGGATTGCCTTTTGGTCATTCTTTGTAAAAGCGAGTTTTACATCTAACCAGACTCTAAAAAAATTGCCTAGAATTGTAGTACCTGCTACTGGTTTTCCGCCCCAGAAGCGCACTTCATCTACCAATTCTTTCTTACATTTCTCACTTGTTTTTTTAAAGTTTAAGAAGAGATGTTTCATCTCTGTTTCTTTGGTTTCTTCAGAAGCAGATTGATAATCTTCGATTCTATTATTGTTAACTTCTACAAGTGTGTTGAATATGTCGATTACTTTTTCATTGTCCATTGTTTTGATTTTTTTAAGGTTAATTTATAAACGATTTGTGTTGAGTTGAGTGTAAGTCAAATTTTCCTTTTTGGCCACCTTGCCCCTTCACTCTCCTCTAGAGAGGGCATAAGGAAGTTAATTTGACTTGCAGCCTTTTTTTTTGATTAGTGTGTTTTGTTTTTCTTCTTAAAATACTGAAAAGTATATTGCAATAAATCCTCTGCTTTTGCTATAATTTTATCAGAATTTTTGAGGACAACCATGGCGACTGCTACTTTCAGCACTGCCCTCGTATTTTTTTGTAGTAATTTTTGAGAATTCTCAAAAATCATCTTCTTAGCAAAGCAGCCTAACACCAGACCCAATAGATTTTTTAGGGTACTTCCCTTAATTTCAGTTGGAAGAGAATAGCTCTTTTCTCCGAGAGGATGATTTTTCAGATTGCTATGGAAGTGAATTTGCGGATGCTCGTTGGGCTTGCTCATGCTTGTCTTTGTCTTTTGAGACGGTTTCTTTGGCATTATATGAAATATTCTTGACTTTTTTAGTAAGATTTTTCAAGAAGCCATCAAAATTATTTTTAAACCTCTCTGTATAATCTTCGCCAGTGTCGAGAATATCTTTCCTTGTTTTGCTTCCTTTTCTTGGGGCGAGCAAGATGCCTCCCATCAAGCCCAGGGTGAGGGCTGTCAATATCCCGAAAAATACTTTTCCTACTTTCATTTTTTGTTTGTTTAATTAATTTAAAAAAATATGGATAGTTAAAAAATTTTGTGTACTTTTTTTGTCCCTTATCCTCTACAAAAATACATACTTTATGAGCGATAAGTATTACACAATTATGCTGTTGTGTTGCAAGATTCTCACATTAATTTTTATACGCTTGCCAGTGAAAGTAGTCTTTTTTTAACTTCACTTCTTTTTCCTTTTTTAAGTGTGTTTTCTAGGGTGAGCCTTGCCATCAGATAACTTACAGTAGATTCAGCTCCTTGATTGAGATTGACATTTTTTTCTTCTAAACCATCATAGCAGCCCCCTGTGCAGGGGTTATAGATAATCTGGTGTAGATGGTTCTCCCCCAAAAACCAATTAAAAGCATCTTTCATTTTCTTTAAGTAATCCTCTTCTTTGAATACTTCATAAAATTTATCCAGTGCGATGATGGTATAAGCTATATCTATTGGCTGCTCGCCGCCGATGGGTTCATCTTGGGTCATTCCTTTGTGCAGCCAGCCTTTGTTAGAGATTACTTTAATTTTATCTTTCTTAAAGATTTTAGACAAAAGAAAATCAAAAGAAGTGCGTGCAATCGTTTTGTAAACGGGCTCTTCTACTGCCAGCCAAGCACAAAGCATTGCCTCTGGCAAGGTGCTATTGGCATAGGTAAGGTAGCCCTCAAACCATTGCCAGTCTTTATTGCCTGCTTCGTGCCTATACATTTGTGTCAGTCTGTCGGCAAGTTCTTTTATCAATGCTGTATTTTGAGTAGATTTATTTTTTAGACCTCGATAATACAAACCCTTGATAATGAAGCCCATAGCACGTGTAGAGTGAATCTTGTTGATGTTTTGTAGTGCACTTTGCAAGACTTTTTCGGCTTCTATCCCCATTGCTTCGGGCAGAAAATTACTCATTGAGATTAAATAACCCAAAGCCCAGATGGCTCGCCCATTTGAGTCGGCAAGGTTGGTTTCATTGTTTTGTTTCGTAAATGTGCCTTGCTTATCTACATAATTCAAAAAATACCCCTCCGATTGCAAACAATACTTGATAAAATTAAAGTAAATTTGAATATACCTTACTACCGATGCATCTTGAAAAAGTTCAACATGCTGACAAAGAGCAATCAAAGCCCGTGCATTGTCATCTAAAGTATAGCCTGTGTCTAAATCTGGCTGGTTAATTTTAGAAAACTGAATCATTCCGAAAGATGTAGTCATGTTTTGGATATGCTGTAGCTGGATGCTTGGCAGATTGTATTGCAGTAAAATCTCTCCATCACTGATTTTTTCAAACATTCGGGCATGGGCAATGGCAGCATTCTCCCAGGCAGTAGAAGCCATTTTGTGTAAGCCTCTTGAGCTGGTATCATTTCTTAAATTTTCATCAGCCAATAAGTCTATCACCACTTTGGCAAGCTGCTGAGGTTCTTCAAAATCTATAATAAATCCTACACCATTCTCCAAAACTTCACGTGCATGCGGGATGGGCGTAGAGACTACAGGGCAGCCACAGCCAATGGCATAAGCAAACGTACCACTGACGGCTTGGTCAGGGTCTTTGGAGGTGAATAAATAAATATCTGTCAGTTGTAGATATTCTAATAAATCAGGCAATGGCAAAAAATAATTGATAAATTTTACGTGCTGCTCTAATTGTAATTCTAAAACCTTAGCCTCTAGCATGCTTCGGTATTCTTCTCCCTCATGTTTGATGATAGATGGATGTGTTTTGCCTATTACTAAAAACAAAATATCAGGATTCTCTTTGATAATGTCAGGCAATGCACTTAAAGTAGTTTCTATGCTTTTTCCTGGACCAATTAATCCAAAAGTAGAAAGTATTTTTTTATCTGATAATTCGTACTTTTTCTTTAAATTTTCTTTGCTTAAATGAGGCACTAAGTGTGTCCCGTGTGGAACAAGCACTATTTTAGTACGCAAAAGATGATAATCCTCTATGAGTATTCGCACAGATGCCTGAGTCATCACTATAATGGCCTCTGAAGCCATCGCAAACTGTTGTATTTTGGTTCTAAGTTGTTTATCTGGGTGCGGGAGTACCGTGTGAAAGACCAGTACAATCGGCTTATTGATGGCATTTAAGAATTGTTTAAATTCATTTTCTTTTTCCTTAAAGAAACCAAACTCGTGCTGTACTACCACGATTTGAATATTTGTATCCAGATTAATTTTTTTTGCCAATCTTAAGAAATCATTGGGCTTGTCTGTATTCAAAATATATTTTGGCTTGCTTAAGTAACTGTGCTGTTCACTTTCAGACTCTAAGGGGCAGATGCTGATACCAAAAGATTGATTAAATTTTTTATTCAATACTTTTATCAAATCTTCTGTATAGGTTGCAATCCCACACTCACGAGGCGGAAAAGAACTAATGAACAAGATTTCGGGCAATCTTTTTGTGAAAGTTATTGTAATATTGTTACTAAGCTCGGATATATCCGTTTGAAGAATTGGTGAAGCATTCATTTTCATAATTATTTCTTTTTGCATTATTTTACGGGGTAAAGTAGTAATTCTTCTAAAAGTTGGGGGAGATTGACAGATACGACAGCAATCCGCTCGTCGGCGGCACCATAATAAATGTAGAGTGTGTCCTCAAATGTAGCTGTTCCTGTCGGGAAACAAACATTATTGACCTCCCCTGTCAGCTCCCAGTCTAATACTGGCTTAAACAAAGGGTAGGGCAGACGGGCAATTTCTTTTTTGGGGTTTTCTAAATCTAACAATGCCGCACAAGCCGAATAAACATAGCCTTTGAGGGTATCGTGTACGCCGTGATAAATCAATAACCAGCCTTCTGCTGTTTCTATAGGAGGGCAGCCGCCCCCTATGTAGCTTATTTCGTGTGCATATTTTGCCGAAAGTACGATACCCTTGTCTAAATTGAAGAAATAATCTTTCCAAAACTCGGGTGTGAGCTCGTCCAAGTCATTTAGTTCAACCAATATCTGAATATCGGGTCTGATACGATGTAAAAAGCACAACTTATCATTAATTTTTCTTGGAAAAAAAATCACATTTTTATCCCATACAAATCTATTTTCATCATCTTTTTCAAACTTATGATTGTGTATATTGTAGCGAAGGTATTTGGCATTGAGCTCCTCTTTAGAAGATGTAAAATCACTAAACTCTTCATAGGTAATCTGTGGAACTATCAGCCCTTTCTTATCCCAATGTATCAAATCTTTGGAGGTAGCCAATGCCCCCAAGGCGTTGATGCCATCAAAAGCTGTGTAAGTAAGGTAATATAAATCCTCAATTTTGACAATGCGAGGGTCTTCCACACCCTGTGACTCATAGTCCATTTCAGGAAAAAGTACGGGGGCTTCATTACGTTTGCTCAGTTTTAAGGGGCTTTCTAATCTGCAATAACCAATGGTGGAATGGTTGCCCTTGCGCACTGCCCTGTAAAACAGATGAATGATATCACCGTCCTTAATTACAGCAGGATTTAAAACACCCTCATTCTCAAAATCCAATGTGGTTTTTTCTAATAAAATACCTTCTTTTTTAATTCCTATCATTTTAGTGTTTTTTTAAGTATTTATTTAGGGAAAAATATTGATGCGTGTCTCTCGACTCAACAATGCAAATTGCTCACATTTACATCAAAATACATTACACAGATTGTAAAAAGAGTTGTATAAATCTCACCTTTAAAACATAAGAGCATAAAAAAAACCATTTCGCAAAATGCAAAACGGTTTCCAGTTTTTCCTTTATGATTACTAGATATCTAACCTTGTATTGGTTAAAAGATTTTTGAGTTGTTGTTTTTTATGCTAGTAGATTGTATATTTTTTCAGTCAATATATTTCTTGTAACAGGCTTAGAGATATATGTATCAAAGCCAGATTTGAGGTAGTATCTTTGGTCATCCCTAGTGGCATAAGCTGTTGTTGCAATGATTCTGGCATTTGTCTGATGAGGTATTTTACGGATTACTTTCATGACATCTACTCCATTTACTGAATGTCTTATCAAATTAATCTCTAAAATCAGAATATCAAATACTTGTGTTTCTATCACTCTGTAAATATCTGTGCACCTCTCAAAGATTTGTACATCAAACTCTTTTTGTAATAATTTTTCCATAATAAAAGCGCTTATCTTATCATCTTCTAAGCATAGTATCTTGTACATAATTGCATTATTTAGTGTTTAGCAAATCCTATTGTAATGCAAATATAAGGAGTGTTTTATTTGATTTCTTTACATATTCTTACACAAATCTTACATTATTTACAGATAATGGCTTGCTATCTGTTTTTTGATGTGTTTGAGTTTTTTAAAGTAGGTTGGGGTCAATCCTGTAATACTTTTAAACTGTTTTGATAGCTGTGAAACACCTTTATAATTCAGTTTTTCGGCTATTTCTTTCAGATTAAGCTCATCGTATAAGATGAGTTCTTTGATGCGTTCTATTTTTTGCAATGCGATGTAATGCTCAATATCACAGCCTTTTATTTCTGCGAATATTTTGGAGAGGTAACCATACTCCTGCCCTAGCTTCTGGCTAAAAAAAGTAGGGTAATCTATCAGGTCTATCTTGTCTGCATAATGAACCATCTCAACTATCAAGTTTTTGGTATTTTTAATCAGCAGACTTTCCTCTTTGCTTAGCAAAAGCATCCCTGATTTTAGCAAGATTTCTTTCAGTTTGTCTCGCTCTTGATTTGTGATGTCCTCGAATATTTCTACGAATCCAAGTTCAATATTTGAGATTTGCAGCCCCAAACGTATCAATGATTCTTTGACAATCATTTTACATCTCAAACTAACCATGTATTTAATGTAGAGTTTCAATTTTTTCTTTCAGTCTAATTTTATTTTTTAAATATAAACAATTCTATGGGGTAGTTATACTTTAGCCTTCCGTACATTTTCCCATGGTTTGTATTGCCTATTTTAATCTTCATATCCACTTTTAATAATAGTTGATATCATTTTGAATCGTACATTCGCTTTGATTGTGTTGCGTGAATGAGCAGGTATAACGATGCCCTGCCCCGTCTGAAGCAAGTGAGATGTCCCATCAATTACAACCTCAGATTCTCCTTCAATGATTTGAATAAAAGTATCAAAAGGAGAGATTTTCTCTGTGAGGATTTCGCCTGAGTCAAATGAAACCGCACTTACATTGCCTGTAGTTTTTTTAATGATTGTTTTTATCACAACCGAGTTGGGGACATACTCAATGATCTCAACAATAATAAAAGTTTTAAATTTTTCGAGTTCGGGATTTTCCATTAAAAATGTAGTTGTTAAATCTATTAATTATGCCAATATACTAATTATATAAGTTAGTAGATAAAAGGTTTAAGTTTCATATAAATGAACTTTTGCTCAATCTTAGATTTATATAGAAAAAGACAGACTGTTGGATGCCTGTCCTTTTACTTACCTTTCTATGGATGAGCACTTATCTATTAAATAATGCTTTTTAATAGAAGGGATTTCTTTATAAATATGATTCAAGTAGTCTTACGCACTTTTTCTGATAATGTTGATGACTTCATCACGCTTTTTTTTGAGCCTTTTTTCTATTTTTTGAAGTAAATTTTCCTCTTCGCCTACTTCAAATTCTAAGTCTGCATCTGTCAGTTGAGCAAATTTTTCTTGTAATATTTCTGACTGGGCTGCCCATTTTCCTGTTATTTTAAAATCTTCACTTTTACTGTCTTTGGCTGTTTTTTCACTGCCATTTTGTGAGATTGCATTGCTTATATCTTTTTTATTTTTGTGAGCCATTGTGTGTTGTTGTTTAGATAAATTCTCTAAATAGTGATTTGCAAAATTGGCTATGTTTGAATTGTAAATCCTTACAGAGTTTTCTGAAAAAGTTACACATTTCACATATTAAAAGCAAATGTGCTAATTTATTGATTTGGTAATGTGCTGATTTTTGGCTTTGTGCAAGTTATAGATTTTCAAGATTTTCCTTTCTTTTTTGTTGGAGTTGTTTGTAAAACGAGGGCGAGAGACCCGTTACTTTCTTAAATTGATTTGATAAATGTGCTACGCTGCTGTAGTGCATCTGATAAGAAATCTCTGTAAGGGTAAACTCATCATACAGGAGTAATTCTTTTACACGCTCAATCTTATGAATGATGATGTATTGTTGGATGGTAATGCCTTTTACTTCGGAAAAAATATTTGATAAATAAGTATAATCATAGCCCAGTTTTTCACTGATATAGTCTGAATAATTGGTTTTAGGTATTTCTTCACTGTAGTGAATCATCTCTATAATTACATTTTTTATTTTTTCAATCAAAATACTTCGTTTATCATCTAAGAGCTCTAAGCCAGATTTGAGCAAGTTTACTTTCAGTATCTCACGTTGTGCTTCTGTGATGCTTCCTGATATTTCAGTTACTCCTAGCTCAACATAGGTGAATTTTAGCCCTAACCTTTTTAATTCTTCTTTAACCATCATCTTGCATCGCAAGCTGACCATGTATTTGATGTATAATTTCATTATTGAATTTTTTTAATACATTTATACGTCTTTAATCCAATCAGAAATTCTATCTAACAAACTAGCCTACAAATCAATTAATTTGTATAAATCTGACTTTTTTTTAAAGTAGTTTTGTGGCAACTTTTCAAGAATTAGAAATTATACTATTATAAATATAGGTTAAATATGTAGAAATCACAGCCTTTGCAATAATTTATTTGGCTTCACAATGATTTTTCTAAACTATTTCAAATAGTGCAGATAAATTTCTTATCTGAATCTTTATTCTTACAAAAAAATATTGGGTAAATTATGCTCGATTACGAAAATAATCTTCTAAGAACTATGGGTATGATAGAGAGGATGATAATAGATGGTATTCTATATTTTTTTATTCAAAAAATGGCTCTGAACATTTCTTTCGCAAAACTCCTTTAATTTATTGTGCTACTTAATTTAAACAAAAGTCATAATTTAGTCTAAAAATTCACTTTACTAAGAAACCCAACAAACCACAAAACAAGACTGTATAGATTTATCAATCAAAGCATCCAGATAAAAAAAATTGATTTTTGTTTGAGCCTAAATTTTCTACAGTCTTGTATATAATGTTGTATTTAGACCCTAATATTACTCAGTGAATCCCAGATACCAAATACTTTGAGTAGCCAGATGGCAATGATGATTATCACAACAATGTTAAGAATATTTTTGATTTTGCTATCCATCGGGATATAGTTGTTTACGAGCCAGAGCGCCACTCCT
>JAABSX010000078.1 GCA_011390205.1 Microscillaceae bacterium | reverse complement strand
CATCTAAAATGCCGTCATTGTCATCATCGGAGTCGTTGAGGTCTGATATAAGGTCTCCGTCCCAGTCATTGGGAATACTTGCGGGTGAGCAAGGGTCGGTGCCGTTGTCTATTTCGTCTTGGTTGGTAAAGCCATCATTGTCAAAATCCTCGTTTGGAAAGTCAGCAGGATTTCTGAGCAAACATTCATTAAAATCATTAGGCTCTAATACGGTGATTTTGTTTTGGGTATATTCTGCAATCCAGATAGTGCCAGGAAAGAGGTCTGTATCGCTTTGTGTAGCCACGTCTAAGATATTCCAAGTGCCAAAGCCGTCAGCCAAGTGAATCACACCATTGATGCCTGAGCCATTGTGTGGGATAGTATGGTCTAGGTCTGTGCCATCGGCATTGAGGGCTACTCTGTATAAAATTCCATTGAAAGATGCCCCTATGATATCGCCTTTCATGGCATTGTTAAAATTGCTTGCTTTGTATTCTGCTATGCCGTTGGTAGAACCCATTACGCCAAATAAGCTAGAGTTTTGTTTGGCAATGCCCTCACGCCCTGAGTGCAAGAAATTATTTTCTAAGCCTGAGGCAGTATTGAATCCATAATCAAAGCCAAATCCGAAATCAAAGCCTTCGGGTACGGGAGAAAGTCCATCAAAAGTATTGATGGCAGGATTGGCGCGCGTAGGATTAGGATTGCCAGCGTAGTAACCTTTGTGTGAGATATAGTGGAAAGGGTCATAATAAGTAAGATTGTCATTGATTTTATAATGCGTAGCTTGCACATTGTCCACATTGTTGTTGAAATCTCGCTCCGTGATGTTGGTGGCAAGGTTATCGGCAGTACGCATAATGGGAGGTACGCCCCAGTTGGCATTGGAAGAGTTATCCCAAGTATAAAGTTTGCCTGACTCGCTAAGCACAATGTCATAGGCATTGCGGAAACCCACGGCATAAACTTGTACTGGGCCGCCTTGTACCAAGATGGCTTGGTTGAAACCATTGTCGCCTCCAAAAGGCGTAGGTGTGCCACGAAGTGTGGGCAAATCATAGACAAATCGCTCATTTCCGGTGCCTTGCACAGGCATAGCTTCAATGGCATCAAGGTCGACTTCTAAGATAGCTGCTGAGTAAGCAAACTCAGGCAACCAAGCCAATTCGTGCGATGGGGCTCCTTTGTTGGCGTGTCCGCCTTGTGCAATGTAAAGAGTATTGGTAGTTTCATCTAGTTGTAGTCCGTTGGTAGCGTGGTTATGTTCTGATTTGGGTAAGCCCCTGATAAGGTCTATTTTTTCCCATTGTCCTTGAGCATTTTTAAAAAGTTTTGAGATAATGCCAGAGTTGGTATCTAGGTTGAGGTCGCCATTGCCTCCTCCTGTGCGTGGGTCGTTTGAACTGGCATAGATGATAGGATTTTGTGCTGTTCCTTTTACCAATATACCAAGTACTTGTCGGTTTCTGACATTGGTGTTGGGTGTGCCATCATCATTGTGGTTCAAAATATTTTGTACGAGGTTGATGTTTTCGGTAGCAGTTACGGCATATTGCCCAGGGGAAGTGCGTGTAAGGGTATAAGCACGAATCAAGCCATTGACTTGCGCCACATACAGTCTGCCATCAGGGCCAAATTGCAGCGAAGTAGGGCGAGTAACGGTAAGACCTGTTACTTGGCTTCTTAGAAAACTAATGGCATTTTCTTGGGCAAAAAGTCCATTGCCTTGGCTTAAAAACAAAAATAGCATTAAAAATACCATCAAGGTATTTCTGGTGCTTTGAAAGGTGTGTGTCTTGTTGAATAAATCTTTTTTCATTTGATGGGTGTGCTTAATTAGCGTAATGTTTTTTTAATAAATTACAAATTACTACTCAAAATATGTATTTTGTATTGGTGATTTGGTGTGTGTAATAATTTAGTGTTTTTTGTATATTCTGTTTTGAACCAAATTTTTGCCAAATAATCAACCACTTGATTATGAATGTTTTAGTGAATAATTTGATATTTTAAAATTCCCATATTTAGATTTTTAATCATAATTAGAAAGTGTTTCTAATACTTATTGAGGTAAGTCATTGGAAATTTTGGGCTAGAAAGCCGCTGATTGTATGTTTTTTGGTGATAAATTACAAAGAAGTGAGTATGCTAAAAATACAAGTGTTTTTTAAAGATTGGTTTTACGGTTTTTTTTGGGGTACGCGCTCCTGTGCTGCAATTACTAGAAGCGCCCGCTTCTCACTACAGGTGTGGAAGTTTTTATGCTGGAGTATGTGAGGGATATGTAAATTCAGGGAGGTTTTGTTTTATTCGGTAATTTAGCAGTTCAAAGACCTTCGCCTACGGCGGAAAACGGACACTTTCAGAAATTTGGTGGGTCGTTTATGTTAAGTCCATAATAGTGCAGGAACTGTGATGTCCAAGTCCTTGAAGTCAGGCCTATATCAGTCAACATTTGAGTTGCCCACCAGCGTATTGTCCAAAAGGTTTATTTCTATGAAATACACATCCTCTTCAGTTTGTGGTCTGCCATATGAAAACCATTTCCCATAAATCTTGTCAGTCGCTTCAATTGTCAGTTTATTTTTAAATTCAGAAATATCTTGTGGGTTAACAATAGTCAAAGTTTCTTTTTCATTAAAAGTCAAAGTATTTGATCAACCGTCAAAAGTTACAAGTTTGAGTTGGTGATAATTGTCATGAGGTCTGCCAAACCAATGTCCATAAAAACACAAAGAACCGCCTTCAATTTGTCCTTGTCGTTTATTGTATTTTTGAACAAATTTTTCTGTCAATAATTTCGTCATAAAAGTTTCTGTTTATCTTCTGTCTCCTGCTTCTTGGTTGGCATTTTAGAAATGGCGATTCAATCAAATCTTTGTGTACACTTCGATGAAGCCATTTCGACACCAAGCAGCTGTGTGATACCTTTGCATTTAACTTTCTTTACAAATATGAAAAAAAATTCAAACTTATTTCCATATTCACAACTCAAACTTTGAACTTGAGTGGCCGGTCTCCCCAAGGGCAAGCCGAAGGGTAAGACCAACCACAAAGCAGCAACAGATTTCGTCGTTATAATCAGTAACTCTAAAGTCCAAATTGTGATTTAATACCGCCTATAAAAGTGGCATCATCATATTGCTTGCGGTTTGCCATAAGCATCTTAGCATCTTCACCAGCCGTGTATCTTAGTTGATTTTTTCCATCTGTTGCGGCTTCAAATATCACTTCTGCCACCACACTTGCAGGAGAAGCATTTTGTGCCATAGTCGGCATTGCTGTCATCAAAGCACCCACGATTTTTTGGTACTCACCCATATTTTCGTCATTGCTGAAATCAAAAGACCTGCCTCCAAAATCAGTTGCTATCATACCTGGCTCTACAATTTTTACTTGTCCACCAAATTGTGCTACTTCGTAGTGAAGAGATTCAGAAATTCCCTCAACGGCAAATTTTGTTCCGTGATACAAGGCACCTAGAGGGAAGGTTATTTTGCCACCTATTGACGAGATATTAATAATTATTCCCTTTTTGTTTTCTCTAAAATGAGGTAAAACGCTTTTAGTAACATCTAAAAGTCCGATGACATTGGTGTTGAATTGGCGCAAAATTTTCTCTCTGCTAAATGCTTCTAAGGGACCATAAGCACCATAACCAGCATTGTTAAGCAATACATCCACACTGCCAAACTTTTGAACACCCTCTGAAAATGCTTTTTGGATAGAATCCAATTCTAAGACGTCAAGTTTAGTAACTAAAACATTTTCTAATTGGTTTAGCTCCGTTTCTTTTTCTGGACTTCTCATGGTAGCAATTACATTCCAACCTTTGGATTGAAATAGTTTTGCAGTTTCTTTTCCTATTCCGCTGCTTGCACCTGTAATTAAAATTGTCTTGCTCATATTTTTTAAATTTAAAGTTATGGTACAAAGTTGCGGCTTTATATAAGGAGTTGGGTAACACAAATTCGGGTTATTTGTATTCTTTTTATGGATTTCCGGTCAAATTTTCCATTAAATAAATTTGGTTCATCTAAGATTTATACGAAGACAAGAAGGATGCTAGCTCGAAATATGCGTTTATGGTCTGTGGAAGCACTTGTAAACTAGGCTATTAAACAAACTCGATATAAATCAGCGAAGAAGCATAAATTTACATTTAAGTAAATTTTTAATTCGAGTGAATTTATCACTAGATTTGATGTTTTATAGAGTTTACGAAATTTTCCATTTTCCATTTAATTTCATGTCTTTACATCATTTTGAAATCAAACGCACTGCTCGCTATGCTACCTTTGGAAATTTATCTGCTGAAACAGAACAAATCTGGTTTGTATGCCATGGCTATGGTCAGTTGGCAGCGTATTTTATCCGCAAGTTTGATGTCTTAGATTCCGAAAAGCATTTTGTGGTAGCACCCGAAGGGCTTTCTCGTTTTTATTTAGATAATTTTTCTGGCAGGGTAGGGGCTACTTGGATGACCAAAGAAGACCGAGAGGAGGAGGTTAAAGATTATTTGGCTTACCTCAATGGCTTGTATGCGCATATTTTTGAGCAGGCTTCACGCTCTCCAGAAGACTTCAAAATCAATGTCATGGGATTTTCGCAAGGAGTCGCAACGGCAAGCCGCTGGGTATTTGATGAGACAATCAAATTTGATACCTTCCTGATGTGGGCGGGTAATATTGCCCATGACTTGGATTTTAACCGCACCCAGGCTGTTTTGGGAGATAAATCACTCTACTTTGTCTATGGCAAACAAGACGAGCTTATCAAACCAGCACATTTTGAAAGACAGGCCGAGCAGCTTCATCAGCTCAATCTTAAAGCCGAGATTATCCCTTTTGAGGGCAAACACGAAGTGAGTAGAGAAGTATTGAAGACTTATTTTGCTTAATAAATTGGAGGCTCAGGAGAGGTCTTGTCGCTAATTTTTTTTAGTAAGCATCCTATGCTCTAGAAGGTTTTCATCTTTTTAGGAAAGTTCCTAGGGAGTTTTATTGAGAGATTTTTTGATTTTCTAATAATAAAAAGCTGTTTATGCCTTGTCTTGGTATTTTTCTAGGTAGGCTTGAGTCGCTTTTTGACCTTCTTCCATGAGTTGTTCTTTCTGCTCTTGTGTAATCTTAAAATCTAGAGGACTGATGCCTAGAGTATCAATAAATACAGTACGGGCTACATCTAAGGGGCGGCCCATAAGTTCACTTTGCTGCTGGTTAAGTTGAGCCTGCAAGGTGTTTTCTGCAAAGGAAATTAGGTTATTGATCGGCACTGATTTTTGTTTGAATTCAAGATAAAAGCCCAAGGTATGTTGGCTATCTCCCATAAAATCTTCAGGGTTTTGTTTGAGATTCTGGTAGTTAAGAGAGTCATCAAAAATCTGAATGGCATAATCTTGCAACACACCGCCATCTACCATAATATCTCCTTGATACATCCGTGCCGTAAAGTAGTAAGGCACAGAGATAGAAATCCTGACTGCATCTGCCACAGAAAAGTTAGGTGTATTTTCGTAGCAAAACACCTGTGCAGTCTGTTTACTCAGGTTAGTGCCTATAAAATAGCACTGCTTGAATCCTCTTTTGTGCAAATCAGCAAAAGTAATTTTTGGATTTCCTGTTTTTTGCTCACAAAGCCGCTCAAAAAACTCCAAAAAAGCATTTCCTTTATACCAGCCATATTTTTGAAAAAGGCGGTAGAAGCTTGTCCAACCTCCATCTTGGAGGCTTTTAAAGTTTAGCTTTAAGAGTTCTTCTCTGGATTCTTCGGGTTTGTAGCCCAGACCGATAAAAAGAGCAGAAATAGCCCCCGTAGAAGTTCCACATACTTTTTCTATTTGGGAGTAAATCTCGGCTTTGTAGAGTGCTTCGTAGGCACCTTGATAGCCTATTCCTAATACACCCCCACCTTTGAATACTAGATTTCTAAAAGGATATTTCATAAGTCAGCGTGTTCATTGATTAATATGCTAATCTACTAATTTTCAGGAGATTATATAAAAAATAATCCTCATTTAAGCGTATTTAATTAAACAAGCGTTGTCTTTTAGGAGACCAGCCACTTGCTTATTCAAGATGTAAACTTAAAAAAAACTGTATGATATTCTTTGATTTGGTCAGAAAATTAGTAAAACCCAAGAAATCGTAATTTTTGGTTTTTTAGATTAATTTTGTAGAAGAATACACAAAACAATCCCTCAATGAAAAAAAAACGACTCTTCTACACTTATTTACTCCTACTTTGTAGCTGCACCTTGGCACAGTGCCAAGGCAAAAAATACTATAATCCGATTGATTACTCTGTAAAAATAGACGAAAGCCTGTTCGATGGGCCTCAGCCTCAGGGAAAACTAAAAAATGAACAACTAGATGAACTCTCAGGCTTGGCTGCAAGCCACACTTACCCCAATATGTTCTGGACACACAACGACAGCGGCGGAAAGAATAAACTTTACCTCATCAATCACAAAGCCAAGCTAAAAGGAGAACTAGAAATCAAAGGCGTAAAAAACCGTGACTGGGAAGATATTTGCATGAGTATAGACCCCAAAACCCAAGAAAGTTATATCCTGCTTGCCGAAATGGGGGATAATGAGGCGGTTTACCCTGATAGGTTTATCTACAAAATCAAAGAACCCAATATTCAATCAAGCAAAAAAAACTTCAAACTCAAAAGTGAAACCCCCGAAAAAATCGCTTTTGAATATCCTGATGGCACAAGAGATGCCGAAACACTCATGTATGATGCCCAAAACCACGACATCTACATCGTCAGTAAACGTGAAGACAGTGTCAGGGTCTATCAAATGCCCAAACCCTACAGCACCGAGCAGGTCAATACACTTATACACATCGCTACGCTGCACTTTCACAATGCCAATGGAGGGGATATTTCACCCGATGGCAGCGAAATACTCATCCGCAACTATGCCAATGTCTATTATTGGAAGCGTGAAAAAGGACAAAGCATCGCTCAAGCATTTCAGAAACTCCCCGTAAGACTGCCCTACAAAGAAGAACCCCAAGGGGAAGCCATTACTTGGAAAACAGACCAATCAGGCTATTATACCATCAGTGAAAGGCCAGACAAAGCCGAAGTGCAAATGCTCTTCTACCCAAGAAAAAAATGAAACATAGCAAGCAAAAAGTTTTTTAAAAATATTTCTATTCTATTTTTAAGAGTTAAATTTGTATAATTTTATTATTTTTTGCTAAATTTAAGCCATATAAAATAAAGATAACCTAAATTTTTCTCGAAAAAATAATCTGCAATAAAACGTAAATAAATGAATAATTGAAAATTGATGATTGGAAATCATTCAATATACTGATTTTCAACTGCTTATGATTAAGTAATAACATAAACTATTTTAGTAGAGGTACTTACAATGTAAAAAACTTTACACTCTGACCAAAAATACCTTTGGACAAAGTGATTCCCAAATAAGATAATTTTAACTATGTCAGAAGAAGATAACGATACAACTATCCCTACTAGCTGCCATCACAAAACTATTATTATCTCGGATATCCACCTAGGCACAGCAGGCTCCAAAGCCGTAGAGGTAGTGAGATTTCTGAAGTATAATACCTGTGATACACTTATCTTGAATGGAGACATCATAGATGGATGGGAGCTCAGAAAATACGGAAGCTGGAAAGTAAAACATACCAGGTTCTTTAAGATGATTATGAAAATGATCGAGGAGCATAACACCAAAGTCATCTACCTACACGGAAACCACGATGACTTCCTAGATAATATCTTGCCGCTCACCATCGGTAATCTTTCTATCCAAATGGACTATATACACCACAGCAAAGACAAAAGCTATTATGTGGTGCACGGAGATATATTTGATTCTATAACGACCAATCTCAGATGGATTGCAAAACTAGGCTCCGTAGGCTATACCTTTCTGCTTTGGCTCAATAAATTTTACAATGCCTACCGAAGATGGAGGGGAAAACCACCCTATTCTTTCTCTCAATACATCAAAACCAAAGTGAAGTCTGCGGTCTCTCCTACCTCTGGTTATGAAAAACAACTCACCGAACTTGCCAAAATCAAAAAGTGCCATGGCATCATCTGTGGGCACACACACAAGGCAGCTTTCAAAATGCTCGATGATATTCTGTATATGAACTCTGGCGACTGGGTGGAGTCCATGACCGCCCTCATCGAGGATAAAAACGGAGAGTGGCAGCTAGTCAGCTACCAAGAGTCAGCCCTCTGCCATACCAAACACATGGACGAAGAAGAACAAGAGGTAGCAGAAGAAATAGACCAACTCAAAGAGTTCTACTTGGCCAATATGATGAACCAAAAATAAATGAATGGTAAAAATACAATGCCTCCACTCAATTTATCAAAACAAGAATGTTGAACACTCTTTTATATCTACGAAAGTTTTTATTACTTTAAAAACACAACATTCTGTATGAAAACAGCCAAAAAATACGAACTCAGCCCTCAAGACATAGACCGAATCATAGAAATGGCTTGGGAAGATAGAACGCCCTTCGATGCCATCAGAGAGCAATTTGCTGTGCCAGAAAACGAGGTCATTAAACTTATGCGACAAGAAATGAAGCTCAACTCATGGAAAATGTGGAGGGCAAGAGTACAGGGCAGAAGCACCAAACACAAGAAAAAACGCCCCAATGAGGTAGAGCGCTTTCACTGTTCACGCCAAAAAGGCATTAGTCTAAACAAAATCTCAAAACGATGAATAGGTTATTGAAAATGCGTATCTTGTAAATACTTGGTTTTGAATCATTATTGGCATAACCTAGCGCATTCTGTCTGCAGAGCGTACCAGTTTCTCATCTTTTCTAATAAAACGATTGGCAGCCAAGTTAGAAACAATCGCTACAATGCATAAGAAAAATCCAAAACCGTAGTCTCCATTTTTAGAACTGCCAAAGGAAGTCTCCCCATAATAGCTCACCAAATAAACCGACAGCACCAGAAGCACCGATAAAATGAGGGAATTAAATAAACCTATCTTCATCTGCATCAACCGGCTATCAAACCTAAAAATAGAGTAGGTAGCCGAAAACACCACGAGGCCCGCCAAAATCAAAAGGTAGTAAGTGGCTTGTGTATTTTGTACTTTGCCATCTTTTTGATATTCCATCTTTAAGAGGGTAAGTGTGGTTTTTTCCTTGCTTTCCTTGTTTTCTTTCTCCCATACAGGCATAAACATGCTCGCCAAGATACTCACTACCACGATTAATAAAAATAAGCTTTGTATTCGCTGAATCATAGTTCCGTTTTTTTTCACAAAGTTAGAAATCATTTTTTAAAAAATGACTTTATTTTTAAATTTATGCAGTAACACAGAGGCTGTATGGCTCAATGAGGATGTAAAAAACACTGTTTTTAAACTGCCACTTCTGCCTTGATGCTTGGGTGAGGCTCATAGCCATGTAGCTGAAAATCTTCGTAACTAAATCCAAAAATATCCTTTATATCAGGGTTTATCTCCATTTTTGGGGCTTGGCGAGGGCTGCGGCTGAGCTGTAGCTTTGCCTGCTCAGTATGGTTTGAATAAAGATGCACATCACCACCTGTCCAGATAAATTCTTTGGGTTTTAGCCCGCATACTTGGGCAAACATCATTGTGAGCAGGGCATAAGAAGCAATGTTAAAAGGAACTCCCAGAAAGGTATCTGCACTGCGCTGATAAAGCTGACAAGACAACTCCCCATGGGCTACATAAAACTGAAAAAGCAAATGACAAGGGGGGAGCTTCATCTGAGGAACTTCGGCAGGATTCCATGCCGTGACCAAGATACGCCTAGAATCTGGATTGTGCTTTAATTGCTCAATCACTTGGCTGATTTGGTCTATGTGTCCACCCTCAGAGTTTGCCCAGCTACGCCACTGTGAGCCATAGACAGGCCCTAGCTCGCCATGCGCATCTGCCCATTCATCCCAGATACGTACACCATTTTCTTTGAGGTATTTGATATTGGTATCCCCACGCAAAAACCAAAGCAACTCATGAATGATGGATTTTAAATGAACCCTTTTGGTAGTAAGCAATGGAAAACCCGCTTGCAAATCAAAACGCATCTGATGCCCGAAGACACTCAATGTGCCTGTGCCTGTTCTGTCACTTTTTGCCGTGCCATTTTCTAAAAGATGCCTAAGAAGCTGGAGATACTGCTGCTCTGCCTGATTTTCCATGTTGATGCTTTAATATTTCAGCCTGCAAGGTTAAGTTTTTTTTTTTATAAAAGGAAATTCTTTGCCTTTTCTGTGTCAGGGTTTTTCAATGCAATCTTTTACTTGATTCTTTTTTGTAGGTTATAGATTTGCTGAGCCAAATCTCTCTTTTGCGGGTAAATGCGCTGTAAGAGTTTGTAAGCTTTGAGTGCGGCTTTGAGGTCCTGCACCATCATGTAGATGTTAATCATTCCAGAAATAGCTCCAAAATGTCTTGGCTCTAGCCTGAGTGTTTCTTCTATGTCTAGCAGAGATGCTTTGTAATCTCCTCTCAGAAAGTAAGCTGTAGCACGTTTGTTCCATCCTTCGGCATAGTCAGGGTTCAGTGTAATGACTTGGCCAAAAAACTCTATGCTTTGGTTATAATCCTTTTTTTGAAGTGCCTCTGCTCCTTTTTCCATAAGCCAGTTGAGTTGAGGGCTGCCGCTTTCTAGCCATATCTCCCAAATTTGAGATTCTACGCTTCCAATCTCTGATTCATCTTGGGCATCTTGCAAATAGTTAAATAAATCGTTGAGTTTTTCTTCTGATTGTTTTGGGTGATACATAAGGCAAATATTTTAATTAAAATAAACAATGTGTCAGCCTATTTACATCATATAATATGCCATTGATTTTGTAAAAACCTAAATTACTTTTACAGTCAGATACGTGCAAACACAAAGTGCTGACAATCAGTGATTTATATGCATAAATCCAAAAAATACTTTTCAAGGAATAAAAACTAAACTTGATTTTTAAAACTTTAAATTTAATACAAGGTTATTGAGTATATATAAATCATCGTTTTTATTTCCAATAAATCCCCAACCCAATACACCTTAATTTATGGATACAGCATCAAAAATTAGAAAAGCCTTCGTAGAATATGTTTTGGAGCATGAGAGAACCCCCAAGTCTATTTACAAATTAGCCAAAAGCATCAAACTCAAAGAAGAAGATTTTTATGCTCATTATACCAATATCTCAGCCATTGAGAACGATGTCTGGAGAGGTTTTTTTGAAGAAACACGCCAAAAGATAGAAGGCGAAGAGGTATATGCTTCGTATTCTGTGCGTGAAAAAGTCTTGGCATTTTATTACACTTGGATAGAAGTGCTGAAAGCCAACAGAAGTTATATTTCTACACTTTACCATGAGCATAAGCATGACCTACAGGCATCTCAGACCTTGGCATCTTTCAAAGAAGAGTTTCATGATTTCATAGAAAATCTCCTCTTAGAAGGACGGGAAACACAGGAAATCGCCGAAAGACCTTATCTTGTAGAGATGTATCCCAATGTATTCTGGGCACAGGCACTGTTGGTGCTGAGGTTTTGGGTCAAAGATGTAAGCCCTAACTTTGAAAAGACGGATGTCTATATTGAGAAAGCAGTAAACTTTGCTTTTGATGTGATGGGCAGCACTTCACTAGATTCGGCCTTTGATTTTTTTAAATATGCCTTCCAAAACCGATAGGCTGAGGTGCTGCATTGCCGCATTTTGATAGAACAATACTGAACTGATAAAAACCCATGAAATCACAAAAAAATATCCCCACAGGCAAGATTCAACGTGCTACACGCTTCGTAACTACAGGCGTGAAGGTAGGAGGGAACTACCTCAAGCACTACACCAAAAAAGCCTTTAACAAAGACCTCAGCAAGGACGAACTGCACGAAGACAATGCCCGTGATATTTACGCCGCCCTGAGTAATCTAAAAGGCAGTGCCTTAAAGGTAGCACAAATGATGAGCATGGATAAAAACATGCTTCCTAAGGCATACACTAACCGCTTCACGATGTCGCAATACAGTGCTCCTCCTCTGTCTGGCCCTTTGGTGGCAAAGACTTTCAAGCAATATTTTGGCAAGACACCCGCCGAGATTTATGATAAATTTAGCAAAGAAGCGGTCAATGCAGCCTCTATAGGGCAAGTACACGCTGCCGAAATAGATGGCAAGAAGCTCGCTGTAAAAATACAATACCCAGGAGTGGCAGACAGCATTAGCTCTGACCTCAAAATGGTCAAGCCTTTCGCAAGCATTATCTTAGGCTTGCCCGACAAAGACATAGACAAATACCTCGAAGAGGTAGAATCCAAACTGGTAGAAGAAACAGACTATGAGCTAGAACTTAAACGCTCTGTAGAAATCTCTGAAGCCTGTGCGCATATTCCGCACCTTGTTTTTTCTCGTTATTATCCAGAGTATTCTAGCAAAAAAATACTGACCATGGATTGGCTAGATGGCAAACATTTAAAAGAATTTATGCTTACTGACCCTTCTCAAGAAGTCCGAAATCAAATAGGGCAGGCACTTTGGAATTTTTATGACTTTCAGATGCATACACTCAAAGAGGTACATGCTGACCCACATCCAGGTAATTTTTTAATGCGTGAAGATGGCACTTTAGGCATCATAGATTTTGGCTGTATCAAAGAGATTCCTATTGATTTTTACAGAGATTTCTTTATGGTCATTAACCCTCACTTGCTTGAAAATGAGCAACTGATGATGGATAACTTCTACAAAATGGAGTTTTTAAATAAGAATGACAGCCCTACAGAAATTGCTTTTTATACAGGTGTATTCAAAAAAATGATTGGGCTTCTTTGCCGCCCTTTCAGAAGTGAATATTTTGATTTTAGTGATGATGCTTATTTTAAAGAAATCTTTGATTTTGGAGAAAAACTAGCCACCATGCCTGAGATTCGCAACTCCAAAGAGGCAAGAGGTTCTAAACACTCACTTTATATCAACAGGACTTACTTCGGATTGTATTCTATTTTGAATGAGCTAAAAGCAGACAATATCAAGACAAACCGCCCTGCTTGGCTTAATGAACCACTTGAAGAAGCTTCTAACAAGTAGAAGGAATAGCTGTTGAAAGATAGATTTAGTGAAAGTAACAGAATCCTCACTAACTCTATCTTTCTTGTTAACTACCCCGACAAAAATATCTGGCCTAAGTCTCCTCAGAAGTTACGATCTCCGAAACTCGATAGACAGGCAGTAGTAAAACCCAAATAACTGATTATAAGATACTTACAAGGGCAAGCTTTAGAAGATTTATCCCAATTCTATCTTGGTAGAGATGATTTTTTGAATGAGGTCTTTAACACTATCCAAAAGTGCCTCATCTGCGGCATAGTGCTTCATTAACTGCTTTTCTAAGAAGCGCTCATGTGAGCCATCAAGCCAATCAATTACTACGGGAAATTCGTGCGTATCTTTTTCTAAAAAAGGACGGTACAAGTCCGAATACATTTGATAAATTTTAATCTCTTCTTTAAATTCATTCGTAATGATGCTACTGAGGTTATCAAATACCTTCTGACAGACTTCATGGACTGTAAAGAAATCGATGTTTGACTTCTCTAAGTGCAAGACTTCTAGGTATTTTGCGGGCTCTGCATTTTGTAAGAATCTTTTGAGGGAAAGTTTTAAATAGCTGTTAAATAATGCGTGTATAGAGAGGGAGTAGTTTTCATAAATCTTGCCGAGTCCTTTTAATTTAAACTCATCTCCCCATTTGTTAAGCTCAAACTCTACGCTTCTTCTGAAAATACTTTCTTCAAAATTTAGAAGATTGGGTGCTGACTCGCGTGTTTGATGTAAATCTTTGTAAAATCCACCATAATTGCATTTGATTTGTGTGTTTTTTCTGTCATAAGTTATCTGTGCATAAAGAGGGTAATGACGCTCCCCTTGTACTACCATTTCTTTGAGATTATTGTTCAAAAAGAATTTAATGGTAATTTTTTTTGGCTTTTTCATAAAGGAATCAATTATGTTTATTGTAACAACAGTTGTCTGTACAAAAATAGTAAGTAGCCTTACTTTGCCTATTTTAAGACGGTATATACTTTACTGTCTTAGAATGTTCGTAATAAAATACTTATTTATTTGAAAGTACAAATTAGCATCATTTTACATAAAAAAACTATTTATTTTAATGTTTTTATATGTTTTATCGTTGGTTTAACGTTCATTCTGGCTTATTTTCTATGACCTTGATAGCCAGTTTATTAAAAGGTTCTTTTTCA
>JAABSX010000077.1 GCA_011390205.1 Microscillaceae bacterium | reverse complement strand
GAGGAAGAGATATTAGCAGACCACCCCGAACTTGAGGCGGAAGATATTTTAGCGAGTTTAGACTTTGCCAAGTACCTACAAAACAGTAAACCGATGAAACAATAGCACACCGCTAGTCCAGATTTGTAATCTGAGAAAAAGGCTACGCAATAAAGCAGATGCCTACGCCATGACAGCACAATGCTAAAACTGTAATATGAAAAAAGGCTACGCATAAAATCTCTTCTTAGAAGTTCCTACAATCCTGATTTTACATTAGATAAGCAGAAAGCCACACATATTTTTCTGACTACTGGTTGATTTATAATTCAAACAGTTGTTTTACTTTATCAGCGTAGGTGCTGCCTGAGGTGATTTTAGTATGCCTTTGGTCATTTAAAATCAAAGTATATTTTGCATTAAAAAACTTTTGGATTTCAAGAAGATGGCTGCTGTTGATGATGGCACTGCGGCTTACCCTCACAAAATCATCGGATAGTTTGCTTTCTAAGGTAGTCAAAGAATAATCCAATAAATGTTTTTTACCTTCTAAGGTATGTAAATTCACGTACTTGTCTTCAGCCTCTAGGTAGGCTACTTCCGCTGTTTTAATCAATAAAATTTTATCGCCGACTTTTACAGAAATGTTGTTGAGTGTTTTTTTGGGTTTCATCTCTTCCACCAATTTGATAAGTGCCTGTGCATTAAGATTTTGTGAAGCAGATGATTTGAAATTTCTCAACTTCTGCACAGTCATAGCCAATCTTTCTGGCTCTATGGGTTTTAAGAGGTAATCTATAGAATTTTCTTCAAAAGCCCTGATGGCATATTCTTCAAAAGCAGTGGCAAACACCACAAAAGGCATATAGCTCAGGGCAGCAAGCATCTCAAAGCCATTGAGGGCAGGCATTTCTATATCCAAAAAGATAACCTCAGGCTTGAGTTGTTCTATGAGCTTTCGCCCCTCTTCGCCATTTTTTGCAAGCCCTATTACTTCAAAATCATCAGGATGCTTACTGAGTAGCCTTTCTAATCGGCTCAAAGCCAGCGGTTCGTCATCTATGAGTAGTGTTCTAAATTTCATGGCATTAGTTGTTTACTTGAATAAAGTCTTTGGGGCTTGCTTCTTTTTGAGCGGTCTTTTGGAGGGCAAGTTGTACTAAAACAGACTTTTGGGGTGCATTTTTGATGATGAGGCTTGCCTTGTCTCCTCCCAAAAGACGGAGTTTGTCTTGGGTACTTTCCAGCCCATAGCCCGATTGGATATTGTCAGGAAAAGGGCTGCCATTGTCGTGCAGGTCAATATGCAGTAGGTTATCTTTCTCAAAAATATGCACCCGAATCAGGCCATTTTCAGTGATTTTGGAGATACCATGCTTAATGGCATTTTCTACCAAGGGCTGCAATAAGAAGCTAGGAATCAAGCAGTTAGATAGATTCTTGTCTTCTAGTACAATTTCATACTTTAACCTGTCTTCAAACCTTACTTTTTCTACTTCGAGGTAAGTGCCAATCATTTCTAACTCTCCTGAAAGTGTATTGAAATATTGATGCTTGATGTGTGTGCTGTAGCGAAAAAATTTAGCCAACAACAAGACCATTTTTTCGGCCTTGTCGGGGTCTAGGTGTACTAGACCCGCTATAGAATTGAGTGAATTATACAAAAAATGCGGGCTAATTTTTGCCTGCAATGCTTCCAATTCTGCTTTGGTTTTGAGTTCTTTGAGCAGAAGAAGTTGATATTCTTGCTCTGTGATTTTGCGGGTTTTTGTTTGTTCTTTGGTAAGCCAATGGTACAACAGGCTCAATGCAATCAAGATATGCGACCTAAAAACGAGGTTAAAAGGGTGAAAATTCAATAAATCTCCCACAATAAAAACCAATGAAAATTTCCCTTCTATCAATGCCCAAGTTACCTGTTCTGCTACATAAGTTGCCACCAAAAGTAGTAAGTAGTGCATTGCTTTTTGCTTTAACCTGTGTTGCCCAAAAATCAAAAAAAGATGCAGGACCACAACAGCCACCAAGGCTTCCACGGTATTATTAATCAGTACAAATTTATAAGCTGCCTCTGAGTTTTGACTACCTTCGGGAAATAATTTTGCCAAAGTCAGTAAAAAATAAGAAATGCCTCCCAAGGCAAAATCTACCAAAAGCAAAAAACCAAAATGGACTAAAAAATCCCGAACTTTTATGAAATACTGCATCAGTTAAGTTGTTTTGTGTTTTCAATGTTTGCCTTGTGTCTAAGGTAATATATACACAAGGCAAACATTTCTTAAAAGAAAATTTACTTACACTCTTTCAAAATATCCTCCATGTACCCTCTGCCCCAATCAGGATGAATAGAAGATACAGGCTTGAAATTACTAAATTTTTCATCAGCTTGCAAAAATAAGGGGCAGGCTGATGCTTTCCCTCCTCCAAAACTTTCGGGAGTATTTAGCAAATTCTGACCTCTCAGCAAATAAATACGTGGATTTTGAGTGTTCAATTTTTTTGCTTTTTCTAATGCCGATTGAAAGATGCCCCCCTGCGACTGCCAACGACTCATAGGGTCGGCGGCTAGTTTTGCTTGGGCAATGTAGGCTTTCATTACCCATACTTCGTCATTTTCTTGCTGGCTTGCTTCTATTTTTTTGAAGAATTTTTCAGCTTGGTCAGCATATTGGTCTTTGGTATCGATGTTTTCTGCCATATAGCTCATCATAGCATAGCAGTAAGCCGCCCAATAGTTAGGTAGCCATTCTTCAGTTTTAACGGTGGCTGCTCTTTCAAATTGATTGGCAGAAACTTGAAAATCAGCCACAGAAGCGTTCTTGTCAAGTTGGGCAATGCTTTGTTGCATCATTGTCAAATAAGGGTCTTCTTGTGCAAAAGCAAATACAAGCGAACAGTAAAATAAAGCGATAAAAATAATTGACTTTTTCATGAGTTGTTATGAATTATGAGTTAAAAATTAAAAGTTCTTTTAAGTCCCAAAAGGCTATGTTTTTTTAGTGCCTATTTGTTTTAGTTTTTTGGCTTCTCTGTTAATGACAATCGCTCCGAGTGTAGAGGTAAGCATCGTTGCCAGCATCACTACCCACCAGAAGTAGCGCATATCAAACAAACGAACGCCTATCTCTGCCCAAAAAGCACAGTACAAACCTACCACAGACCAATTCATAAAATAAAAATGATTGTAAAGCCATTGGTCGTTTTTGCGGCGTATGGCAGGTAAAATACCCATTGCTATTGAAAACAGACTCAGCAAAATAAAAGCGTGAAAGAGTGAAAATCCACCAAAATTATAAATGCCAAACCCTGAGAGATTCATCAAAAGCATGCTTGCAATGTAAACATAGCCTAGTTTTTTGTGCTTTGTAGTGCCTTTTTGGGTCAGAAAAACCCAAGTACCAAAGAACATGGCACTTAGGGCTGCCAAAGTGTGAAATAAGCCTATCGAGCTATGAATGAGATGTATTGATTTTAAAAACTCCATTTTAATATTTGATTGATTGGTTACTCAATTGTCATAGAAATTCCTACAAAAAAACTTCTAAATACAGTCGGATTGACTGCCACACGCTCACCGCCATCTTCCGAATAGCGATAGCCAAATACATGTTCGCGATTCAGCACATTGTTGATGCTAAAAATAAGGATGGTCTGCGCCTTCAAAAAAGTAGTGAGGTAGTTGAATCCAAGACTTACATTGTGAAAATCAGGGGTCAAATCGCGCATAAAAACTTCTGCATTAGGATTGTAATAAGGTCTTCCACTTGCATAAGAATAAGTCAGGTTAAAATCCAATGACCATTTTGCTATAAAATGCTTATAAACCACATTGAGGTTATGCTGAGAGGCAAAAACGGGGCTTGCTTGTCGGGGAAAATTTTGGTACAAACGCTCTGTATCAATGAAAGAATAAGAAATCCAATAATCTATATTTTTAAAACACTTGTTATTGTCTCTCCAAAAAAGGTCTATCCCTCTTGCAAAGCCACTGCCTGAATTGTCGAGATTGGCACTGATACGGCGATTGGGGTCAGGGTTAAATGTCTGATTATCAAGCTCTCTGACCAAATCTTGGTAATCTTTTGAAAAAGCCTCTATGCGAAAGGTATAGCCCTCTTTCATCCATTGATAATTGAGAATGTAATGCAGCGATTTCTCAAATTTTAATTGCGTATTTTGGTACAAATACCTTGTTTCAGGATTTTGATAAAACTCTCCAAAAGCCAGTGAAACTTGGCTGTGCTTGCCTGTTTTGTAAGCAAATGAAAAGCGTGAGGCTAGATTAAAGCGATTTAAAATAGCCGAATGCTCTGCTCTTGCTCCTACTCGTCCCGCTATTTTTCTGGTGAGATAAATCTCTGTTTCTGCAAAAAATGCAGTGTAAGTTTCGCTCAGTTGATTGCTAAACGCATTAAAACTGTTTTCAAATTGATACTGATGCCACTCAGCCCCTAGCAAAATACTCGAATTTTTAAAAATATCTTTTTTAGCTACCAAGCGGGCTTGTATTCTGTCATCTAACCGACGAACTTTATCTTCATTCAATCCAATCAAATCTACATTGTAGCTGTAAGACAAGCCTGCCTCTAGAGTCCATTTTTCAAAGAATTTTTCATAATGAAATTGTTGAAAAATGTTGTTGTTGCTGAGTTCAAAAGCATTGCGATTTGTGCCAAAATCACGAAAATAAAACCCTCCATCGGAATAGCCATAATTAGTAAAAGATTTAAGCAAATCATTTCCTTTGAATTTATGTCTAAAAATAGCCGAAGTACCCCAGCCCGAAAAAGGACGTATCCAGTCTATATTTTGCGGAATGAGCCAATTCGTAAATGCTACATTGGTATAAGTGCCCGAAAGTGCCAGTGAGGTATTTTCCCATCTTTTTGTGCCTGTGATGCCTCCTGTGATAGGGCTTAGAAACAGATTGAGGTTACTTTTGTCGGGCAAATCTTGGCTTTGCAGGTTCAGCACTGAGGAAAGTGCTTGCCCATACTGTGCCGAATATCCTCCTGTGCTAAAAGCCGTTCCTTTGAACAAAAAAGGCGAAAAACGACTTCTCGTGCTTATATCTGGCAGGCTACTGAAGAAAGGATTTTGCACCATCATCCCGTCTATCAAGGTCTTGCTTTCGTTGGCAGAACCTCCTCTTACAAATAATCCTTCTTGCTCGCCCACACGCTGCGCCCCAGGCAAAGTCTGCAAAGCCCCAAACAAATCACCATTAGAACTGGCAGTTCGCACAATGTCAAGTGGCTTAAGCATGACCATTTTCTTTTCATCACTTGCTTCAAAAGTACCTGCCGTAATCACCACTGTATTGAGTTCGTTGGCTTCTTCCCTTAGTTTAAAAACAAAATCACTTGTTTCCGTAGATTGTATTTTTTGCTCAATGCCTTCGTAACCTAGCAGACCTACTACAAGCGTATCTTGTGCCCAATCCATTATTTCAAACTTAAAAACACCACTTGTATCGGTGGATGTGCCCCAAAATGTATTTTTCAAGAACACATTCGCCCCCACAAGTGGGTTGCCTTTTTTGTCTAATACTTTTCCTTGAATAATGCTTTGCGCCAGCCCTGTGTGTGCTAGGCAGCAAATCAAAATCAATGAATAGATATTTTTCATGGTGATATGGTTTGTAAATATTTATCCAAAATAACGGCACAGAGGCCTCAGAAGAAAGGTTTTTCTGACGAACCTAGCAATACGTGGAGTGAACTTGTCTATTTCAGTGATGAAGTAAATCCTAAGACAGCTGGAAATAATGATGAATCATTGTATCCCCTAGTTGTGCGTAGTCTAAGTGCAGCGAGACTATGCATTTGCTATGCTGCAAATAGATCCTTACAGGGCAAGTTTGCCTGTTTTTGTAATGTGCGGGCAAGTTGGTAACTTTGTTTATCCAATACAAATCAGAGATTTGTAAGAATATCATACGTAGTTTTTGCTTTGCTCAAAATACGCACCAATGGGTTACAAAAATATATTACCAGTGCCAAGTTATCAGTAATTGATAAACAATAACTTACACTAAACTCAATATACAAACCAATTAAAAAACTGTTCTCAATCAAAATCACACTTATTTATGCTGTTCATTTCTTATTTTCAAAAAGGAAATTACCATACTTCAAAAACCATCAAAATATCTTTTTTATGTTTGCTTGTCATTTTTATATTTTCAATGAGTGCATTTTCTCAAATCTTAAACATAGAAAAAGCTAAAATCCCACGGGATAGTGCTGTTTATTTGTTCAGCAATGGAGCTATCAGCTGGCGTATTTTCAATAGAAGTGCAGCAGCAGATGACCCTGTCAAGTTTTTTGGGCTAAATGGCAACATAAACGTAGGCTATTTCTCCAAAAAGCATTCTTATCAATGGCTCAACTCATTAGATTATTTGGTGATTAATGAAAATCCTTTTACGAGTTTTGCTTTCAGTCATTTTCGCATCAACTTCATGCGTTCACAAAAAATCTCTTACGAGCTTTTTAGCCAAGGTCAATACGACTTATGGCGAGGTCTAAAATGGAGAATCATCGGTGGAGGAGGTTTGAGAATGATGTTGTTTAATGAGCATAAAACTTCCTTGATACTCGGTACAGGCATTTTTTATGAAAATGAGACTTGGAAAATCCCCAATACTGAAAATGAATTAATTAACGTGAACGCTTTAAAATCAAGCACCTATGTTACATTTCGCACAGATTTAAAAGAATACCTGAGCTTTAATATGATTAATTATTACCAAATAGGGCGAGATGATGTATTTAATAGAATGCGGCAGCGATGGAGTGTAGATGCCAATTTTAATGTAAAGCTCAGTGCACACTTTGACTTTAAAGTGAGTTTTTCGGCTGCTTACGAAAACCGCCCTATTGTGCCTATTACCAAATTTATTTATACCCTTTCTAATGGCATTCAGTATCGATTGGAAGGTAAAAATGATTAGATAGTCTTTTTTTTAAAATATTTTAAATTACTACTAATCAGTAATTTAACCTTAAAAAAAGTCCTTCTTTTCTTGTGTAAATCGCAAGAAATGTCCATTTTTGTGTGTAGCAGCTTGGCCAGCTAGTCCACTAGACGGTATTTGTAATCCCGATTACAAAGTCTAAGGTTTATAATCTAAAAGGACATAACAGCAAGGTGCTGACCCAGTTACAAATTAATTTAACACAATCCTAAAATAATATGAAAACCCTCCACCTTCTTTTCTCACACAGCCTCACCCCCGACCAAATATCGGATGCAAAAGACAAGTTACAAATCACAGATTTTCAGGCTTTGCCCCCAGATTTACAAAAGCACTTTAGCAATGTACCTTCTGATTTAGAAAGTCTTGAAGTCCATGCACAGCCTTTGAAAGATTGGCTCAAAAAAAACACACAAGTGGGTGATTTTGCATTGCTGCAAGGAGATTTTGGCTTGGCATTCATTCTGGTGAATTATTGCAGAGCCGTAGGCGTAATCCCTGTCTATTCTACCACAGAAAGACAATCTGTGGAAGTCGTACAAGAAGATGGCTCAGTGATTACCCAGCGAGTATTTAAACACCGATTGTTTAGAAAATATGAATAGCACATGGAACAATACACTATACAACTCATCGAAGACCTTGAAAAAATAGCGCAAAAGCCGCTAGAGTGTCCTGATTACACACTCCTTTTTCCAGACCATCCTGCCCTAAAACACGGCTTAGATTATATAGTAGCTTGGGAATGCGCTCCCGATATATCCTTTCAGAACGGTTTTGGAATTATTCACGAAGCTTTTCCACCAGTCGAGCAACTCACCGAAGTACAGGCTCAACGAATAAACCAAGCGATTCTAAAACTTTGGGAAGTGAATAATCTCTTTGCTAAACTACCCGAAAAGCTGCCTTCTCAGCTAATCCTGTACAGAGAATTGCGCAACATGTGGCAAAAAGGAACTTTTCGCCTCCTGCCAGATGGCAATACAGAAATTGATTTTTGCCATTATGTAGAAGGCTCATGCCCGTGGGGAATAGATTTTTGTACTTGCAAAGATGAAGATTGGTACAATGAAGAGGATGATATGAACATGGAAGACAATGACCCTAGTACATTGCCTTTTTGAATTCTAAAATCTAAAAAACACCCAGGCCTCAAACAACCTAGAAATAAATGAATTATCTAAAAAAATGGGTAAGGAGCCTATTTATCAGTTTAAAGTCATGCCCAAAGATGCCCCTATGCCTATCTGAAGACTCCGCTAGTCGGGATTCTCGCAATCAGGGCAAGCCCGACTAGCAGAAAACCTTCTATAAATCCATAGCGCTAAACACAGCCATACTTAGAACCAAGATTGGTATGCACCCAGAACATAAACTGCATAGAGTGTCATCAGAAATCCACCAAAAAGGCGGGTGGCTCTAAACCTCAAAATAATCAGCAAAACTAGCACCAGTATCAGAGAGAAAAACAGTAAAAATACCGAAGAACTGATTTGACTTCCTCCTAGGTTGTCTAGTGAGTTTCCTTTGATAAGAATATAAATCAAGACGGGTAAACCCAAGCTCATCAGAATATCAAAAATATTGCTCCCGATGGCATTGGCGATTGCCATATCACCTCGCCCTTGCTTAGACACAATGGCAGATGAAATCATCTCAGGAATGGAAGTACCTCCTGCCAAGATGGTCAGGGCTACGATGGCGGGTGGAATGCCCAATATGCCTGCAAACTGCTCTGCCGCAATCACAAGCCAATAACAAGAGTAACCAATGATGCCCAATGAAATCAAAAAGACAGGAATTGTCCATTTTTCATGTTTTTCTACATCTGGCAAAACGCCGAGCACTAAATCTATGGGATAGTTAATGGTCTTACGAAGCATCACAAAGACATTCTTACGTGGAGGATTCTGAGCGTGTTCTAATAACCCCTTCTCTATACTGAGTAGAGGCTGCGGGATTTGGATTTCGCTATTTTTTTCTGTAATATCTACCTCTTCTACAAATTTTGTCCAGAGAAACAAACAAAATAAATAAAACACATAAAAGCATACAAAGCTCAGAGCCTCATAGAAGGTCAGTTTGTCATCTCGTATAAACCAAAGCAACATTGCTATGGAGACTGCATAAAAAAAACCATCTCTTGCGATGGGTTTCCAGTTAAGCTGAGAAGTCCGCACGAAAGCTGCAAAACCAATCACTACCAATATCTGAAAAATGGCCGAGCCTACTATCGTACCGATGCCTGTGGCGGGGTTTGCCCCTTCCAAAAACAAGGAAAACAAAGCTGTAGATATTTCGGGCGTGCTTGTGCCAAAAGCCAGCAAGGTAGCTCCTGCCACGCTTTCGGGCATTTTAAGCCATCGGGCTATGTTGTCAAGGCTTTTGATAAAGTACTTATCCACCACCTCAGACATAATGTATAAGCTAATCAATATAATTAGTATTGAAATCCAAATAGACATATATTCTTTTTTATAATGATTGATGAATGGCTTTTAAAGGGTATCTTTCCTAAAAAGCCTTCTTAATTTTATAGCCTAACAAAACCTTATCCAAAAATAAGTTTAATTTTTGAATTGGCTAAATTTCTTGCTGCTGATTTTTATTTTTATTTAAATATTGAAAGTTCTCTGAAAACATTTAAACGTATTTTTACGAAAAAGTTTGTAAGAAAAAATAATTCTTTGTAACATACTACTTAAAATTGACCTGCATTATTAACTTATACCACAGCTTTAACGTAGTTATTGATACATTGAGCAAACCATAAGACAATCATAAAAATACCTTAAGGATGGGGTGAGATTGTCAAAAAACCAAATAATGCTCAGTCATCCATAAGCCTATTTACTTATTTCACATTAAACCCATTCTATATTATGTCAGAGCAACACAAAGTATTCAATCTCATCATTTTAGATGAAAGCGGCTCTATGAGCAGCATCAAAAAAACCATTATCTCAGGCTTCAATGAAGTGGTAGAAACCGTCAGGGGAGTGGCAGAGCAATATCCTGAGCAAGAGCATCGCATCTCTTTGGTCAGCTTTAATGGCTTAGGTATCAAGACGATTCACCAAAGTGAGCTTGCAAAAGAGTTAAAATCTATCGATGATGCCAAATACCAGCCCGCAGCATCTACCCCACTCTATGATGCCATGGGTGAAGGAATCACCACCTTACGAAAAGAGGTAGAAAAGCATCAAAAGTACAATGTATTGGTTACCATTCTGACGGATGGAGAAGAGAATGCCTCACAAGAATACGATGGCAAAGCCATCAAGGCAATCATAGAAGAGCTCAAAGATAAAAACTGGACATTTACCTACATAGGAGCAAACCACGATGTAGAAAAATTTGCGATGACACTCTCCATCACCAATACAATGACATTTGAGACCAATCAAGGCAGTATGCAGGAGATGTTTGCCAAAGAAAAAAGAGCACGCAACTTATACAGCAAAAATATTCAAGAGAAGGTAAGCACCAAAGATAATTTTTATCAAGATGATGACACGTCTGTCTAAAACAACACTCAAAGGCTGCCATCATCTGCAAAGCTGTAATAGCCTTGATTGGTAAAAATAAGATGGTCTAGCACACTGATGTCCAAAAACTTCCCTCCTTCTTTCATTTTTTGGGTAATATGGATGTCGGCGGGGCTAGGTTTCAAGTTGCCCGAAGGGTGGTTATGTGCCAAAATAATTCCACTAGCCACTTCTTCTAAGGCACGCTTGAATATGAGCTTAGGGTCTGCCACAGTACCCGAAACACCTCCGAAACTCATCCGCTCAGGTTTGATGACTACATTTGCTTTGTTTAAGAATATCACCCAAAACTCTTCGTGGTGTAGGTCTAGCAGGTGAGGCAAGAGTAAGTCATAAGCATCTTTTGAGCTTGTAATCTGCACTCTCTTGGCAGGTTCGCTTTCTTTGCGTCTTCGCCCTAGCTCCAAAGCACTCATAATCGTGATGGCCTTCGCCTCTCCTATGCCCTTAAACTGCTGCAGGTCTTTCATAGAAAATCTCGCCAAATCATTCAGGCTATTAGATGCCTTGCTCAAAATTTGCTTGGCAAGCTCTACGGCACTGACAGAAACCGTACCTGAGCCTATCAGTATCGCTAGTAACTCAGCATCGGAGAGTGCGAGTTTGCCCTTGTCCCTTAGTTTTTCTCGGGGGCGGTCACTTTCTGCCCAATGTGTAATCGGCAAATAGGTAGGGCGGTCATTGAGTTGATTCATAGAACTTGGTTTAAAAACAATATTATACACACATAAAACTACACAATAAGTCTCAAAATATATATCCAACCAGGCAGAGAAAGCCAAAGAAATGTCTGCCCTAAAATCAGCACCATGCCATACTTCTGCTCAAAAATATCTACTGCTTCTACTTCACCACTGACTACAGGCTGCAAGGCTATCCAATAGGAATACACCGTCATCAAAAACACAGCCCCTGCTTGTGTATAACTGAGCCACAAGATTTGCCTAGATTCCAAAATCTCCAAATACACCTCTACAAACTGCCAGCAGCCAGCAGCTATCAGTCCACCAACCAATACTGGCAAAAACCATGACATTTGCTGATGCTTTTTTTTGTTTCCTAAGAACAAAGTAAGTACTACTACTAACACCACCGATACGGCATCTAGTACGGTCTTCTCAATCAAAAACTGCAAGATAGACCCCCTAATAAATAACTGATGCCCCAGCAATGCCGCAAAAATAAGAAACAAAAGCCACTGCTTTAAAACACCTCTATTTCGTTTAGTGTCTTTTTGGATAAGCAGTGCCGCCCCAATTATCTGATGCACCAGCATAAAACTCCACCCAAGTACAATAGTAAGTGTATTCAGCCGCTCAGTATAAAACCAACACAACACGAAATATCCTCCCCAAGGGATAAGGCAAAGCAGAACGAGTTCTATAGATAAAAAAACTTGCTTCCATTTATTTGTGCCAGCCATTCTAAATAGAAATTATTAATGTATAATCTATCAAACCCTAATTTACACATTCTCACAAAAAAAACTACCTTTTTGCCTACATATTTGTATGCAAAAAGGTAGCTTTGATAAATTTGAGCTAACTATAATGAAGCTATTAGGCCAAGCTATTTACTAATTTCGTTAATTTTGATTTATTATTAGCTGCTTTATTTTTATGTATTACATTTTTGCGTGCCAAGCGATCCAGCATTGCAGATACTTTTTTGAGAAGCTGATCAGCTACTTCTTTCTCTTTGGTATCACGTAGCTTCTTAATAAAAGTACGACAAGTTTTTGCCTGATAGCGATTACGCAACTGACGGCGTTTGTTAGAGCGAATACGCTTGAGTGCAGATTTATGGTTTGCCATAATATTGAGTTTATTTAAACGAATAAGTGATTAATATCTAAACAAGAGTGCAAAGTTAGTACATTGTTAAAAAAATAGCAATTTTTTCTTGGATTGTTATTCAGTCTGACAAAATAAAACCTCAAAAGCCATCCCAAATATCTCTCGGTACTTAGGCTTATTAAAATGGCATGAGAGCCTAATTCATGGCAAAGCCCTGAGCACCTACACAATGATTTACACAAAAGCACTCCAAAAAACACAAAAAGGAAGTATTGTTAAAATAGTTATAATTCATATGAAGCCATTTCCCTTCATTTAATTTTCTTAATTTTATTAGAAAAGTACAATTTTCAAATTATAAAATCTCAATCTCAATCTTTTTTTAGTCTATTTTTGTTTTTTTTTCAGTAATTAATTAAATTTCACAAGAATCTTTACTAGGTTTGCAGTGTAGATAAAATTAAATCTAAAAAATATGAAAAATACAACTGAAACTCCTACTACTGCTAAAGCTACACAAACTAAAGCTAAAGCCAAAACTGAAACACAAGAAAGCACAAAAACTGCTTTTGATATGTTATTAGAAACACAAACTAAACTAGTAAATGGCTTTGTAGAAAGCTCTAAGCAATTTACTAGCTCTTTCAAAGCTACTGAGACTCTAGAAAAATCTCGTGAAATGCTCAACGAATGGTTAGAAAAACAACAAACCAACATAGAGAGCTCTGTAGAAGGCTTGAAAAAGCAAATCAAATTTGACAGCGCGCCTGTATTGGTAAAAGAAAGCGTAGAAGCGCAACAAACACTAGGAAAAGAGTGGTTCGAGGCTTTACTTATCACGCTTAAAGCCAAAGACAGCAAAGAGCTTCAAGAAATCTTGACTGCCAACGTACAGAAGCTACAAGACAACGTCAAAGAAGTAAGCAACTATTGGGTTGAAAACTTTGGAAAGCCTGTAAACATGAATGAAGTACTTACTACTGATTATGCCGTAGATGTTACCAAAAAATTAGTAGATATGTGGAAACCTGCTAAAATCTAATCATTTTAGAAAAAGGATTCACTCCCAAAAAAGCCGTTACCCTCGAAAAAGGGTAACGGCTTTTTTATTGCCACCCCTCCCTCCCTACTCTGCACAGTCAAAATGTATAATTTTGTGTTTTTTGACAGGTGATTCTTCAAAATCTTGTTCAAATCTGCTATTTTTGCCCCAAAGAATCCAAATTTACTAATCAAGTATGAATATCTCTATCATCGTAGCGGCCGCAAAAAATGGAGTCATTGGGCAACAAGGCAAACTTCCCTGGCACTTATCAGCAGACCTCAAACATTTTAAAGCTACTACCTTGCATCAGGTTATTCTTATGGGTAGAAAAACCTACGAATCTATCGGAAAACCACTTCCCAAACGCCAAAACTGGGTAATTACCCGGCAAGAAAACTACCCCGCACCCGAAGGCATTGCCCTATTCGGAAGCCTAGAAGATGCCCTCAAAGAAGCAAAAAACCAAGCATTGGAGCAATTATTCATCATAGGAGGGGAGCAAATCTATAGACAGACACTGCCCTATGCCGATACCATCTACCTCACTGCAGTCAATAGTAGCCCCGAAGGAGATGCTTTCTTTCAACTTCCCGACAGCACAAAATGGCATAAAGAAATACTTGCAAGCCATACGGCCGATGCACAAAATGAATTTAACTTTGAAATCATCAAACTTACAAAAAACTAAACCTATGCCAAACAAACAAAACTTATCCCTCCTCATCACGCTTTGCATCTTTATACAATGCACACAAAACCGTGTCAATGAAAGCCTCAACCGTAAACTAATTGCCGAACACCAAGAACTCATCCAAGAGCATCAAATACTTATCGGAGAGCATCAAGACTGGATGAAGGAGTTTGAAAAATGGGAGAAACAATCAAAAAATAACAAAAATGCAAAAGAACCTCTGTTCATCGAGCATCAAAAATCTATAGAAGCGCACGCACTGCTTCTCAAAAACCATGACAGCCTGATAGTGCAGCACCAAAATATGCTCGAAGAATACTACACCTCCACAGAAAAACACGCCACAGGCAAACTCTCCGATGATGAGTTTGAAGCAAAACACCTCGAACTCATCACAAAACACCAAGATTTAATCAAAACCCACGAACACATAAAAGAAGTACATAAATTTTTGGAAGATGCACAAGAAACCATCTTCTAAAATGGGTTAAAACTTGTTTCCTTCGTTTTTTGAGATTCAAAACCATTCCCTAGATAAAAGTATAGTTAAAAAATATCTTTGAATTTGTCTATCTTCAAATAATTCCTTACCTTTCACCGAAAGTATGGTTCCTTTTTGCTTATACAATAGACTCCACAGAGTATGCACACTACCTATCAAACAGTTTCCTTGTATTTCAAGGCAGCCCAACTCCATAAAAAACTCTATTATATAGTAGGTTTTCTATTTATCGCTTTGTCCTCTCGGCTAGCTGCACAAGAGATTTCTATAGCTGCCACAGATGCAGTCAAAGCCGAAGGAAATACAGGAGATACGCCTTTTACCTTTACCATCACCAGGGCGGCACCCCTCACAGCAGCAAACAATGTAACCTGGACAGTATCAGGCAGTGCCCCAAATGCCGCCAACGCAGATGATTTTGGAGGAACTTTCCCTATGGGTACAGTTACTTTTGCCATAGGCGAAGATTCCAAACTCATCACTGTCAATGTATCTGGAGATACCGATGTAGAGCCTAACCAAGGCTTTACAGTAACCCTCTCAGCTCCTACCAATGGAGCCACTCTTGGCACTGCCACTGCCACAGGCACTATCCAAAATGATGACACAGCACTCGCCATCGCTGCCGATGATGCAGTCAAAGACGAAGGAGATACAGGAAATACACCCTTTACCTTCACCGTAACTCGCTCAGGCAATCTTACCCTAAATCACACGGCCACTTGGACAGTATCTGGCAACGGAATAAATGCCGCTACCGCAGGTGATTTTGGAGGAACTTTCCCCAGTGGCACGGTCACTTTTACAGGAACACAAACTAATAGAACAATCACTGTCAATGTATCTGGAGATACCGATGTAGAGCCTGACCAAGGATTTATCGTAACACTCTCAGCACCTACCAATGGTGCCACCCTTGGCACTGCCACTGCCACAGGCACTATCCAAAATGATGACACAGCACTCGCCATCGCTGCCGATAATGCCAACAAAGCCGAAGGAAATACAGGAAATACGCCTTTTACTTTCACCGTAACCCGCTCAGGTAATCTTAGTGGAAATCATGCCGCCACTTGGACAGTATCTGGCAACGGAATAAATGCCGCTACCGCAGGTGATTTTGGAGGAACTTTCCCCAGTGGCAC
>JAABSX010000076.1:15565-15878 GCA_011390205.1 Microscillaceae bacterium | reverse complement strand
TTGCAAAGATTGCCAAGTGAGTAAGAAGGCAAATGAGGAAAAATCTTGCGGCTCAGGCGTACAGTGCAAAGGGTTTTGCGCTGATAATTAAAGCCCAAGTTTCTAAATTCATTTTTAAGAAAAGTATAATCAAAATGTGCATTGTGTGCGACAAAAACCATTCCCTCTGTAATTTCTACAATCTGTTTGGCGATTTCGTAAAACTTAGGTGCATTTTCTAGCATTTCGTTACTAATGCCAGTAAGCTGCGTGATAAAGTCAGGGAGGTATTTTTCAGGGTTAATCAGTGAGTGAAAGCTGTTTACTACTTCTT
>JAABSX010000076.1:0-15555 GCA_011390205.1 Microscillaceae bacterium | reverse complement strand
CCATTGTGAATATAAATGGCTATTTCAGTAATTCTGTCTTCTGTAATACGCAGCCCTGTGGTCTCTATGTCTATGATTGCATACATTTTTTTTCTGCTTTTTACCAAAGATACAATCAAATTTGCTAATCATAATTAGAATCACAGAGAATTTGAAGATTTTTTGAGCGATATTAACTTATTCAAGTACCAATTCTATCATAGCATCTTGTATTTCAGAAATACCAAATACGTTTTTGGCAGTTTCTTCCAAAAGAGTGATGTACTTGTGCTGAGCAGCCGAAGAATCTATAAAGGCTTGTATGCTGTAATTTTCTTCTTTTTGCTGAGGTACATTCCAGCCTAGTTCTATCATTTTTTGCTGTGCTGCCCAGCCAAGTTGTTTTTGAGAAGCAAGGTAATGATTAGAAACTGACTCCAAGAGTACTTCAGGTGAGCCAGATCGGGCAGCCATTTGCATGTAATAATCCGTGTCTAGGTGAATAATCATAAAATTCTGGCTTCCACCCTCTGAGAGTAGGCGTTGAAGGGCGGTGTGTAAGGCTGTTTTCATCATCTTGTATTGAGTAGTTTTATGTATTTACCCACAAAGATATATCTTTGCCAAGAAGTGTTAAAGGCTTTTGATTGAAATTTATTTACTTGAATATTATTCAGCATATTTTTTTGTGAAATTTTCATATATTGCTCAGGTATTTTGCCTGAAGATAGTTCCTAAACATACTTAAGCCCAAAACTATGCTCTTTAGAATAAGTCTTTTACCCTTTTTTACGCTGCTCTGCTTGCAACTTCAAGCCCAAGAACTGCCCATCCCTTATCACCAAAACACAAAATGGGGTTTTGTAGATACACAAAAAAACATCCTCATCTCCCCCCAATACGATGAAGTGTATCCTTTTTTACAAGACACCAACAGGCAAACAGGCAAGGTAGAGGCATTCGCCAACATAAAACTGAATGAAAAATGGGGCATCATCAATCTCCAAAATAAAGTCATCATCCCCCCCCAATACAGTCAGCCCCTAGTATGGGATGCCCAAAATGGCTTGTTTTATGCCAGTAATTTTGGAGACGAAGCAGAAGATACTTACTTTTTTATACTCAATAGTGCGGGCAAAGAAATATTCCAATGCGCTGGCTACTTAGATTGGCGAGGCTTTGATGAAGAAGGTATTGCGTATGCCTCCGTAGATGACAAAGTAGGTTTTATCAATAGAGAAGGAACAATTTTAGTTCCTTTCGAATACGAACACTGGTCACCCGTAACGGAGTACTGCCATGGCGAGGGGTTATTTGGAGTACTTAAAAATGATAAATTCGGATTTGTGAATGCACAAAACGAGGTAGTCATTCCTTTTATGTTTGACCATATTCCAGAGTTTATGGGCTGTTTTCAAGGAGGCAAAGCCAAAGTAAGCCTTGATGGGCTGGTTCTTATTATCGATAAAGAAGGCAAAATTATAGAAACACCTACCTACAAATCCATACTTGATTTAGACACGCTCGGCTACAGCATTGCCATAGAAAATACACCTTCATTTTATTCAGATTTTGTGCTGTTAGACAGCAAAACAGGTAAAAAAGCGCTGGATACAAGTTTTGACTATCTCTACTATGAAGCAGGGCTTTTTTCAGTAATTAAAAATGAAAAACACGGACTGCTCTCTGCTGCCAGCCTAGAATATATACAAGAAATAACCTCAGATGGGTATCCTATGCACTACCAAAGAAATGGAGAATTTCTTTGGCAAGTGCGTGAAAATGGGCTATCAGGAATCATCAGTAGCCAAGGAAAAGTACTGCTCCCAAAGCAATATGCTGAGATTCATGGCAGATTCTCTCAATCCGATTATGTCATCGTAAAATCTGAAAAAAGCTACTTCGTGGTAAATACTAAAAACAAAGTGATTAAAAAGCTTCCTTTCAAAAATATCCTTTCTAACTATTTGAGCAATCAGTATTTTGTTACAGAAAATCAAGAGGGCTTGCAAGGAGTAACCCGATGTGATGGCAAAGAAATCATTCCGACAAGCTATCAGAGAGTTACTCCATTTGGCGAGGTGTTTTTTGTACTAAAATCAGATAATACCCAGACTTTGATAGACAATAAAGGCAAAAGAATAGGCAAAGATGTCTTAGACAATTACAAATTTGTGGGTTATTACCCATTGGGAAATCTACACGCCGAAGTATCTCAAGGTGGCAAACTCGGTGTGCTTGATCCAAAGGGAAAATTAATCGTACCTTGTAAATATGATAAAATCATGACCATAGCAAACTCTGATAAGCTATTTTGGGTGCAAGAAAATGGACTATTTGGACTCAGAGATTGTGAGAAAATGATTATCTCCCCTCGCTACACAGAAGTTACGGATTCTTCCCAAGAAATCAATAAGGAACTTTACTTGCTAATAGGCTCTGAAGGTAAGAGAGGCTACATAGACCTACAAGGAAATGAATTTTTTGAGTAACTATTTTTAATCCAAAAAACAAACAAGGGCCTAAGTATTGATTTTTTTAGCCCTAATTGTATAAATTTACTCCTTATAAAAAAGAAACTGCTAGAAGCTCTTTTCTCATCCCGCTTTAGTGCTGTAATTTTGTGTTATAAAGATTGATAATTATTATTCCTAGACAAAAATGACAAGTTTTAGAGTCCGTCCACGCTTCCGAAGAGAAAGCACCCAATCACCCCAAGAAATCTCTGAGCGCATCATCAGTGAGGTCAAACAGACACAATCCCCTTTTACGGTGAGCCTTGTGCCAGGTATGCATCAGCATGTAGTACTCAAAATTCATCCTTCTGAGCGTCATTATTGGTCTCCTCAGTTATCCCTCACCTTTGAAAGCCAAGAAAACGGACACACACTCATTAGAGGGCTTTATGGCCCTGCCCCCTCTGTCTGGACATTGTTTACCTTTGGCTATGCTGTCATCAGTGTTTTGGGCTTTTTTGCTTTTGCACTGGGCTTTTCTCAATGGAGTCTAGGAATACCCGCCCCTATTTTGTGGGCATTGCCTGTGCTTTTGGTTTGTGCATCGGTGATGTATGTGCTGGCACAACTAGGGCAAAAAATGGGCGCTTCACAGACCTACAGACTGCATCATTTCTTCGAGAACATGCTCCACGAAAATATTAAAATTGAATAAAAAAGCACTTTACAAAGACACAAAACACGGACGGAAAAAGCCCAAAGCACCGAGAAAATCATCGTATTCTAAGCATAGAAAAACAAAAATGGACAGAATCCGCTTGATAAATTTTATTTCTCCCAAGTTATTTTCTAGCTTTGGCACTTCTTTAGAAAAATCAACGCAATGAATAACATAAATAAACAATTAGTAAGCCGCAATACTGCCATAGCCATCGTAGTAGCCAATATGATAGGTGCAGGGGTTTTTACGAGTTTGGGCTACCAGGCAGCAAGTATTCAATCTACCTTTCCATTATTGATGCTCTGGCTGGTAGGGGGCGTTGTCGCACTTTGTGGGGCTTTGAGTTATGGAGAGTTGGCAGGCATGATGCCTCGCTCAGGGGGTGAGTATAATTATTTGTCTAAGATTTATCACCCTGCCTTTGGTTTTTTGTCGGGCTGGATTTCGGGCACGGTGGGTTTTGCAGCTCCTGTGGCTTTGGCAGCGATGGCACTTGGGCGCTATGCAGGCAGTGTAATTATGCCCTCAGACCCTTCCCAAATAGCCATTTTGATAGCCATCGGGGTGGTGCTGCTCGTTACAACCATACACAGCTATGATGTACGCTACGGCAGCATGTTTCAAAAAATATCTACGGGTGTAAAAGTAGTTTTGATTGTGGGCTTTATTGTGGGAGGCTTTTTACTAACACCTACCCCTCAGACAGTCAATCTGTTGCCGCAAGAAGGAGATTGGAAACTGGTTTTTAGTTCTTCTTTTGCAGTATCATTGGCTTTTGTTTCTTTTGCTTATTCGGGCTGGAATGCCTCGGCTTACCTTGCCAATGAGATTAAAAATCCTCGTATCAATGTACCAGCCTCCCTCTTTTTAGGCACGATGACAGTAATGGTCGCTTATTTATTGCTCAATTATGTATTTTTATTTACACTCAGCCCTGAGGCTTATGGAGCTGCACAAGCAAAAGACTTCGGTACACCCTTAGAAGTGGGGTATCTCTCTGCCAATGTTTTTTTGGGCAGTACAGGCGGTAAAATAATGGCAGGAATGATTGCCCTTTTGCTGATTTCGTCTATCAGTGCCATGATTTTTGCGGGCCCTAGAGTTACACAAGTAATGGGAGAAGACATGTCTATTCTTCGTTTTTTTGCAAAAACCAATTCAAAAGAAATTCCTGTACGTGCCATTATTTTTCAATCTACGATTTCCGTGGTCTTGATTCTGACAGCTTCTTTTGATACTATTTTGTATGCAATTGCTTTTACTTTAGATATTTTTACTTTTTCTACAGTGCTAGGAGTGATTATACTACGCATCCGTAAGCCCTCCGTAGCACGTCCGTATCGTACATTTGCTTACCCTATTCCGCCGCTGATTTTCCTAGCAGCTACAGGCTGGACGATGTACTACTTGTTTACACAGCGTACCACAGAATCTCTAGTAGCCTTGGGAGTAATTTTGCTCGGTCTAGTGGTTTATTTTTTGGGCAAGCCCACGATTACAGAAGAAGACGAACTCTAAAAGCTTTTTTAGTGGATGCCTGTTTCTACTTTGTGTCTTCACGAAGTACTATTTCCTGTACTTTGTGCAGACACAAGGCGAGGTGGGTATTTTTTTATAAGTCTAAGGTACTCATATGAGCTTCGTCTGTGAGGTATCTAGCCTAAAGCCCAAGACAAGGATGTCATCTATTTGTTTTCTAGCTCCTTTCCACTCTTTGAATCTTTGTTCTAAGATTTCTTTCTGTGTGCTACCTTCTTCGTGTCCTATTTTTTCTAATAAGCTGAGCAGGCGTTTTCTCATAAACTTCTTTCCTTCTCTTCCTCCAAACTGATCCACATAGCCATCGGAGCTGAGATAATAGGAAGCATCGGGTTCAATCTGAATGATGTGTTGCTCAAATACTTTCTTGCCCTTTTGCATTCCTCCTATGCCCATTCGGTTGCCTCTAATCATACTGCTTTTTTTGTCTTTGATGATGAATAATGGGTTATTGGCACCTGCAAAAGTAAGTGTATTTTGGGCATAGTCTATCTGGCATACCACGATGTCCATGCCGTCCGTACGCTGGCTTTTAGGGCTGTCTTGTTTGAGGGCTTTGATAACCCCTTGGTTGAGATGATGCAAAATCTGAGAAGGCTCTGTGATTCCTTTTTCTATCACGATTTGATTCAGGAGGGAGTCTCCAATCATTGCCATAAAAGCACCAGGCACCCCATGCCCGGTGCAGTCTGCCACTGCAATCACGAATTTATCATCTTTCTGCTCAAACCAATAAAAATCACCACTGACCACATCTTTGGGCTGATAAAATATAAAATGCTCTGTGAAAGCCCTCTCTAGCTGATGCTCATAAGGCAGTGTAGCTTCTTGGATTCGTTTGGCATACCTGATACTGCTCGTAATGTCTCTATTTTTCTTTTGAATTTCTTGAAAAGCTACTTCAAGTTGATTTTTTTGCTTTGCGATTTCCTGTGTCTTTTGTTCTACTTTGTGGCTCAGCCTTTTGTTGGCTGCTTTGAGTGCCTGTGTACGGATTCGGAGCAATAAAATAATGCCCAAAAGAGCGGCAATAAACCCTCCTAGATAAAACCACCACTGCTCCCAGTAGGGTGGTTTTACATAAAAGCTATACACAAGTTCTTCACTATTTTGCCCGAATATATTGCGAGCTCTGAAGTGTATTTTGTAAGTCCCACTGGGCAATACAGGAAAAGAGATGACAGACTCTTGGTGCCAGGCAGACCACTGCGGAGATACTTTTTCTATGTAATACTGGTATTCTAAAGAAGATTCATTGAGATAAAAAGGTGCAGACAGCTCTATTCTGAGGGCAGTTTTTTGGTATTCTAGAGCAAGGTTTTCTATGGGCAGGGGGTTTCCTTGGATGTCTTTGACGGAGTGCACAAAAAGTTTAAATTTTTCTCCTTGGTAGGGGGCTGCTTCGGCTTTGAGTCGGTAAAGCCCTTTGTGGGTGATAATCCATAGATTGTCATTGTCATCTTTATAAATATCTTCTATGTCATTAAAAAGGCTTAAAAAGTTGCTGCTGTGCTGGTCTATATTTTGGAGGTCTTGTAAGTTTTTCCAGAGGGCTTGTGGGCGTATCCATGTATAGCCTTGCTGCTTAAAAAACACAGAGGAGCGAGGATTAAAGTATTCTTTAAGTTTTTGGGAGAGAATGAAGCCCTCGGTTTTGGTATCAAATTCATAAATGCCTGATGACAAAATAAACACGGGTTTATTGTCTATGATTCTGATAATCACCTTCTCTTGGAAATGCTGCGGAATCTTATAGCGTCTGGATTTCAGTGGCTTGCCTTCGGCATTGATTTCTATTTTAAAAGTTTCGTTTTCACTTCCGAGCCATAGGGTATTTTGTATCAATACCGCCGAAAAAATGGCTGCCGACACCTCACTTGTTTCGTTGAATACCTCCCATTTGTTATTTCTAAATTGAATGAGTTGAAATCCTTCTTGGGTACAGATGTAGTATTGATTGGCAGATTTTGGAGAGTTATAAATAAAAAGAATGTCTTTGTCTTTGATGATTGCCCTGGCTGTATTGTCTTCTTGTAACTCGTATAATCCTAAGTTGGTAGCTATCAGAAGCCTGTTTTGTCCTATGGAAACCATTTGATAGACTTTGCCCCCTATGCCATTCATTTTTTTATAGACAAAAGGAATGGATGTAAGGGCATAGTTTCTCTGCACAGGGCTACTACTGTAGGTGTATGATGTGTTTTTTTGCTTATTTATAGATTTTTGATTTTCAGAATTGCTATAAGTTTCCTCTGACATCTGCTCATTATTTTCTTCTTCGGGCTGAGTTTGCAGTGTATCTTTTCCTTTATTTTCTTTGCGTTTGTTGCGTTTATTAATTCTTTGCTGTCTTTTTTCTTCCTGTCTGCGTGCTCTTTCTGCTTTTTCTTCCTTGTCTTTGTTTCCGAAGACACTCTGAATAAAACGGCTTGCCCGGTCATTTTCTTCAAGTTTTGTGATGCGTGCATTGCGGTCTGTGGTATTTTCTATTTCGCTAAGTTTCTCCTCTTCTTCTCTGACAATGGCGATGAGCTGCTCAAATCTTTCTATTTTTTCTAAGAAGAAGAGTCCTTTTGTAGTCCCGACATAAAGTATATCGTCTTGGCGAATGACTGAGGTAATTTTACCCTCAATGCCTGGGTATTCCGAAAAATTTTGCAATGGAAGGTTTAAATCTACTCGACTGATGCCATATTCTGTACAAAGCCACATTCCTCCGTAATAATCTTGCCCAAGAGCAAGCACCTCATCATCTAGCAAGCCCGTCTGATAATTGATGACATGCTTGGTGTTGCCCGTCTGTTTGTCTATGATAAGGCAGCCCCCTGAAAGCGTGGTGAGTGCAAAGGTATTGGCAGTAAGCGGAATACCGCCAGTGAGGAGATTTTCCTGAAGGTACTCTTGTGAAGCAAAAGGAAACTCAGACAAGCCCAGCCCATCAAAGAAATAAAGCTGGTGATTGGTCGTGCCTATGAGCGTGTTTCTTTGGTCATAATCTATGGAAGTATTAAAATACACGTTCTTGTATTTCTCCGATTTGCTAATAGAGACCAGTTCATCACCTGCTATGCGGTGCAGTCCATCTCCGAATACTTGCAAAAAAATCCTTCCCTGATGATTGATAATGCCTGCAAAGGGTTGGTTGGGGCGTGCTATCCATACCTTTTCTACCTTTTGTGTGCGCAAAGAGACCCGATAGACTACCCTATCAGAGTAAAAAAAAGCATAGCCATCATTGAGTATAATCTTGGTAATAGCACCGAATCTTTGGTTGGCATTAGAGATAGGAATGTAGATTTTTCGTCCCCAAGCATCTTTTTCTAAATATCCGAAGCTTTTTGTGCCACCTACATAGATTTTTTTGGAGATAAGGCTATCAAGTGCAAGGCTATGTGGGGTATTTTGGGTATCTATAATATCCCAGCGGACTCCATCATAATACAGTACGCCCTTTTGGTTGGCAAAGTACATCAGCCCATCAAGCCCTTGAATGACAGATTTATTGGCAAGCGCTACATTGGCTACTGTAGGGGTATAGTTTTGCAGATAAAGCTCTCCTGTTTGTGCTTTCGTGCTTGCTAGGCTTGCACATATTAAGATAAGAAGCAGTGTAATAAATTTTATTATACAATCGGGCTTATTCATAAAAGTCTAAAGTCATCATTCAAGGTATTTTATCTAATAGACAAAATCAATGCCTACTATATGACTCAAACTATAAAGCAGGGGAAAACTTACGCCCCATATCTCTGCTAGGTGAGCAATTTTTCCCCTTGAATGGTATTTTTAAAGAAATGTTACGCAGTATTTACTGGCAGGTTACCTTATCATTTGAGAGTATTGAGGGAGATTCCTTCGTCTTCTAGTTTGATGAGGCGTTGTTTGTAAAGAAGCCCTACGGCTTTTTTAAAGTTTTTTTTGCTCATCCCTAGCAGTGCGTAGATTTCTTCGGGTTTGCTTCGGTCATTGAGGTTTAAAAATCCTCCGTTTTCTTTGATTTCTTCCAGAATTTTTTGGGAGTTGGGTTCTATGGTTCTGTGTCCATCTTTTTGGAGGCGCACATCTATTTTATTGTCTTCTCTGATTTTTTTGATGTATCCTTTCAGTTGGTCACCCATGCGTAATTCCGTAAATATTTCGTTTTCATAGACCAGCCCCTTGTGTTGGTGGTTAATGACTACATTCATTCCAAGGTCTGTATAGTCCCAGATGATAATATCTACTTCTTGCCCTTCTTCTACGCTAAGTACCTCATTGTCAAGGAATCTGTGTAGGTTGGCAGAGCCCACGAGCCTTTCGGTTCTGAGGTCTTCATAGATATAGATGAGGTGTTGTTCACCCTCTTCCATGCGCCTTTTTTGTTCTTTAAAAGGCACAAACAAATCTTTGTCTATCCCCCAATCCATAAAAGCCCCATACCCACTGACCTGATTAACGGTCAGTAGAGCGACTTGATTGACAGTGCCTTGTGGCTGCTGTGTGGTAGCGATGATTCGGTTTTCGTTGTCTTTATATAAAAAAACACGAAGCAAATCACCTATTTGAGTACCTTCTGGGATAAACTTTCCGGGCAGGAGGATGCCCTCTTCGGCATCATCTTCTTCTGTTTCTTCTGCTTGTCCTTCTTGTTCTTCTGCCTTTGGGATGCCTAGATACAGTCCGCTTGAGGTATCTCTAAGCACTTCTAATTCGTAAAATTGACCTATTCTGAGCATAGATGTATGTTTAAATACCTTTTGGCTAATAGTGGATTAATGATTTTATTTCATGATTTTTTAGTTTTTCTTTGCCATTTAAGAAATCTAACTCTATCAAAAAAGAGACCTGCACTACTTCACCACCTGCCTCTTCTATGAGTTTGATAGCTGCCTCTGCAGTGCCTCCTGTGGCGAGCAAATCATCGTGTAAGAGTACTTTAGCCCCTTTAAAGATGGCATCTTTGTGCATTTCTATGGTATCAGAGCCATATTCTAGCTCATAAGATTGGGAAAAACTATCAGAGGGAAGTTTACCAGGTTTTCTGATAGGCACAAAACCCGCATTGAGTTTTTCGGCAAGATACATTCCGAATATAAAACCTCTGGATTCTATGCCCGCCACGATGTCTACAGAGTGTCCTTTGGCAAACTCCGTCAGGGCTTCCCCTGTTTCACGGAGTGCTACAGGATTTTGGAGCAGTGTAGTGATGTCTTTAAAAACAATGCCCTCTTTGGGGAAGTCTTTTACATCTCTGATGTATTGCTTGAAATAATCGCTCATTTCTTTTTCTTAATTTTTAAAACGATGAGTAAAGTTCAAAATTGGGATAAAAAACCGTGCTTTGCAAAACAAATCTTCTTTTAGCTGTAAATTTTGTTTGAGAAGCTGGCTTACTCTCCTTCTCAATCTTATTCAAAAGACCAGACTACTATACAAAAGACTTATCAGGCAAGATTTCAGGATGAGCGAGATTTGTAATTTGTCTGATTTCTATACAAGTGATTCCTAAACTACCACAAAAATCGCTCTATGTGTCTTATGATTCTATGTGGTTCTTTATTTTTTATAGCAGTATATCAAAAGACATAAAAATTAGATTTTTTACTTATCCCTTTGTAATTTTAACAAAAAATAATGCCCTTTGCCTAAAAAATAAATTTGCTGTATGCAGGCTTTTACCAAAACTTTGAAAATCCGAAACCAACTCATAGACCTTTCCATACCCAAAATTATGGGCATTTTGAATATCACACCCGACTCTTTTTTTGACGGAGGAAAGTATGCACAAGATGATGCCATACTGCAGCAAACTGAGAAAATGCTCAGAGAGGGGGCTAGTTTTATAGACATTGGTGGCTATTCTTCTAGGCCTGGAGCAGATGATATTAGTGAAGAAGAAGAAAAAAGAAGGGTAATGCCTGTGATTACTTTGCTGCAAAATCATTTTCCTGAGGTTCATATCTCGATAGATACTTTTAGGGCAAACATAGCCAGAGAAGCCGTAGAGCGGGGTGCCGTCATAATTAATGACATAAGTGGCGGAGAGGCAGATGAGAAAATGCTCCCAACAGTAGCAGATTTAGCCGTGCCTTATGTGCTGATGCACCGCCGAGGCAATGCACAGACAATGGCACAACTTACAGATTATACCCATTTAATTCAAGATATTTGTCTTTACTTCACTAAAAAGGTACACGAATTGCAAGCATTGGGTCATTATGAAGTTATGTTAGATGTGGGCTTTGGCTTCTCAAAAGACATCAAACAAAACTATCACCTACTGCGGCACTTGTCTGTATTTCATAGCTTTGGGCTTCCTTTGCTCGTAGGTATCTCTCGTAAGTCTATGATTTACAAGGCCTTAGGAATCACAGCGGCAGAGGCACTCAATGGCACTGGCATCCTCCATACACTGGCACTGCAGGCAGGGGCTTCTATCCTGAGAGTACACGATGTAAAAGAAGCCAAAGAAGCCATTCAATTAATACAAATCTGGCAGGAAGCCGATAAAATATAAATAATCACTAATCATTGCTTATATGCTCTTGTTTTTTCGTCTTGGTTTTTTGGAGATTACATGGATAGATATCATAGATATCTTACTCGTCTCAGTACTTATTTATGAGCTATACCAGCTCGTAAAGGGCAGTGTGGCAGTACGTATCCTGTTCGGAGGGGTTTTTATTCTGATGCTTTGGCTGGTAGTAAGTGCCTTGCACATGGAGCTGCTCAGCACGATTCTGGGTCAGTTTATAGGTGTGGGTGTCTTGGCTGCTTTGATTTTGTTTCAACAAGAAATCCGTAAGTTCTTGCTCGTCATTGGCAAGGCAAATTACCTCAGCAATAACTTTTTCTTGTGGAATCTTTGGGGGCAAAATGGCCTGAAAACTACCGTAGAAATAGATGTGTTTGTGGAGGCTTCCCAAGAAATGGCTGCCTCGCTGACAGGTGCTCTGATGGTATTCTCAAAGAGTACAGAACTTAAATTTTATGCAGACTCAGGAGATGAGATAGACGCAAAGGCCTCTAAAAGGCTTATTATCTCTATTTTTAACAAGTATAGCCCACTGCATGACGGCGCCATGATTATCAATCACACTGGAAGGATTCAGGCAGTGCGTTGTATCTTGCCCGTCTCCGAAAATGATGAAATATCTGCTTCACTGGGGCTTAGGCATCGAGCTGCCATTGGACTTTCCGAAATTACGGATGCCATTGTAGTAGTGGTTTCAGAAGAAACTGGTGCTATCTCTTTGGTAAAAAATGGAGAGATTTATCGAAAGTTATCACCCAAAGAACTCAAAGAAAAACTGATATTTTACCTCACACTTAAAGAAAAAGATACTTCAAAATTAGAAACAGAAGAAGAGGGAGAAGAACTTGAAAACTGATTTACCCTGCTAAAAATATACACTCAGACATAAAAAAAGCCTTCATCCACCTATATGGCAGATAAAGACTTTTATATTTAATAATTTACTGAATTATCTCGGACGAGTTCTACTTGGGCTAGATGTCCTGCTAGGGCTAGTACTCGGGCTAGACGTTCTGCTAGGGGTAGAGCTTCTACTTGGCTCATAGGTCCTACTAGGGGTAGAGCTTCTACTTGGCTCGTAAGTTCTAGTTGGGCTCGTTCTAGTTGGGCTCGTTCTAGTTGGGCTCGTTCTAGTCGGGCTCGTTCTAGTTGGGCTTGTACTTTGTGTACGAGTGTTGGGGATATACACGCCGCTGTTATTTTCTGAACCTCTACCTGTCTGTCCGGATGTATTTGTATTGCCGTAAGATTCTCTTGTGCGGGTATTGTATCGGGTTTGCGTGGTATATCCACTATTTGTGCCCCCCTCTGTAAATCCACTTGGTCTTCCACCTACTTCTCCGCCTCCGGGGGTTTCCGAAACCCTCGTACGGTCTTCACGAATACGGATTCTGCTTGTATTATTGGTTACAACACTGCTATTTCCAGTATTGTATCTTGGTCCGTAATAAGTATTTCTGATGCCACTGTCTATTGAGCTATTGGGATTCACTACTACTACTCTGGTAGGATTCCAACCGTTATTCCAGCCGTTATTCCAACCGTTATTCCAGCCGTTATTCCAACCATTGTTCCAGCCGTTATTCCAACCATTGTTCCAGCCGTTATTCCAACCATTGTTCCAGCCGTTATTCCAACCATTGTTCCAACCGTTTCCAAACCCTACAGACCAACCTGCTCGGCGATAAGGATTGTGTCCATTCCATGCTCCCCAAGGGTTGTTATTAAAGGCACAAGGGTTATTATAGTAAGGATCTACGTACCCTAGGGTTGGTGTGTTATTGTTTCGGATGTAGTTGGGATCATAGTACGTATCTGCACTGTAGCTATCTCCTCCATAGAGTCTGCTTTGCTCATATTGCGAGATATAATCAGAATTTACGTTTTGATTATCAAAGCTCATACTTGGATTTTCGTCCGCAATATTGCCGTATGAAGTAGTACTTGCGGTGCTTGCATATGCTTCTGCGGCAGCTACTCTATCGGCGGCAGTATAATATACATCATCATACTCTTGTGTGCTTTGTGCTGTCTGATTAAGGGTGCTGCAGCTCCAGAGCAATGTGCTTGCAAAGAGTAAAAGCGTGGACTGTATCAATGTTTTATTTTTCATGGGTATTCTTTTAGTGTTGTCTAATAATCTATTTGGATAGAATTTTATATTATTGTGTACGATAAAATTTCAAATTAAGTTGAAAACTTATCTATTTGCAAGATAAGTTTTATCTTTGTGCCATTAATTTAACACCTAGTTATTGTAATAACAAGTAAATACGCCTAAAAGTTAGCAAAATCCATCATATATGAGCAAAGGACTTACCAAAAGAAGTGAAGATTACTCCGCATGGTACAATGAGTTGGTCAAAAAAGCAGACCTGGCAGAGCATTCACCCATAAAAGGATGTATGATTATCAAGCCTTATGGCTATTCTATCTGGGAAAAAATGCAAGCCGAGCTAGACCGTATGTTTAAAGCCACGGGGCACAGCAACGCTTATTTTCCTATTTTTATCCCTAAATCATACCTCAGCAAAGAAGCCAAACACGTGGAAGGCTTCGCCAAGGAATGTGCCGTAGTAACGCATTATCGCCTCAAAAATGCCGAAGATGGCAGCGGTGTAATCGTGGACCCAGATGCCAAACTAGACGAAGAACTCATCGTAAGACCTACCTCCGAGACCGTCATCTGGAATACATACAAAAGCTGGATTCAGTCTTACAGAGATTTACCGATTCTGCTTAACCAATGGGCCAATGTGGTCAGGTGGGAGATGCGTACAAGGTTGTTCCTCAGAACCACAGAGTTTCTCTGGCAAGAAGGACACACCGCCCATGCCACTCGCCAAGAAGCCATCCAAGAGACAGAACAAATGCTAGATGTCTATGCTGATTTTGCAGAAAGATGTATGGCTCTGCCTGTAATCAAAGGCATTAAGACACCCAATGAACGCTTTGCAGGAGCAGAAGAAACCTACTGCATAGAAGCCCTGATGCAAGACGGAAAGGCACTCCAAGCAGGTACTTCTCACTTTTTGGGGCAAAATTTTGCACAAGCTTTTGATGTGAAATTTGCGACCAAAGAAGGAGGCCTAGAGTATGTCTGGGGCACCTCCTGGGGAGTAAGTACTCGCCTGATGGGGGCTCTAATCATGGCACACTCCGATGACAATGGACTGGTATTGCCTCCCAAGCTTGCACCTATCCAAGTAGTCATTGTGCCAATATACCGCACTGATGAAGAACTTGAACGTGTATCTCAAAAAGTACAAGAAATCAAAAAAGACTTGGAAGCCCTGAATATTTCAGTAAAATATGATGACAGAGATACCTACAAACCAGGCTTTAAATTCGCAGATTGGGAGCTGAAAGGTGTGCCTGTCCGGCTAGCGCTAGGGGCTAGAGACCTAGAAAATAACAGTATAGAAGTAGTAAGAAGAGATATAGAAAGAGGTGAAGAGGGTGCAAAACAGATAGTAAGCATTGATGAAGTAGCAGGCATGGTTCCTGCTTTGCTTGATGAAATACAAACAAATATCTACCAAAAAGCCCTGCAATACAGAAGGGATAATATCACAACAGCCAACTCTTATGAAGATTTTAAGAGAATCTTAGACGAAAAAGGAGGTTTTGTATCTGCACACTGGGATGGCACACCTGAAACAGAAGACAAAATCAAAGAGGAAACCAAAGCTACTATCCGATGTATCCCCTTGGGCAATGAACTTGAAGATGGCACATGTATCTACTCAGGAAAGCCTTCTACGCAGAGAGTGCTTTTTGCAAGGGCTTATTAAATATAAGTGCTTGTTTGTCAGTATATTGCACCATAGCCTCGGACTAATCTTACTTGTTGGGATTGCAAATCTCAGCCCTGGCTGGTCAGGGTTTGCAATCCCGACTTCGAAGCAATAAATTTGTAATCTACATATACACAGCAACAGCGATTGTATTGTAGTTATTTTTTAGCATAAATACTTACATTCACTTGCTTTTACCTCACTCTTTTGATAAGTTTGTAATGCATCAATCATTCTTTAAATCTAATACAACATGAGAAAAACTACATTTATGGGGGGGGGTAATCTTCCTCTGTCTTAGCCTCTTAGCAGGCTGTAAACTGCAAGAGGAGAGTGTCAGCCCACAAGAGTCATTGCCCAGGCAGCTCAGTAAAGTACAAATGCAGGCACTCAAAAACTGGTTTAGCCCCAAAGACCAAGCCCAAGGCGGTCAGGTTTACTGGCATCCACAATGGGGCGAAGGCCTACTGCATACCCTCAATGGTAGCAGACAGATTGCCGTTTTCCCTGTCTGGAGAAATGCCTCTGTTCAGTATTATGACATCGGCT
>JAABSX010000075.1 GCA_011390205.1 Microscillaceae bacterium | reverse complement strand
TTTTCGCAAGCATGATTCTCTTCAGTGGATGTAAAGAAGATGATCCATCACCTGAACTCACTGGCGACAGCAAAGAGTTTGCGCTGGCCTCTAAATCAGACCCCAACATCGACGGTACTGTTGTATTTGCAAGAAGAAATGATGGCTCTACACTCATCACCATCGAGCTGCAAGGCACCACTGCTGGAGGAAGCCACCCTGCACATATTCACTTTAATACTGCAGCAGAAGGCGGTGCTATTGCACTTACCCTTACACCTGTCGATGGAGCAACTGGTAAAAGCGAAACGGTTGTTACGACACTAGATGATGATGCTCTTGTTACATATGATAATCTAGTGGAGTTTGATGGATATGTAAATGTCCATGTGAGCGCTAGTAATTTATCAACACTCATAGCACAAGGCGACATTGGTGGCAACGAGCTTACAACTACCAGCAAGACATACCCATTGAGTCCTGTCACAGGAAGTGCCATAAGCGGAACCGCAAAATTTACCAAAAGAGTAAATGGCAATGCTTTGCTAAGTATCGACCTTACTGGAACAACTTCAGGGGTTAATTTAGTCGCACACATCCACGAAAACACTGTGGCTGAATCAGGAGCTGTGGTTGTTGATATTACATCCGTAACTGGTGCTACTGGAAAAAGCGAAACCAGTATAAGAGAGCTCAACACAGGGACAGCCATCACCTATGATGATTTAATGGAGTTTGATGGATACATAAATGTCCATGACCCTAGTGCAGGTTTACCAGTAGAAGCACAAGGCGATATTGGCATCAATGAGCTTACCACTACCAGCAAGACGTACACATTGAGTGCTGTTTCAGACAATACCATAAACGGAACGGTGAAGTTCACCAAAAGAGTAAGCGGCGAAGCCTTGGTAAGTATTTCCTTAGTCGGGACTACATCAGGGATTAGCTCTCCTGCACACATCCACATGGGCAGCGTAGCCAATCCTGGGGCCATTGGTATCAGTCTCACGGCTGTAACCGGTGCTACTGGAAAAAGTGAAACCAGCGTAAGTACTGTTACCTATGATCAGTTGTTGGTTTATGATGGATATGTAAATGTCCATAAGAGTGCCACAGAGATGTCAGTATTGATAGCACAAGGCAACATTGGTGCTAATGAAGAGGTAACTTACAATGTAACCAACTCGGGTGCTTCAAGTTATATATTCAGTGGTGGCGCTTTAACCAATGCGAGTAACCCGTCTTTGACCCTGAAAAGAGGCAAAACATATAAATTTATCGTGAATGCACCAAACCATCCTTTCTTGATAAAGACTGCTGCAACTGCCAATAATACTACCGATGTTTACTCTAATGGGGTAACTAACAATGATACTGGAAGCGGAACAGTAACTTTTACTGTACCTGCCAATGCACCAAATACTTTGTATTATATATGTAGATTCCATTCTGCAATGCAGGGGACGATTACTGTTACAGATTAAATGGCAGATAGATCATAGTATCTAAAAAAAGCCAGTGTATCCGCACTGGCTTTTTTATTTAAAGTCTTCCAATTTTTCTCTCTGTACCGTGTTTGAACTCTCCAACGGCAAGACTAACCACTCGGGTAGGACTGTTTTGTCGGGACATAGGTATCTGCTTTATGGCATAGCCTTTTGACACGCCTTCGAACCTCTACAAAATGATAGGAATTGCCTTGTCATGTCGTAAGCATCTGTTTTAGGGATAGTCGATCTCCCCAAGTGTAAGCCAGAGGCTACAACTAACCACAGAACGATTTGCCTCAAAAAATCCACAAAAAAGCCTCTCCAAAAGTTTTGGAGAGGCTTTTTTGTGTCATAGACTTTTCTGAGGTGGCCTCCTAGAAGAATCCCATGGCTTTCTTATCATAAGAAATAAGCATATTTTTGGTCTGCTGATAGTGGTCAAGCATCATTTTGTGGTTTTCACGCCCGATACCCGATTTTTTGTAGCCACCAAAAGACGCATGTGCAGGGTATAAGTGATAGCAATTTACCCAAACTCTGCCAGCCTGTATAGAGCGAGCCATGTTATATGCTTGGTGTGTATCACGTGTCCAAACACCTGCTCCCAAGCCATAAAGGGTATCATTGGCAATTTCTAGTGCTTCCGCCTCATCTTTAAAGGTAGTAACCGAAAGCACAGGCCCAAAGATTTCTTCTTGGAAGATACGCATTTTATTGTGCCCTTTGAATACTGTAGGTGTGACATAATACCCACCGTTGTTGCTCATTTCGTGAGAAGAGCCGCCTACAAGTACTTCAGCGCCTTCTTGCTTACCAATGTCTAGGTAGTTTAGGATTTTTTCGTATTGGTCTTTGGAGGCTTGTGCACCCATAGTGACGGTATCATCTAATGGATTGCCTACTTTGATGGCCTTCACACGTGCGATGACTTTTTCTATAAATCTATCATAAATAGACTCTTGCACCAGCATACGAGAAGGGCAAGTACAGACTTCACCTTGGTTGAGGGCAAACATCACCGCACCCTCTACGGCTTTGTCTAAAAACTCATCATCGGCAGCCATCACACTCTCAAAGAAGATATTGGGTGATTTGCCCCCTAGCTCTAAGGTAACAGGGATAACATTTTCAGAGGCATATTGCATAATCAGACGGCCAGTAGTGGTTTCACCTGTAAAGGCAATCTTAGCAATACGGTCAGAGGATGCCAGCGGTTTGCCTGCTTCTATGCCGAATCCATTGACGATATTGATTACTCCTGCAGGGATAATATCTTGGAGCATTTCCATCAAGACCAAGATAGAGGAGGGGGTTTGTTCAGCAGGTTTAAGCACCACACAGTTGCCTGCAGCGAGTGCTGGAGCAAGTTTCCAGACGGCCATCAAGATAGGGAAATTCCAAGGGATGATTTGCCCGACTACGCCTAGAGGTTCTTTGAGTTGGATAGAAACCGTAGTAGCGTCTAGCTCAGAGATGCTTCCTTCATCGGCACGGATGCAGCCTGCAAAGTATCTGAAGTGGTCAATGGCAAGGGGAATATCTGCTGCCATCGTTTCTCTGATGGCTTTGCCATTTTCCCAGCACTCTACCTTGGCGATTTCGGCAAGGTTTGCTTCCATGACATCCGCTATTTTGTTGAGCATTACGGCACGCACAGTAGGCGAGGTTTTGCACCAAGTCTTTGTGGCTTCGTGTGCAGCATCTAGAGCCAGTTCTATGTCTTCTTTGGTGGAGCGAGGCACCATCGTAAAGGTCTTGCCATCAGCAGGAGAGGGATTCTCGAAATATTGACCCTTGACAGGGGCTACCCATTTGCCTCCGATGAAGTTTTCGTATTTTTCTTTGAATTTAGGTTTATCGTGAATCATTTTTAAAGGTATTTAAGTGAGATAAAAATTATTTATTTATTTGTGATTACAATATTATTGCTTTATTTTTAGATTAAATTGCACAATACAATCAATATATAGCATTAAATTCTCAAAATTATGCAACAAGTAAGCAGGCCTATCTCTTCACACCCTATTCAAAAGCTCATCGTCAAGACCCAACAACAGCAGCGCATAGATAAAATGGTAGAAAACCGCACAGTATATGGAAGTGAGCAAGCAGAGCTAAACATCTATGAAACCTTTGAAAAAGCTTCTCTTGTGGAGCTACAGTTTAACCATTCTGTGGTGGTAGGGATGATAGAAGGCAAGAAAGTTATGCATTTTCAAGGGCAACAGCCCCTAGATTTTTTACCCAATGAGACCATGGTGTTGCCCCCAAGACAAGCCATGAAAATTGATTTTCCTGAGGCCTCAGACCAGCAGCCTACACGCTGCCTTGCTTTGCTTATCTCTGATGAGCTGATTAGTGAAACTGTGGCAGAGCATTTTGAAGAGTTAAACAAATATGAAAACTGGGACAGAAGTACAGAGCCAGAGAATCACTCTATTTTGCGAAGCCCACACATCACACAAAACATACATAGGCTTGTGCAGCTTTTCTTAGAAAACAACCAATTTGCAAAGCCTACTTTCATAGATTTTAGTCTTAAAGAGTTGATTATCAGAATATTACAGACGGAGGCAAAGCACTTTCTCTTAGACCCTTGTGCGAAAGATGACCCCAAGCATCGATTTACAGAAGTAGCTCGGTATATCCACAAAAATCTGCACAGAGAAATCCTGCCTGAGCAGCTTTGCCACATTGCGGGCATGAGTCAGGCTTCTTTTTACAGGTATTTCAAAGAGGCTTTCGGGGAGTCTCCCAACACATACATTAGCAAAGAGAAAATAAAGTTTGCCAAAAAACTTCTTGCCAAGCCTCACTGCAATATCACAGAGGTCTGCTATGAGTTAGGGTTCAACAGTTTGCACTATTTTGATAGGGTCTTTAAGAAAATCACAGGAATCACACCTACGCAGTACAAAGAAAGAATACTAAGAAACAGCTCAAAATAAGTCTAATTTTATACTGATATTATTCAATTTACTATTTTTTTGAATGGCTTTATCTGAATTTAGCCTTTATAATGTAATCAATCATATAGTAATTTACGTTTGATTGATTGTACACTGAATGGTATTTTTTTAATGAATTGGTATTATGAACAATCGACTACACTTTGAAAATCTAGTATTTTATTATTACATCAGCCACTTAGAAGCCCGTGATTTAATGACTCTTTGCCTGATTCCGATGTCTATTTCTCTTCCTCAGATTTCTAGTGATGTGAAAGAGCGCAAAGAGTTACTTTACAGTTTGTATCTCTATTTAGAAGAGGTGTTTGAAGAGGAGGCTCAAAATTTTGATTTCAAGCCTCTATTTTCAGAAGAGGAAGACGCCGTGCTAGAGCTACAGATTCGCCCACATCACCTGAATAAAAAATTCACTTCACAGCGTGTCAGAGAAGGCCTGCTCCGCTTGGTGTCTTAGCTTTCAGAGAAAAGCCAATCCTATTTTTCTTGTCTTAAATTCTTCTTTGATTTCATCCAATACGGCAGGGTCATCAATGGTAGAAGGAATGGCAAAGGGCTCACCGTCGGTTATTTTTCTAAGTGTCTTGCGGAGGATTTTACCTGAGCGAGTTTTGGGCAGACGCTTCACCACCAAGGCATTTTTAAAACAAGCCAATGGGCCTATCTCTTCACGGATTTTCTGAACCAAGTCTTTTTCTATTTTTTCGGCACTGATGTTTTCTCCGTCTTTCAAGACGACCAAGCCCACAGGGATTTGCCCCTTGAGTTCATCGGCAATGCCTATGACTGCACACTCTGCTACAGAAGGGTGCATGGCCACTATTTCTTCCATCTCGCCTGTGGAAAGTCTGTGCCCCGCCACATTGATGACATCATCCATACGTCCCATCACATAGATATAGCCTTCTTCATCTTTGTAGCCTCCATCACCACTGAGGTAGTAGCCAGGGTATGTGCTGAGGTAAGATTCTTTGAATCGGGCTGCATCTTGCCAGAGTGTAGGCAGGCAGCCAGGGGGAAGCGGTAATTTGATAGCCACTGCTCCTTCTTGCCCTGCACCCAGCACCTCGCCTGCTTCACTTAATATCTCAATCTGATAGCCCGTAACGGCCTTGCCAGCGGAGCCAGGTTTGACGGGCAGCTCCTCCACGCCGAGCATATTGGCAAGCATAGGCCAGCCCGATTCTGTCTGCCACCAATGGTCTATTACGGGTAGTTTTGTAAGGTCTTTGAGCCATTCATAAGTAGAGATGTCGCAGCGTTCGCCTGCCACAAAAATAGCTTTCAGGCTTGAAATATCATGATTTTGCAGTAGTTTACCCTCTCCATCTTCTTTGCGAATGGCACGAAAAGCTGTAGGTGCAGTAAAGAATGTATTGACCTGATGCTCCTCTATGACTCTCCAAAAAGTGCTTGCATCGGGGGTTTTGATGGGTTTTCCTTCAAATAAGATGGTCGTAGCACCATTAATTAAAGGTGCATAGACGATGTAAGAATGCCCCACTACCCAGCCCACATCAGAGGCAGCCCAGAAGACCTCACCCGCTTTTGTATTGTAGATTTTTTCTAGGCTAAAGCGCATTGCCACAGCATGTCCTCCATTGTCACGCACAATGCCCTTAGGCTTGCCTGTAGTGCCAGAAGTATAAAGTATATAAAGTGGGTCTGTAGCTTTTACAGGCACACAATCAGCCCATTTGGTGCTTTCTTTCATAAGCTGTTGCCAATCTAAATCTCTCCCTGCTTGGAGCTCAGCTTGGCACATAGATCTTTGAAAAATAATACAGGTCTTGGGTTGGAAGTTTGCTTCTTTCAAAGCCTTGTCCAAGAGTGGTTTGTAAGGAATGACTTTTTCTACTTCTATGCCACAAGAAGCCGAAATCACCACTTTGGGCTGTGCATCGTCTATTCTGATGGCAAGCTCATGGGCAGCAAAGCCACCAAACACCACAGAATGCACAGCACCAAGCCTTGCAACAGCCAGCATCGCGATGGCGGCTTCGGGTACCATGGGCATGTAAATCACTACGGCATCTCCTTTTTTTACACCCAAGTCTTGCAAAACACCTGCAAACTTGGCGACTTCATCTCTGAGTGAGGCATAGGTATATTTTTGGATGGTCTGCGTAACGGGTGAGTCATAAATCAGGGCTACCTGCTCGGCACGCCCATTTTCTATGTGATAATCAAGTGCCAGATAGCAAGTATTGAGTGTGCCATCAGCATACCATCGGTCAAGCCCTTCTTCATCTTTGGAAAGGATTTTTGTGGGTTTCTCAAACCAATGGATTTTTTCGGCTTGTGCTGCCCAGAATAATTCTGGATTTTGGGCAGCTTCCCTATATAAATTCTGGTATTTTGACATAATTTGCGGTTTAATTTTTGATTCAAGGGTATTTTTCCTAAAATTACACCTTCTCAATCTTAAAATCTAGTATTTCACTCTTTTTTGTGCTAAATAGATATAGCTAAAACCTTATATGGATTAATTTCTAATAAGAATTGTGTGCTTGTGTTAAGATTTTAACTTTAAATATGGATTATCTTTCGTAAATTTGAAGATTGAATAAATTACACCAAGTGCTTAAGCCTGTTTAGTTTACATCATCTTTGTATCTATACTGAGAATTAGCACACGAGCATATTAATAAATTAGCACATTTACTTATGGCTAAAACTGTATATAAACAAAATACCTATAAAAACTCAAACAAAGGAGAAAATCGCTCTTGGATTAACCAAGTGATTGGTTTTGTGCTGCAAGACCAACGCTTTCAGTTTATACTGGGTTTTTTCTTGATGATAGGCTCTTTTGCGATGTTGCTTTCTTTTGTTTCTTATTTTTTTACGGGCAAAGCAGACCAGAGTGTGGTGGAAGTCGTGTTGAGTACAAGCATACAAGAGACAGGGCCTGAGGTAGAAAACTGGCTTGGGCTTTCGGGGGCAGTGCTTGCCCATGTGCTGATATTTAAGTGGTTCGGGATAGCTTCCTTTGCTTTGGTGCCTGTATTGTTTTTATTAGGCTGGAAGTTAGCATTCAAGACAGAGATTTACCCCGTTTGGGATACGGTTCGTTTTTCGGCTTTTTTTATCTTTTGGGTAAGCTTGGTTCTAGGGGCCTTGTTTAGCAAAGGCAGTGAAATAGGCTTCTGGGCTGGGGGCATAGGGTATAACTTGGCTACAGCAATGGGTTATTTATTCGGGATTTTTACGGTGCCACTCATATTACTTGCCTTGCTTGTATTTGTGATTTATACCTTTAAGATGCCTGCCAATTTTCCAAAAGATGGCAATATCTTTCACTCAATCGCCAAAGAATTTAAGAATGTACAGGATAGATTCACAGAAAATAACTCAGAAGATGAGCCTGACTCAAATGAAGACAAAGCAAGCTCCGAGGCTTCTTCTAGCACCTCTAAAAAAGCAAAGACAGTCATCAAAAATAATTTTTCTAAAGATATTATCCTAGAAATCAACGAGGATGCTCCTGCCAAAGACAGTGGCAAAGCAACAAGCCATACCAAAGCCCCCACAGGAAATAAAAAAGAAGACAAACATACACATCTAGAGCTCGAGATAGACCCTGCCTCTTTCAGTGCAGAAGATACTTACGAAGATGCACAAAGTGATGAAGAAAGAGAAACAACTACCAGAAGCGGAAGAGCTACTCAAAAGCCAATCAACTTTGCAGGAGAAGAAGAAGAAGAACAGCCTCTTCCAAGAGAAGTGCATGTAGAGACTCCCTTAGCCCACACAGCCAAAGAAGGTGAAATAGATGCAGAAGAGTTTATGAACGCCGAAGGCTCAAGCCTGAATACTTCGGGTGTGTTTGACCCTACCCTAGAGCTAAGCAAATACATGGCGCCCAGCTTAGATTTACTCAATGATACCCCCATAGGTCAAAGGCAAGTATCTGATGAAGAGCTCAAAGCCAACAAAGATAAAATCGTGGAGACCCTCAGTAACTATGGCATAGGTATTTCACAGATTAAGGCAACCATCGGGCCCACAGTTACACTTTATGAAATCATCCCCGAAGCAGGAGTTCGTATCTCCAAAATCAAAAACTTAGAAGATGACATCGCCCTGAGCTTGGCAGCACTCGGCATCAGAATCATCGCACCCATCCCAGGAAAGGGCACTATCGGGATAGAAGTACCCAACAAAAAACGTGAACTCGTCTCTATGCGTTCGGTGCTAGAGAGCAAGGCTTTTCAAGACAATAGCAAAGACTTGCCCATCATTTTAGGCAAGTCTATCACCAATGAGGTAGTAGTGCATGACCTCGCCAAGATGCCGCACTTGCTCATAGCAGGTGCCACAGGGCAGGGTAAATCTGTGGGCTTGAATGTGATTTTGACCTCACTGATTTATAAAAAACACCCCTCAGAGCTTAAATTCGTGCTTATAGACCCCAAAAAGGTAGAGCTTACACTCTTTAATAAGATTGAAAAACATTTCCTTGCCAAACTCCCCAATGAAGATGAGGCAATCATTACGGATACTGACAAGGTGGTCAATACGCTCAAATCACTGACCAAAGAAATGGACAACCGCTACAATATCCTGAAAGAAGCTGCTTGCCGCAATATCAAAGAATACAACCATAAATTTATCAATAGAAGGCTGAACCCTAAGAAAGGACATAAATACCTGCCTTACATTGTATTGGTGATTGATGAATTGGCCGACCTCATGATGGTAGCAGGCAAAGAAGTAGAGCAGCCCATTGCTCGCTTGGCACAGCTTGCACGTGCCATCGGGATTCACCTCATCGTGGCTACACAGCGCCCTTCGGTTAATGTAATCACAGGCATCATCAAAGCCAACTTCCCCGCTCGCTTGTCTTTCAAGGTTACTTCCAAAATAGATTCTCGCACCATCTTAGATGCGGGCGGTGCTGACCAGCTCGTGGGAATGGGTGATTTACTCTTCTCAATGGGTTCTGAAATGATTCGATTGCAATGCCCTTTCATAGATACACCCGAAGTAGAGCGTGTCTGTGATTATATCAATATGCAGCAGAGCTTTAAGACAGCGTATGAGCTACCAGAGGCAGAAATCCCTGACAATGAGGGCTTTGGCGATGAAGATGATTATGAAAAAGATGTCTTGTTTGAAGAAGCTGCACGCATTATCGTGATGCACCAGCAAGGCAGTACTTCCCTTTTGCAGCGGCGACTCAAGCTAGGCTATAACCGAGCAGGACGCTTGATAGACCAGCTAGAGAAGGCAGGCATTGTAGGCCCTTTTGAGGGAAGCAAAGCTAGAGAGGTACTCATCCCCGATGAATATTCTTTGGAAAGGCTATTGACAAGCATCGATAAGTAGTTTTTTGTTATTAATCAAAGGAAAATGTACTTCTTAGAAAGTATCCGTGCCCATAAGCATCTATTCGAGAATCTAGCCCTCCACCAAGCTCGGGTAAACAGCGTATTTGCGGCTTACTTTCCTCTGTTACCTGTGATAGATTTATTTTCCTTGCAGATACCAGCTAATTTGGGAGAAGGTCTGTATAAATGCCGAATAATTTATGCCGAAAAAATAGAGCAGTTAGAATTTGTACCCTACCAAATAAAACCTATCCGAAGCCTGCGTTTGGTAGAAGGCAATCACATAGCATATTGCCATAAATTTGCAGAAAGAGAGGCACTGCTGGCACTTTACCAACAAAGAAATGCTGCCGATGATGTCCTCATCCTCAAAAATGGCTTGCTTACAGATACTTCTTATGGGAATATTGCTTTCTGGAATGGAGAACAGTGGCTTACCCCTGAGTTTCCTCTATTGGAAGGTACGCAAAGAGCCAAATTGATACATTTAAAAGTGATTTTTCCCCAAGAAATCAGCCCCAAAGACTTCCCTAGATTTCAGAGATTCAAGATATTCAATGCCCTCAGAGTCTGGGAAGAGGTAGAAGAAGTAAGCATTGAAAATATTTTTTAGCCTTTTAGACCGCTTCAGCCCACAAAGCCTGCTGTCTTCCAATACTGTAGAACGGTCTTTAGACTGTAACCCACTTTCCGCACCCTCTTTTTATGAATGAATGATTTACAAGTAAAACGATATAAGATTTCACACCTACGGTGTTTCTGTTTCTTGACATGACATTTTCTACAAAGATTTCAGTCCTAACGGACTTAAGAAAGCCGTAGGCTTGTCATCTTTGTAGCCTAAGAGAGCAAAAAATATGTCCACCACCTTTAGGTGTGGTATCTTTGACCTAAATCAAGGAATAGTTAAGAAAGGGTGCGGAAGGAGGGCTGTAAGGCACAGGCAATGGCGAAAAAGATTCGTGTTGCTCCCGAGTTCAGATATGCCCAAGATTTTACAAGTGAGTTTGCTGCAATAGCCCCTCGCTCAGAAGTGCAGCATTAAGTTGCCCTTTTGATGAATCCTCATTTTAAAATCTATGGAGGAATCAATGCCCTCTATGCACGCAACTATCTGTCTGTCAATATCTGGACTGAAATTGAGAGTTCATTGATTTTTATGATTGGGTTAGGGTGAAAGAATAAATAGGGAGAGGATATTAAATTAGAAACATGTTTAAAATCTTTTGCTTGTTAATACACAGTTTTCAACAATAAATATTTGCATATATATATTGGAGACTTAGTAAATCTATCGTCACTACTCCGTAGGAGTGAAACTACTTGCATTGATATTTCACTCCTCATACCTACGGAGTTCAGATTTGAGCATATCGGACTTTTCTACAAAGATGAAATCCCTCTGGGGTATAAAATGCTTCTTAAAAACTATTCTATACCTAAAATAAATTTTAAACGCAAGACTTTTCCTGAGTCTCCAACAATTATAAGCAGTTGGAAATCAGCCTATTGAGTGATTTTTAGTTATCAATTGCCCATTTACCTAGGTCAATGTATTCATTGAGTGACTTACCAATGTACGAATTTACTGTGTTTTTGGGAAGACGCAGCACTCTTCTGAAAAGTGCTGTGCCCAATGCCCCAAACCTCTGCCCTTGTTTTCTTCTTTTTGATGGGTCTGTTATAAAAGCCCTCCACGGCGAAGAAGTGCCTCTGGCTCTGGGGCTTTGCCTCTGAATTTTTTGTATAAATCCATCGGTGGCTCACTGCCTCCTTTAGATAAAATATGCTCTTGGAAGCGCTGGGCTATTTCTTCATTAAAAATCCCCTCTTCCTGAAAATAAGCAAAGGCATCGGCATCCAATACTTCTGCCCATTTGTAGCTGTAATAGCCCGCAGAATACCCTCCCTGAAAAATATGTGCGAAAGATACACTCATATTCGTGCCTGCTACTTCGGGGAAAAGTCGGGTATTTTTCATGGCTTCTTTTTCAAAATCTCCTACCGAAGTGATGCCCATCGGGTTTTGCCCATGCCAGAGCATGTCTAGCAAGGCAAAACTAAGCTGCCTTACGGTCTGATAGCCCTCCATAAAATTAGAAGATTCTTTGATTTTCTGGATAAGCTCGGCAGGCAGCACCTCTTCACTGTGGTAGTGCTTCGCAAATATGTCTAGTGTTTCTTTTTCATAGACCCAGTTTTCCATAATCTGAGAAGGCAGCTCCACAAAATCCCAAAAAACGCTTGTACCTGAGAGGCTTTCATAGTGCGTATTGGCAAGCATCCCGTGCAGGGCATGCCCAAACTCATGGAAAAAAGTAAGCACCTCATTGAGTGTCAGCAGAGAAGGTTTAGAACTGGTGGGCTTGCTAAAATTACAAACTATAGACACATGAGGGCGGATGTTTTTGCCCTCTTTGATTTTTTGCCCCTTGAAGGAGGTCATCCAAGCCCCTGGTTTTTTGCCATCTCTCGGGAAAAAATCAGCATAAAACACTGCCAAATGCTCATTATTTCTATCTCTGACCTCATACGTAAGCACCTCAGGGTGATACTTCGGGATGTCATTGTTTTCTATAAATGTAAGCCCATACAAGCGGCGCGCCACCTCAAAAATGCCTGCCTGCACTTGGTTTAGCTCAAAATAGGGCTTCAAAATCTCATCATCTATCTGAAATTTCTCTTTCCTGAGTTTTTCAGAATAATAAGAAAAATCCCAACGCTGAAAATCTTCAATTCCATCTGTTTTTTTTGCATACGCTTTGATTTCTGCCAGTTCACGCTCTGCTGCGGGCATCGCCTTGGCAAGAAGCTCTTCCAAAAACTGCTTTACCTTCTCAGGGCTTTGTGCCATGCGCTCCTCTAGCACAAAATGTGCATGCGTGCTATAGCCGAGCAGGTTGGCCCGTCTGTGCCTCAGTTCGGTGATTTTTTTGACGGTTTCTTGGTTGTCAAACGCATTGCCCTTGAAGCACTTAGAAGCAAATGCCATGCTCATCTGCTTGCGCAAATCTCTATTTTGGGCATAGGTCATCAAAGGAATATAACTTGGGTATGCCAGTGTAAAAACCCACACATCTCCCAAGCCTTTGAGGGTGGCAAGGTCGGCGGCTGCCTCTATGATTCCCTCAGGCAAGCCCTCCAAATCATCTTCCTCCTCTATAATGAGCTGAAATGCATTGGTTTCTGCCAGCACATTGTCGCCAAACTGCAGTGAAAGCTGGGCAAGTTCTTGGTCTATTGCCCGCAGTGCTTCTTTTTGCTCATCTGCTAGATTTGCTCCATTGCGTACAAAAGATTTGTATTTTTTCTCTAAGAGCATCATTTCTTCTTTGCCTAGCTCCAGTGTGTCTTTTTGTGCATAAACCACCTTGATGCGCTCAAAAAGCACCTCATCTAGCAAAATGTCGTTGTTAAACTCCGTCAGTAAAGGTGAAATCTCTTTGGCAAGCTGCTGAAGCTCGGGGCTGGTCTCGGCATGGTTTAAGTTAAAAAACACCGAAGAAATAATCTCCGAACGCTCACCCACATACTCCAATGCCTCTACAGTATTGGCAAAAGTAGGGGCTGCCGCTTGGCTGCGAATCTCTGAAATCTGTGTGCGTGCCTCTTCTAGACTTGCCTTGATGGCAGGTAAAAAATGAGCTGTCTCTATCTCTGTGAAAGGAACAGTCTCAAAAGGAGTCTTAAAAGGAGCTAATAATGGATTGTGCATATTTGATTTTTTTAAGAATTAGACGGATATTTTTGTTTTTATAGTCCTAACTGAATCAACAAAGCCTTGGTTTTTGTAAAAATGTATCATTCACTGACTCCCATTGCTTGCCAAGCACAGCCCTGATGACACAGGCTGCCCCAGCTACTCATCAAGGCATATCACCAAAGATAATTTCTTTTGTGAAAAAAACTTTGATTTGCTTTTAAATTTCGAAGAGAAACTACACACAAGCCAATTTCATCGTTTTTTTTGTATTTTTGTCAAAAAAACGATGAGCAAGATTACAGACCTCTCACAGCTTGACCTCAGCAAAACCTACTCCTATGCCGATTACCTCACTTGGCAACTAGAGCAGACCGTAGAACTTATCAAAGGCAAGGTTTTCCAGATGTCGCCTGCCCCGAAGGTGAAACATCAAAATATTTCCTTTAATCTGGGGGGACTCTTCTATAACTACCTCAAAGGCAAAAACTGCAAGGCTTTTACCGCACCCTTTGATGTGCGGCTTTATGACAAGAAAAAATCTGAAAGAGCAGACCAAAACATCTTTACGGTGGTGCAGCCCGACCTCTGCATCATCTGTGATACCACAAAACTAGATGAAAACGGCTGCCTTGGCTCGCCTGAGCTCATCATAGAAATCCTCTCAAAAGGCAATTCTAAAAAAGAAATGCGCATCAAATACGAACTCTACGAAGAGGCTGGCGTGCAAGAATACTGGGTGATAGACCCTGAGCGTGAACACCTCCAGCAGTTTGTACTCAATCAAGAAGGCCTCTTCTACCTCAAAAAAACACACATCGAAGAAGATACTTTCTACGCCCACATCCTCCCTGATTTTGCCGTGCAGATGCCCGAAGTGCTGGAGGAGTGAAAAAAGAATGTCTGTATCTTTGCACCTAAGCCAATCTCAAAAGTATTTTGACAAGATAAGAAGAAAAATTCCTCAGAATTGTTATATTAGTAGATATATCATAAGAAGAACTGAAAAGATAAGATTATTAGCGAATTGTGTATATTTACCTTCTAAAAAAATAAAATAAAGATGTATATAGACGATGCTTTACAACGTGAAATAGCAGAAATGCCACAAACACTCAAAATGGAGGTGTTGCACTTTGTGCAGTTTTTGAAAGAAAAAAGACAGCAAACTGAAGCAAAACCCAAAAAGCGACAAGCAGGGACAATGCCTAACTTGGTAAAATACATAGCCCCTGATTTTGATGAACCCTTAGAAGATTTTGAAGAATATATGTAATCCATGCAATGAAATACCTTATCGATACACATACATTTATATGGTATTTGGAAAATAACCCGCACCTTTCGGCAAAAGCAAAAATAATCATAGAAAATGAACAGAATAATATCTGTCTTAGCATAGCTTCGCTGTGGGAGATTGCTATCAAGGTCAATGTAGGAAAACTCACCCTAAATAATCCAATTGAGGCTATGATAGCCGAAGCTGAAAAACAAGACTTTACCATTCTCCCCATCTCTCGTGAGAGTGTACTTTGCATACAAACACTGCCCCTGCATCACCGTGACCCTTTTGATAGAATTCTCATAGCACAAAGCCTAACCGATAATCTCCCCATACTCACAGTAGATAGTAACTTTGCTCACTACCCAATCGCAGTAATATGGTAAACTAGCCTAATTCAATTTTTACTAAAAAACACAGCCATGAATTTAGATACGCTTAAAAATATCAAACTTTATACATTAGGATATTCTATGTTTAAGTTAATGTAGGTTGTAAAGTGCATAGGAGGGTCGGGATATGTTTCATAGCTATAATTGTAAAACACTACTTTGTTATGATGCAAATAAACCTCGTTAGGTAAACCATGCATATAGTTGATATACATAATCCTTTTACCTCTTTTGGGGTATGGAAAATGCATTCCGCCTCTTTTGTAATATATTTCTATATCAGGAGCAATTTCATATAATGAGATGTACCATTCACCCTCAGCCTTTAGATTACTAAATAGTCTGGGTAAATTAACAAGCAATTCCTCAAAATTAGTATATTTGTGCTTCCCCATGCCTACATATCCATCAATATCCTGACCTACTAGGAGAAAATGTGCATTGGGATTAACTTTAACATAAAAATCAATCACTTGATGTACAAAAACTGCCGTGTCAGTTTCTGTGACGGTGTATGATGTGTTTTTTTTCTCATAGACAAACCTTTTATGTTACAAATGTAACATAAAAAATTCGTAATTCCAACTTTATGCTAATAGATAAAGATAAACTTTTGACAGTAAGCAATTTTGCTAAAACTAAGCAGATGACAAGGCAACATATATACCGATTGGCTAAGGCTGATGTATTGACTATGGTGGAAATCGATGGGGTTGCTTTTATTGAATTAGATGAAAAGGCAGAGCAACTAGAAAGACAGAGAAAACAAAAATAGACTAAGTTACAAATGTAACATAAAATAACATGGTGTATGCGTAGCAATTAGTTATTATATGAATAAATAATAAGGCTAAATTCTAAGCTATTTATAGAAAAAATGAAAAAAGAAGATATTATTTATCTTGATTACAACTCTACAACTCCTATTGATGAAAGAGTATTAGAGACAATGATGCCCTATTTGAGAGAAGATTTTGCGAATGCTGCAAGTTCTCATAAGTTTGGAATAAATGTTAATATAGCTGTTCAGCAGGCTCGTGAACAAGTTGCTAAATTAGTCGGTGCAGACAGAAAAGAAATCATATTTACTTCTGGCGCAACAGAAAGTGTTAATTTAGCATTAAAAGGTTTAGCTTTAATGAATCAGAATCAAGGTAATCATATTATTACTCTCCAAACAGAACACA
>JAABSX010000074.1 GCA_011390205.1 Microscillaceae bacterium | reverse complement strand
GCTACCCAAGTGGGGCAGATACATATAGTACGGTAAGTTTTCAGGTCAGAATACTCTCTGACGAAAGCCTCATATTTAGCAATACTACCAATGAAACAGTCTTTGGGGTAAACTTTGCTGCCAACACGGAGCTGCGGATGATACAGGAACAGTAAGATTACTTCTCATAAAAACGGTTTAGATTTTAAGTCTAAACCGTTTTTTTTTATTTCCAAAAATCATTCAGCCTGACCAGCACTTCACAAAGCTTACAGAAATCCCTCCATGAAGAAGCTCTAGAAATAGAGATTAAAAAGCCCGCAGATTGACTAGCCCATAAGCTCTCAAAAAAGATTTTGTTTATTGAAATAAACTTGTTATAACATGTATGTAATGTTTCATCGTATTTTAATGTGTTTATTTTTAAATAAACGCCGTATATTTGTCTTAAACTCTATATCTGTTTAAAACACACTATTGTAAACATTCGGCAACTGTCAAAATTAAACACAACATTGCTTTACCTTGACTTTTACGTGGGAAGTATAGACATAGTCAAATTTAGATTTTTATATAAATCACCTAGAAGTTTAGGTCACAATTAAGTAACAAGTGGTATATTCTCAATGATGGGTAAGGTATTTTTCAAGTAAACTACTGGTCATAGTGTTCATAGATTGTTTATAGCAATATTCAAATATGACCTAATTTTTATGCAAGGTTTAGAAGTTAAACATTATTTTGTGCCCTACCACCCCCGTTACCACAATTTCACAAGCTACGGATATGTTATTTACCAAGTCTGATGACACAAGTTCCATAAAAAAACACCAATAATACAATATAGAGTACCTATTTTTTGACAAGATAATAAGTCAAAGCGTTAATTTAATCAAAGTAAACATGCACAAAAAAATTACAAATTATCGGCAAAATCTCACAAGGTGGATTTTTTCCTTCCTCTTATTTTCTTTGGCACTACCATTTGGAAGCGCCAAGGCCCAAACCATCACGAGTTATAATGATTGTGCTGCCGCAAGTGCAGGCACTGCCATTAGCTTGGCAGATGGTAACCTTTTAAACCAAGATATCACTATCCTAGGTACTGTGAGTGGTAATACGAATTCCATCCTTGACCCCAACTGTGTAGTTTTGCCAGCATCAGGCACTTCCGATGCATGGGTGCGTTTCAACCCTATAGCCTCAGGTTCAGTTGTATTTGAATATACACCTACCACCGCAGGACGAGATGCCGCTTTGGTCTTTTACCGAGCCAGCACGGGAGGTGCTTGTGCCAGCTTACAGCTTATGAGGTGCTCAGACATAGGCTCCGCCAATGAAACAGAAAGTATCAGTTTAAACGTAGCTCTAGACCCCGCCTTTGAGTACTTTGTCAGAATCATTAACCTTAATAGCACAGCCGACCTTGCAGGTAAAATGACCATCTATGGTGGCTCTCGCAAATTGGGAGATTTGTGCCAAAATGCCATTCCAGTATCTATCGGCACATGTAACTATAACTTTAATGTAGAGGATTCTTTCTATAACAATGAAGGCAAAGCAGACCCTACTGACTGTACCATCCCTGTGGTGATAGATGGATGGCTGAAGTTTGAAGCCACTGCAGGACAAAAAATAGGCATAGAATATGCCAGCATAGGCTCAGTATCTTCTACCATAGATGGAGCCATCGCAGTCTATGACGGAAGCTGCGGCATACTCACACAGCGAGCTTGTGCCAATGAAATCACCAACAGAGAGGTGCTCGAGTACGTAGTGGTAACCACAGGTACACAATATATCAGAATCATCAATACTGAAAACGATGAAACCCTCACGGGCAATATTTGTATCTATGAAGCATTTACACGAAACAGCTGTACAGACCTCACTGGGGTAAGCCCGCTTTCACTGGGAGATTGTGGCATAAAAATGAACATCTTGAGCAGCTATACAAGCTCAGGCGTTAATCCTAACTCTTGTGTAAGTGATAACAAAGATGCCTGGATTCCATTCAGCATCAGCACCACCACAGATGTGCTGTTTGAATATTCTTCTGTCAGCTCATCACCAGTAGATATTGCCGTTTATGACATGGGTGTGTCCACATGCACAAATCCAACCGCTATTGCGTGTATTGGCAATAGCTTGGGAGGGGGCTCTCTTGAATTTGAAGCAGTGGCTGGGCGTACCTATTATATCCAAGTAGTAAGCCGAGCAAATACACCCATCTCAGGTACGGTATGTGTCTACAGTGCTGACAAAAAAGCAGAGGACAACTTCTATACCTCCAATGTATTTGAGTTTGATAACAGCGACTGTGGTGTACAGTTTAACATCCTTTCTGGATTTAACAATACAGGAAATGCCAGTATCAGCACACCTACCACCATTCCTTGTGCCACTGTGCCATCACAGGCAGACGCATGGGCTTCTTTTGTAGTGCCTGACCCCCTGCCTGCGGGGCTTACTGAGCTGACTGTGGAATATGACAATGACAACCAAGAACCCACAGATGCCAACGATGTGGCAATGCTGATTTATAGAGGCAGTCCCATCAATCCCCCTGTGAACTCTGCACCTGCTAACCAAGTAGCTGCTACCAATCCAGGAGATGCCACCGTAGCACTTTCATTAGATACTTTTTATGGAGATGTGAGTATTCTTGGCTCTTTTGGAAGCTCATGGATAAGACTTGACATTCCTACGACGGGTATCTACACACTGGTATATCAGGGACCTCTGAGCAGTGAAATCACTTTTGATATAAGGGCAAATGACCAAAGTACCTCTCTGGGCAATATCAATGCTGCCCAAGGAACTTTTAGTTTTACTGCAGGTACTACTTACTATGTGGGTATATTTAATCAAGGGGCTACAGATATCACAGGTGCACAAGTGGGTGTGTTCAGCCCTCTTACACAGCTTGCCTGTGCCAATGATCTCCAAGAAGGCACAGAGCGCATCACACTCACAGGGGCAAGTATCACACCTGGAGCTTATTTTATCAGAGTCGTAAATATTAACCCCAATATAGACATAGATGGTGACCCCATCCCTGTTACCACCACTTCTGGAAAGCTTTGTATCCGTGATGGGAGTGTCATGCCCGATGATGTGTGTGCTACTGCACGCCAGCTCGTAGTGGGAGATTGTAACATAGAATTTTCACTTAACAATGCTGATCTGCCCTTTTTGCAGCCTACAGTCATAGACCCTACTTGTCTAGGAGGTAAAACAGTCCAAACTGATGCTTGGGCGAGCTTCAATGCCACCAACACCCGCACCACCATAGAATATCTCAACTTAGGCACGACTGGACAAGACGCCGCCATCGTAGTCTATCAAGGCACTTGTGCAGGCTTGACTCCAGTAGGAACAGCCTGTAGTAGCTACTACAGAGATGCCATAGGCCCTGTATCGGGTTTAGAGAGTATCACCTTCAATACCGTAGTAGGCAATACTTACTATGTCAGAATACTCAACGTGGGAGCAGACATAGACATGCCTGGGCGTCTGTGTATCTTCAATACTACTGAGCGTGATGTCTGTGATGACAATGACCTCGTAACCCTTGTGGCTGATGTATGTAACCTACGGATGAATGTGCCACTTTCGTTTACCAATGCAGGCGTAGATTATCTGGGCAGTACGCCAGCAGCCTTAGATAGAAACTCTTGCGGCGCTACCAATATTGATTTTGATGCAATCGGCGCACGTGATTCTTGGGTACGTTATGTAGGCAATGGCAATCTTATTACCATCCAGTACGAAAACATCAATGATCCAGGCGCTCCTAGCAATCCTTTCTTGTTACTCTATACTGCTGTGCAGGGGCCTGGCCCCGTGGACTGTGGCACAGGCATCAATGGGGCAGGCAATCAACTCAATCAGTTTGCTTGCGCCAATGATGTAGAAATTGTAGGGCAGCAAACGGAGTCACTTACCTTCCAGTCAGTAGCAGGGCAAGCTTACATCTTACGGGTCATTAATCTTGCAAATAATGAGATGCAAGGGACTCTTTGTATCTTCTCAGGGCAGAAAACACCCGATGCCGCTTGTAGTGCCTTGGCTATTGACATTAGATCTCCTACTGGTGCAGCCGTAGATGTAGGCAAGTGTAATATACAATTTAATGTTACACCTGACAATGCAGGCTGTGCTGATCCAGCAGTAGCTGCCTGTATCACACCAGGTACTTGCCAAGGTGTCGCTTGGGCTAAGTTTACTACAGGTGTAAGTGTCGCCACATTACCCGCAGATAACATCACCGTACAATATGACAACTCCACCAACAGTGCCATCAGCTCTGTGGACATAGGCATTGAGATTTATAGACAAGATACGGATTGCAGTGATTTAGTATTGGTAGGCTGTGCAGATGCACTTACAGAAGGCTTTGAAGAAGTAAACTTCAATGGAGTAACTGCAGGGCAGACTTATTTTATCAGAATTATCAGCAAAAGTACTGACAGGACTGCCTTCGGAAAGCTCTGTATTTTTTATGGTGAATCTGTAGCCAGAGAAGACTGTGCTACCACTATAGACTATGGCCAAATCAATGGCGTATGGCGTAGCTTCATCGTAGAAAGCACTTGGACTGATACTCGCCCCCAAAATACCATCGCTGAGCCGACACCCTGTGCCATACCTGGTGGCAGCAACCCTGTAGCACCAGACCCGCCCATCGTAAGCAATGGCTGGACAAGATTTACAATACCTCCTACCTCTACCATCACTGCCGTGACTGTGCAGTTTGACAATTATGATTTTAGCACAGACAACGCAGAAAATGCAGCTGTAGCTGTCTATGCTGGGCGTACCCCCTCGTTTTACACCAATCCAAACTTATGCAGCACCAGTAACCTCGCCTTGATAGACTGTGCCAACAATGTGTGGAGAGGTACTGAATCTATCTCTGTGCAAGTGCAGGCAGGGCAGACTTACTTTGTACGTGTCATGAATGTCAAAAATGCAGGGAAAGACATGCCAGGGCGGATTCGTATTTTCCCTTATACAGAGTGTACTCTAGGAGATGAACTGGTGATAGATGGTACGTTCGTAAACTGGGGAGCAGTTACCTTTGATGGTCCAGGTGACCCCACAATTCTGCCCGCTGCTGCCACAAGCTGGTATGATATGGACAAATGGAGATTCCAAAACCCAGCCATTGAAAGATACAGACGCAATCCTACAGGGGCGCAGCTTCCTAGACACATCAATACCTATGCACGCTTTGCCACTGATTATGGCTATGTAGAAGATAAAAATGGTGGACAAACAGGTCAATTGGCTGCCAACTCCCTCAATAGATTAAGAGTAAGCTCAGGAGAGTTTAATAAAGAAGGACTCTATGCCGTATCTCAGCAAGGCTTCTCAAGAAAAGAAGGCGGCTTTAGCGGCACTGACTTTTATGGCTATGGCCACGGATACACTGGCTGGGGAGGATTCAAGTTTGAAAGCTACTGTGCAGCAGGAGACCCTAACCGAGAAGAGGCCTGTAATGGCTTTGGCACTCCTCAGACTCAAATGCCTGCACTCGTACCCCATACAGCAGATGCTAACTTTATGATCGTAACAGGGCTCTGGAATAAAAACAATGGCAGCACAGACCCCAACAAGGTTTGGTGCCAGACCATAGACATAGATGCACCCGTAAGACCTGTGCGCTACTATGTATTCTCTGTCTGGATTCAGAATATGGTCCGCATTGGTGCCAACCTTGATGTGCCTCAGATTAGAGTAACTGCCTGTGATATGGAGAACCCTAGTTCTCCTGGAATCATTAACGATGCGGGAGTTGTTATAGCAGGGTCTTTGCCTTCCCCTGCATTTGAGCCTACTTTTAATTCTGTGCTGCCAGGAGTTACTTTTACACCCTCAGGCCTCAATGCTGCCAGTGAGGTACGAAACCCTGATAACCTCACTTTCCATTTCCCTCAACCACCTAACAATGGGGATATTCTCAAAACTGCTCCGCTTGGGTTTAGTTTTGGTGCTGCTGAGCCTTGTAATATACCAGGAGTAGAGCCAGACAATGCCCGTATCAAACAACTAGGCTCAGACTTATACATCCCAGAGAGTCCTGACCAATGGCTTGTCATCAGATGTATCTACCGTGCCCCAGCAGATGTGAGGCATTTTAACCTTTGTATAGAAAATCTAGCCCTTGATAAAAACGGAAATGATTTTGGAATAGATGATATCTCTATCAAACAATGCCTTAACCCTGACATAGATGCCCTTGATAACCTCCTAAGAGGTGATGCCTGTGAGCTAAACACCAATGTATCTCCTCTAGGAGTTCCTCTTAATGAGAGGCTACTGGACTTTACAGGAAAACTCATAGGAGATAAAGTAGCGCTTGATTGGCTTGCCATCGGTGATGCAAACACTCTCTACTATGAAGTACAGAGAAGCAGCAATGCCACCGAGTTTAGCACCATAGGAAGGGTAGATGGAAAAGGAGCAACACAAAACCTCAATAACTATCACTTTACAGATAGTGAGCTTCCCACCAGGAGTAGCGTTATCTATTATAGATTAAGAAGTGTAGATAGAGATGGCAATGTGGATTTGAGTGATGCCATCAGGGTAAACATAGAAGAACTGACCCAGCTTACGCTGAATCTCTACCCTAACCCTAGCAAAAATGGTGATGAGGTAAACTTAGAATTCCAAGCTGCCGCCACCAAAGCACAAGTGATGATTACAGACCTTATGGGCACACAAATCACTACACAATACTTTGATACGGTAGAAGGAGCTAATAAAATCACAATCCGTACTGATGGGCTTAGTGCTGGTATCTACATCATTAACCTTAACCTAGGAGGCAGAAGAACTGCCAAGAAACTGGTAATTACAGACTAAGATGCCAAGATAAAACCATCTTGAAAAGACTTGCCCAGATGCACCAAGTGTACACTACACTTTGATACATCTGGGCTTCTTTTTTGCCTAACTCATTTATCTACTCAATCCAAGACTTCTAGCAAGGTTCGGAAAGCCACTACTTTCTCACCGTACTTATCTTTGGTCTTTTTTTGAAGGGCAGGTGCATAGTTTTCTGTATAATTCACAAAATCCTTGATGTCTTTCAAGAAGTACTGCACGGCATAGGTAGTGCCGATACTCTCAGGGTCATCACTGATTAACCTCAAAAAACTATGCTTCACAAACAAACCCGTCTGCAATACCTCTGGAATGTGTGTATTCTTGAGCCAATTCAAAAACTCATCATGTATGACAGGTTCTACATTTACCGTAACATTGTATAAAATCATATTTCTAAGGGTATATTTTTTAAAAAATCACAACAAAGTATAAATTTACATAAAATATATAATTCTCATAAACAGACACCCTCAAAACTCATTGTTCTATGAAGCGATACTTCCTCCACTTGATTTATATGATAACTATCTTATTTTTTGGCCAAGCACAAACTGGCACTGCACAAGGGTATCACTTCCCCGTAAACCCTGGACAAAAATGCTACCTTACAGGCAGTGTGGGTGAGATTAGGACAGGACACTTTCATGCAGGCTTAGACATCGCTGTGCCTACTGGCACTAAAGTCTATGCCGCCGCAGATGGTTATGTGCGCCGAGTCAAAGCCAGCACTTGGGGCTATGGCAATGTACTCTATGTGATGCACCCCAGCAGCAATGAGCAGACAGTCTATGCACACTTGGATAAATTTAGTGAGAAGATAGCAAACTACGTAAGAAATGCCCAATACGAACAAGCTACTTTTGACATCGAACTGATGCCCAAAACCAATGCCCTCCCTGTCAAAAAAGGCGAACTCATAGGCTTCACAGGCAATACAGGACAATCTGGAGGCCCTCACCTGCACTATGAAATACGAACGCCTGAAGACATCGCCCTGAACCCCATGCGCTATGGTTTTAAAGAAATCCCAAATGACAATATCCCGCCCATTATTCAAAAAATAGCCCTAGAAGCTCTCTCTATCTCTGCAAGGGTAGAAAATCAGTTTGCCAGAAAAGAATATACAGTACGCAAACTGAGTGTAGGAAATTATGCCATAGACCAGCCCATCTATGTATCTGGGCAGCTAGGGCTAGAAATCTTGAGCCACGACCTTGTCAGTGGAGGTTACAATGTATTGGGCACTACCGAGCTAAAAGTTAGCTTAGATGGCAAGCAAGTCTATGCCCATGACCTCAATCAGATAGACCACGAGTATAACCGATGCATGAATCTTCACATCAACTATCCTGTGTTTAGGCGTAGCTATCAGGGCTTTCAGAGATGCTATGCCAAAGACGGCAACCAGCTAGACAACTACAAAGCAAAGCGGCAGACCTTTGAGATAGAAGATGAAGAGACCCACCAGGTAGAAGTCAGAGCTCTAGACCCAGCTGGCAATTTGAGCATTCTGAGATTAAAATTGATAGGAAAAAAGCCTCGTAGGGCAGGCTTTGTGGCAGCAAAAAGCTTTTTAAAAACCAGTATTCAGCACACAGTATCAGAGAATACTTTGGTAATAAAAGCTCAAAACATGAAACAAAATGGAGATTTCTTACCTCTGTCATTCAATGGGCTTATCGAGCAAGTGCCTCTTGCATATCAGTCTGGCAATGTAGCAGTATATCTTTGGGATTTGAGGAAAGGTCTCCCTGATATGGTAGAGAGCCCTGAGATAAGATACCCCTTCCAGTTTGATTTGGTCGTGCCCTCGGGGCAAGACATCACCTACCACGGAGATGGGTTCAGGATTAGATTTCCTGAAGGCGCACTCTTCGATACCTTGTACTTAGAGGCACACAGAACCCAAAATATGATAGAAATCAATGATACAGACACACCTATTTTTGGTGAAATAGAGGTGTATTTGGATGAATTTAAGCCCAGCACAGGCAAAAACACACAGTGGAGTGCCTACCACAGCGGCAGCAGCCATCAGAGAAGCGAAGCTACAGACAGCTCTATGGTGTTTTATACCAAAAATTTGGGCAAGTTTTCCCTAAAAAAAGATACTACACCACCACAGATAGAGATTCTATCAGCCAATAGTAGGCAAGTACAGCTCCGAATCCGTGATTTTGCTTCGGGCATCAAGCGGCACACAGCTTCCCTAAATGGGAAATTTTTACTATTAAGATACGAACACAAGTCAGCGCTGCTTTTTAGTGAGGTGCTAGAAGAAAAAGAAATCCTGCAAGGTAGGCTCATTGTAGAAGTAGAAGACAATGCAGGAAACATACAGATAATCAACAAAACACTCTAAAAAGCAGAAAAAAATGCTTTATTTTGTATTTGTAAGAAATATCTAAAAAAAGCGTTTTTTGTGAGTAGCTTGCAGTTTCGTTCCTTTGGTTTGATTGTTGGGAATATGGGCTATTGAAAAGTAAAAAAAAAGACTGACTACAAACTATCAAAATGAGTTTAGCTAAAAAGACATTAGCAGGATTAAGTTGGACAACCTCGGCTACTTTCGTCAATGTAGCTTTACAGATAGGCTATACCTCTTGGATTTCCAAGATTCTGAGTCCTAAAGAATTTGGTTTAATGGCTTTGGCGATGGTCGTACTTAACTTTGGGGCACATTTCTCCAAAATGGGCATAGGGCAGGCATTGGTACAGAAAGAAGAACTTCATACCTCTGACATAAGGGCGGCATTTACCCTCAGTATGCTTTTTAGCATATTAATATTTGCTATTATTTATTTTTTATCCCCTTTTATTGCAAGTTATTTTGATTCCAAAATATTAGTTGAGATACTCCAACTGATGGGTTTAAGCCTTGTAATCTCTGGTTTTTCAATCGTATCGGGCAATCTTTTACGAAGAGAGATGAAATTTAAGCAAGTCTCACTGGTAAACATTGCATCTTTTGTACTTTCTTATCCTGTATTGGGCATCATATTGGCTCTGAGTGGCTGGGGTGTTTGGAGTCTGGTTTATGCAGCCCTTTTTCAAGTGCTTTTTAATGCCTTGGTGCAATACGCCCTCAAACCACACAATGTAGTGCCTACTTTCAAAGCAGCACACTTCACGCCTATTTTGTCTTATGGAGGCAAGATTTCTTTGAATGGAATACTCAGCTATACAACAGGAAATTTAGAGAATATTTTTATTGCACGTTATCTAAACACATCTTCTTTAGGTTATTATAACCGTGCACGGCTTTTGGTATTTCTGCCTGCTTACCATTTACATAGTAGTTTATCCTCTGTATTATTTCCTGCTTTCAGCAAACTACAAAATCAAAGAGAAAAGCTAAAAAATATATATTTCAATACTGTGGCATTGAGCAGTAGCATACTTATACCCGTCTGCCTTGGAATGTCAGTTGCCGCCACAGAATGTGTGCTAGTGGTACTTGGAGAGAAATGGACTCCTTCTATTCCTATTTTTCAAGTTTTATGTTTTGTAGTGCCTTTTAACTTGCTGTCTTCTTATGCAGGAATCGTCTGTGATGCAGTCAATAAGATAAAGCCTAAGATACAGCTCAATGTATTTATCATATTTTTTATGGCGTCAGGTTTTTATTTGATGAGAAATCAAGGAATATTTGGTTTTTTAATTATTTTGCTGCTGAGAGATGTGATAAAGACAATGTACCTCACTTACATCATGAAATCTGTATTCTCTACTTCTTTTAGTTATTTTTTGAAACCTTATGTTGCGGGTATTTACCATGGCTTGATTACTATGGCAGGAATTTATGGCATTACGCTTGTCTGCCACTTTTTTTCAATGCCACATATCGTTACATTGCTGTTACAAATGCTTACGGGCGGTATGCTTCTTATGAGTCAACTGATTTTTATACCACATACTTACTTAAAGTTTCCTATACACTACACACTGACAAAGTTTAATTTAAAAAAATTAAAGCTAGGTAAATTCAATTTATTGCTGAATAAATATATGATTTATTTGGAAAGTAGTTTTAAGCCAGTTGAATCTAAATAACCTATGCAAACCTAATTTTTATAACAGCTCAAAAATCATGAAATTACTACATTTACCCAATGAAACTGAACTTGATAACAAAAGACTTCAAATAGGTGCAAGAAAAGCCTTCAAGCATCTTGTGGAACAGGGAGAACTCTCTGCGGTAGAAACCTTTTCCTTTCTCTATGAATCCAAACAATGTGGTAATTATAAGGAAGCAAGGGAGAAGCTATTGGCCTTGGCTGAAAAATTCCAGCCTGATATTATTTTCTGGCAACACATCGACTATTTTGAAGTAGATGACGCTTTTGTACACCAATTACTAGGAATTGCTTCAAAACCCAAACTCGTTTATCACGAAGCAGACCCTTACGGGCGTTATATCAAGAGAATAAATGAAAATATGCGGGTGATGTTTCGGAATGCAGAGGCTGTATTTATGGTAGGTTTGGGTATTTTTGCAGAGCTTGCCCAAGAAGCTGGAGCCAAAAGAGTTTATTTTTCACCACATAACTTTGAAACAGTACGTTCAGGAAGTGAATGGCAACCCACTCTGAAAAGAGAGAATGACTTGGTAATGATCGCCAATGCCATGGGCTATGTAAGAATGCCAGGACGCTATTTTCCTGGCAGCCAGCACAGAAAAGAGTTTGGAAAAAAACTCAGTGAAAGATTCGGAAAACGATTTGCACTCTATGGCAAAGGCTGGGACGGGCTAGAAGCCTCTCGGGGGATGCTTCCTTTTGACCAACAAGAGCAAGCCATTCGTTCTGCTTGGCTCAGCGTAAACTGGGACCACTTTGACCAAGTACCTTATTATTTTTCTAATCGCTTGCCCATCTCTCTGGCTGCGGGTGTAGTGCATGTTACTACCTGGCATTCAGGGTATGACCAAGTCTTCAAAGAATGTAAAGGCGGGCTTTACACTGCCAAAACCGTAGAGGAAGCCGTAGAGTTAGTGCAGTATTTGCTCGGGCAGCCCAAAGATTTTTTGATAGAAGAAGGACAAAAAGGAAGGGCATTTGTGTTTGAACATCTTGAAGCAAACATTGTCTATGGAAATATCATCAGACTTGTAAAAGAAGTACTGTTCTAAAGTAGTTGCGTACGAACCTATTTATCAGCTTCAAAATAGAAAAAAATGTAGTGCAGTCCTTAAATAAATCTCAATGCTTCGTATAGACACAAAAAATATCATCTTGTTACTTTTGCCTTTGCTCCTAGGCTCTTGCCTCTCAGGTAAGAGAGGGATTTATCTACAAGGAAATGGCTTTAAGTATGATAGTCCTACTAGTATCCAGACAAGTCTGAAGAGCTATCAGCTACAGCCCAGTGATGTGCTTAATATACGTGTCATCGGCTCAGATGCAAGCCTTAGTGATATATTTAACATCCAAATGCCTCAGATGGGTGGAGGAGGGGGTGGAGGACAATCAAATAACTTGATGAATGGCTACATTATAGGCCCTGATGGCAAGATTAAAGTGCCACTTATAGGAGAAATCATAGTCGCTGGACTCACTACCCAAGAGGTGGAAACCCAATTAGAAGAGAAACTACAAGAAAAGTATCTCACAAATGTAACAGTGGTTGCACGCCTCTCTAGCAATGTGGTGTCTGTATTGGGAGAAGTCTCACGCCCAGGTCGTTTTCCTATCTATCAAGATAAGGTTTCTGTCTTAGAGGCACTTGCAATGTCAGGTGATTTAGATGAATTTGCCAATCGTAAAAACATAAAACTCATACGCCAACAAGGAGAACAATTAGAAGTGGTACTGCTAGACATTACAAGCAAGCGTTTCTTTGAATCTCCTTTTTATTATTTAAAGCCAAATGACATTATCTATGTAGAGCCATTAAAGGCAAAGTTTGGGCGGGCAAATCTACCTCTGTTAGGTACTATTTTTAGTGGAGTATCCACCACACTTTTAATCTTAAACTTCTTGAATAACCAAAACCGATAAGTACATGGGGCAAAGTAATAAGCAATTTGATGGACTAGACATAGGGTACTTACTCAATATACTTCTCAAGTATTGGTATATATTCGTTTTGTGTGCCTGCATTGGCATAGCAGCAGGCTATTACAAGGTCAAGACAAGTCTAAAAATATATCAGTTTAAAGCTTCTCTCTTAATTGGGCAGAAGATTACGGGGTCTAAATATGCCAGTGGAGATGAGCTGCTCAATGCACGCATGGACAAGCATGAGATTAGAAATGTAGAAGATGAGATGGGAATCATTACTGCCTTAGACAATATCAGGACGGTCATTGCTAAGAATGAACTTGGCGTCTCTTATTTTATAGAAAAAAATCTAAGACCTGAAGAGGTTTACACACGTGCGCCTTACCTCATTGAGGTAGATTCTAGCAAAAAACAATATATCGGCACACCCATATTCGTAGAGTTTATTTCTGAAAATGAGGTAAAACTGAGCATAGAAGCCGAAGAAAGTAAATATTACAGCTATCTCTTAGATGAATCAGAGGATGTCTATAACCTAAAACTAAGCAAAAAAATCAGCCTTGACCAATTAGAGCCTACACTAGGCATCAAGGTAAGGCTTAGGGAAAGCTACAAAGATGATTTTAAACCTAAAAAGGGCATAAAACATTTTTTCAAACTCAACCCCGTGGGTGGGCTTGCCAAATCTTATCAAGATGGAGTCAGTATCAAACCTACTGCCAAAGAAACCAATCTCCTCATCCTTACACTAGAGGGTGCTGTGCCTCAAAAACAGATAGATTTTCTAGATACACTCATGGCTGTCTATATTAACAATGACCTAGTTCAGAAAAACGAACAAGGAAAACTCACCCTAGATTTTATCAACAAAGAACTGGCACAAGCAGAAAAAGAACTCAGACAGGCTGAAGGTGCACTAGAAACCTACAAATCTCAAAAAGCCATTCCTGACATAGAACGGATGACCAGCATAGAAAGCACAAACCTAGAAACACTCAAACAAGAAAAAAAACAGCTAGAAGCAAGGCTACTTAATTTTCAAAATATTTACACCTACTTTATCCAAAATAGAAACTCGGATGCCCTTGTGCCTACCAACTATGACTCGGGAGATTTTACCGTTAATACACTCATTAGCAGCCTAGTGCAAAAAAACCAAGCACGTGCCTCACTCATCCAAAAGGTAAAAGAGAGCCACCCCTCTGTCATCTCTATCAATGCAGAAATCACAAACATCAAAGGTGCACTAAAAGATTATCTTGAAAATAATATCAATACCGCCCGCTCAAAACTCAATGAAGTAAACAAAGCGGGTAACAAAGCATACGATAAAATCACAACAATTCCGCAAGATTATAGACGCATAGAAGATTTAGAAAGAGATTTTAAATTTAAAAAAACACAGTACGAAAAATTATTAGAAAAGCAAAGCGAAGCAAGAATCCGACTGGCTACCAACATCCCTGATAACCGAGTGATAGACACAACACGCATGGCAGGCAAAGGCCCCGTGGCTCCTAACAGTAAATTAATCTTGCTGGTCGCCTTGTTTATCTCACTTGCTATGCCCTTCGTAGCCATTTTTGCTGTAAAATACCTGCAAGGAAAAATTAGCAACAAAGAAGATTTATTACGAAACACTGACATCCCCTTGCTTGCTACCATTGCACACGTAAAAAACAAGAAAAAAGCAAAGCAAGCCTTCCCCATGGTCATAGAAACACCTCGCAGTGTGGCGGCAGAGTCATTTAGATTACTAAAAATAGAAATCGACGCACTCCTCAAACCCACCCAAAAACCCCGAATCATCGGTGTAGGCTCTTCTATCAACCGTGAGGGCAAAACCTTTTGTGCAAGTAACCTAAGCTGCACTTTTGCACAGCAAGGTATCAAGACTTTACTCCTTGATGCAGACCTTTACAAAGGAGAAAACTTACTCCCCAATTTAGACCCCAGTAAAAGCCTCAGTGAGTATGCACTCGGAAAAATAACTGTATATGACACCATACAACCCTCAGGCATAGACCACCTAGACATCATCAGCTCAGGCGCTCCTCTAAACAACCCGAGCATTTTTTTGCAGAGCCAGCATTTTGCCTACCTCATAGAAGAAATAACATCACTTTATGAAGTCATTATCATAGACTCACCGCCCCTAGGCTTCGTATCAGACTTTCTCGTGGTAGAAAAATACACACATCTAAACCTTTTTATGATGAGGGTAGAGCGTTCATTGATAAAATACCTTGACAACCTGCACGAACTAAAAGAAAAGAAAATGCTGGATAACCTTTACCTTGTACTGAATGATATGCAATACCATTCACCACAGCAGCTTTCTGCTTTTGGGCTCATAAAAAGAAAAAATCCTTATTACCACAATCAATAACCTGTAGTATCAAAGAGCACAATACAAAACATGAAGCTATTCACTCAAAATCAAATTGAACAACTTATTATTGCTGCTTTTGGGATAAGGCTGTTCTCTGTGATTGCTTTTGCTTACCCAGCCTTAAAAGCAACTACATTTGAGAGGCTTGCTGGAGTAGTGTTTGTCGGATTGTTTGTGATAATTGTGCTAAAAAAAGTCTTGAACAAAGAAAAATTTAGGTTTCACTGGCTTGCACTTTTCCTAGGTTATTTGTTTCTGAGCACTTTATTGCACCACGGAGTCAAATCAGCCATACTTAACAAGGCTTATGAATACCCTCTTCATTTATTTGCCCTTTTTTTAGTAATGACTGAGATAAAGTCAGAGCATAGCTTCCTTACTATTTTAAAATTATTTAGCCTTGTAGGGGTCATAGAGGGGCTGATAGGTATTTCACAATGCTTTACGGGCTATCCAGTATATCATCACCTCATCACAGCAGGAGAAGATGGTTTTAGCAGTGATCGCAATTATTTTGCTTTTTTAATCCCGGGCTTGTCTAAAAATACGGTATTGGCAAGTGGTAGTTTTCATCATTTCAATGAATTTGGTTTATTTTTGGTGATGACTTTGGGCGTTACTTACAGTCTTTACTTACACTACCGCACCCTGCTGTGGCGGATTGCGATGATGGTCATTTTCTTGGGAATTGTTTGCTCTTTTTCCCGTGGTTCTTTACTATCGTCTTTGCTCTGTATGGGTTTCATTTATTTTAACATTACCAAAAATGGTTTTCAAAAATTTATCATTACTGCCACGGTAGTTGTTTTTCTTTATGTTTCTTCAAAAGCTGTGCTGGAGGCATATATGGAAGAAACCCAAAATGCAGATGTCCGAAAAGATACTTGGGCTTTTGCCTATAATCACTGTATTCGCCACCCCATCAACCTTATATTTGGGTATGGGTTGTCTTACCTAAAAAATGAGGTGCTTGTGCAGCAGCGTATTATCTATCGCCTTCAAGAAGAACTTATCATGAGTAGCATTCATTCTTCTCACATACAAATCTTCTTAGAGCAGGGCATAGTAGGCTCTTTATTGCTTTACAATGCACTTCTACAGACATTCTATCGGCTTCTAAGAACACAAAACACCTTCGGGATTTGCTTGGCAGG
>JAABSX010000073.1 GCA_011390205.1 Microscillaceae bacterium | reverse complement strand
TAGAGTGGCAGTGATGGTGGTATTTCCAGCATCTACAATGGATACTTCGCCCTTGTCATCTACCCCTGCGATGCCAGGGTCTGAAGAGCTAAATATAAAATAATAAGGAGATGCATTTATTGATTGGGTTACACCACTGGGTAAGATAGCCCTTGCTTGTATCCCCTGAATGTTGAATTTATCACCTGTTTCGGCACCATCAGCTACTTGGTCTTCTCCGTTTAAAATAGCACCTGTCACCTCGCCAAGAGTAGATAGATTTTCAAATCTTACTTCATCTATCCAGAAAGTATAACCTCTGCCATTTTCGGGACCAGCAGCATAATAGAGCAATCCTTTTTCTCCGACAAGTTTGGAAGCATCAGGAATAGGGATGACTATTTTTTGCCAGTTGGTGTTCACTGCAATGCTAGGAAAAGTAACTTGGTATTTGTTCTCTCCTAAGTCATTGCCAAAGCCAATCTCACCGACAGTGGCTGGCTGTGATGCTTTGATATAAAAAGTAAGTGCATTGTAGCCTGAGAGGTCTCTTCCGCTTGTGCTAAAAAACACTCCACCCGCAAAAGCACCAAGAGGGCTGTCGGCATCGGGCACTGCAAAACGCATAGACTGCGGAGAGCCGTCATAGGTTTCTGCCTGATCTACTTGAAAGGCTGTTACGTCTGAGCCTCCAAAGGCGGCGTATTGTAAGTCTCCAGTAAAATCGTCTATAAAGACCTCACCAGTTTTGGGAAAAGAAATGGGCTGCAACTCGTCTATGTCCCTTATTTCGCAGCCTATCATCAGGAATAACCCAATAAGGAGGAGTTTTAGTGTATAAATTGATTGTGTATTTTTCATTTTAATGATATTTTTTTGAACATTTTAAATATATACTTTACTAATATTTTGTGTTGTTTAATTGTTAATATTTATTTGAATGTAAGTACGTATTTCCCATTCGTTGCCATTAGGGAATCCGATTGCATTGGGATTAGGCACAAAATTTCCTCCTGCATCGATGCCTTCTATGGGTGAATATCTGTTAGAAAATTCATTGAGTGTACGGTAAGTACCCATGATGCCTATTTTAGTACCTGGCAGCATAAACCAATCAGGATTGCTTATCTCTAGCGATAGGTCAGCGATCAGCTGTACAGGATAGGTAAGGTTAAAGTCACGGTGGTAATCAAAGGGTCCCCAATCATTGAATCTAGCAACAGTGGTTAATTTGAGTTTATTGTAGATGGTACGAATATCAAATCCGTATCGGTTGATGGTTCTTTGGCTGTCCCCATTTGCTTGTCCATTGCCACCATATAGATTCGCAATAAACCCAAAATTAGGCTGTAACTTAGATACAATCCTTGCATTGACTTCCCAGAGGTCTTGTGCAGGTGCAGAGCCAGGGAATGCAAAAAGATTTCTATTGGCTAAGATACCGATGGCTGCATCTTGTATAGTGGGCAAGTGTCGGTACACAAAGCCCAAGCTTGCGGCAAAACTTGCATCTTCGGCACGGTCATTATCCCATTGGTACATCCATGTGGCAGGGGTTGGGTCATAGGTAAGCAATATTTCACCTCCTACGGTTTCTCGGTTACCTCTTACTGAGAAGGGGTCATCTAAGATATTTCTTGGGCGTGCGGGTGCTGCCATTCCTGCGGGTACGGGTCCTTCGAGGGGTTTTTGGTACAAGAAGTTAGGTGCAATTTGTAAGTTACCTACGTTTACGGCAAAGCCTGTCAGTATATTGTACATATTTCCACTGCCTACATCTTTAAGCTTCCAGCCTGTGATGGTTTGGGTTTGGTCAAATCCTCCATTGGCTACTAAGCCCATGTAAGAAGCCAATCCATACCATTGCAAAGGACCATTGGCATAGGTAAGCTTTACTTTACCGCCGAAGTTGTCGCTGCTTTTAATTTGGCTTTGGAATGCTTCTCCATCTCTCATGACTTGGAATATTCTGCCATTAAGCGGCTGTCCGCCCCATAGTCCACCAATATTGAAAGCGAATTTTTCAAATTTACGAGAAATGCTCAAAGAGGCTCTTCTTGTTTTGGGTGTAGGAACAGCAAATGAACTTTGTAGATTATCTCTTTGGATAATATCCTCGTGAAATATACCTGCTACATCAAACTTACCGATTTGTCGTCTGTATTTTACAAGTACGGCTGGGTTAGCACCCCACCAAAGCTCTGGGCCAAAGGCTAAGGAGAATCCTTTTAGTACCCTTTTTCCTTCTACTTCAAATCCGAAAGGAGCTTGCCCATTGTAGATGTCTATGTTTGGTCCATAATTAGCTTCGGGGTATAGCCCAAAGAAGTCACCTTCATAGCCCCAGTGATAATGACCCGTACGGTAGAATCCAGTGAGTTTGAAGTCTTTTGCGTCCCAAGTATAGCTTGCTCTATAGAGTTGAACTCTATTGTTAGAGTTGATTTGCTCGGGGCCATTTGGTGTGTTTACAGTGATAGGTCTGCCTCTATTTTCATAAAATACTTCATCAATAGGATTTAAGGCTACATTGCCGAGTAAGTTAAACTGCACATTGGCTTTCATGTTAGGAGCTGGCCTTGCGGTTACGCCCACATTAAAAGACTGCATGTGGTCAAATCCAGTAGCAGCAGGGAAGTTTGTGTTGTTGTTTGGGTCAGCAGCATCAGGCGTAGTGATAAGACTTCCTCCAGTATAGAAAGTATAGAAGTTTGCCTGTAGGTTACTTAGGTATAATTTACCCTTGTCTTTGGATTCTAGTGCAGCTTTATCACCTCTTGCTCTCAGTGTGGCCTCTGCTATAGATATATTGTCAAGCAAAGACAAAGCCTCTGGCCCAGTTACATTGTATGGATTAAAAGTATGTGCATCTTTGAGGGTGTAGTAGGCCGCACGAGGATATAAATCATACATACCTCGCTCATCTGTAAGCCCTTTGGCACAAACACCAAACCATTCTTCATTCATGTTATTTTGTCCTTCTACAAAGTCATTGGTATATCCGCCGTTTGCCCAAGAGGCAGTAGCATCATGTTCATCTAAGCCTACAGTCTGTCCTGTTTTCCACCAGCCATCACTGAATTGAAATGTAAACCCACCTAGTGAGTTGCCATTTTTGCCCATACCGTCGGCATTTGCATAAATCTCTTTCCAGTTGCTGAGCAGTATTTCAGCTTGGTATTCTTGGTCTTCTTTGTTGGCTTGGGTATTGTATGCGTCTGAGCCAAACTCAGTAAGTATTACGGGCTTGTCAAATTCATTTTTGCTTCGGTCATACAAATCTGTGAAAGAAGCACCACGATAGACATTGATGCCGAATATATCTATGTCCTTACATTCTTGGGCTATGATGTTTAAGAAGAGAAGGTCACCATTACAAATGGCTATGGGGTGCTTCTGGCTGACGGTCTTCATCGCTTTTGTGGCTTCGTTGAAGAGTTTGTATAGATTCTGAGCATCTTTAGTTGATTGCCTGTTTTCTATGGGAATATTTTCTGTTTCTGCTCCTCTCCAAAACAAACCGTAGTTGTTTTCATTGCCTAACAAAAACAGCAACAATCCAGGAGTATCTTGGTATTCCTGCACCATTTCCTTGGTTTCTTTGATGAGAAGCTCCTTTGTGAGCGGGTTGGAGTAGTCTGTATTGGCTACCCAAGCGCCTTTCAGTGTGAGTCCATATCTACCAAATGAATGATTGAGCATGGTGTAGATGCCATATTTTTCATAGATGTATGTAATCCATCTGGCAGGCACGCCCGTGTACATACGTACTGCATTTACACCCATATTTTTTAATAGGGACATTTCGGAGTCTAGGGCACCTCTTATAAAATCATCAGGCTGATTCCATAGACTATAATTAAAGTTAGTGCCCACTGGAAAATAGTCCCAGTTCATTCCATTGATGAAGAAGGGTTTCCCACTGACTTCTAGCTTAAAGCCAGTATCTGTTTTTTTGACAGCGACACCTTGTTGCTGTGCTTTGGCACACAAAAAGCTCAAGAAAAGAGCTATAAAGAGTGTAGTTAATTTTTTCATGATGAAAAAGTTTATGTTTGAATTAAGTACTACCATAAGTTGGATTGACCAAAGATTTAAACAACACTCAGTATGTTTTTTACTTTTGCTGACTTGTGCCAAAACAACTAAAACCTTTTATCTTCCAATAGATTAGAGAAGTTATAATCTTTGTTGGAAAATTTATACAAAGATGTCTAACTACTTGCGAAACTCCAAAAAAAATACTACATCAATACTACTACAAGTAAAAAAAAACCTACATTTATGCTCAATATGAGTACATCAGCACTACATCAACTAAAATATACGGGCTCAAAAGCCATTTTATGTGTACAGATACTTCTGCTATTTTTGGGAGTATTTATGCAAACCTTTGCGGTACTTTCGCAAGGGCTGATAAGTCAGACAGAAGTTGCGAGCTTTACAAGAAATAAATATGAGGCAGGCACTCAAAACTGGGACATTGCTCAAGATGCAAAAAACCGCTTGTATATCGCCAACAATGAGGGGCTGCTTGTCTATAATGGGACGGACTGGCATCTGTATCCAGTACCCAATAAAACCATACTGCGCTCTATCGGATTTGGTATGGAATCAAAACTTTACGTGGGTGCACAAGATGAGCTAGGATACTTTGCTACTGACAAAGTAGGAAGGCTTCAATATACTTCTTTAAAATATTTGCTACCAGTGAAAGACCAAAGATTCACGGATGTATGGCAGCTCGAGGTACTTGGCAAAGATGTTTTTTTTAGGACAGACACTAAAATTTTCAAATTTGATGGTGAGCAGCTTACGGTATATCCTGCAAGCTCTGTATGGCTTTCGCTGCATAAGCATCAGGGGCAAATACTCGCCCACGACAGACAGACGGGCTTGCTCATTTACCAAAATAATGCTTGGCAGCCCTTTATTCCGAAAGATTTATTGCCTCCTAATTTTTTGATGACAGACTTGATAAGCTATCAGAATGGAAGTAGCCTGCTCAGTACGGTCAGCAATGGGCTATACTTGTTAAGAAAGAATAAACTAACAGCCTTTCGCATCAATTCTGCTCAAATCAATGCCAATCAACATTTTACTTCTTTGTCTCTCTTAAAAGATGGTGCTTTTTTAGTGGGTACTTACTTTAATGGTATCTACCGAATATCAGCACAGGGAACAGTGCTTGAGAATATTTCTGCTGAAAATGGGATGCCCAACAATACAGTGCGCTGCCTGCTCACAGATACTGACAATGATGTCTGGGTGGGTTTAGACAATGGACTGGCTTTCTTTGCTTATGATAAAGCCATTAAACTTATCAACCCTCCTACCTTTAACAATGGTACGGGCTATGATGTAAAAGTATTAAACGATGATTTGTATTTTGCACTCTCTACAGGGCTGCTGTGGCTTCCTTTACGGTCAGCTACTGACCTAAGCAGCATTGCCCAAGAGCCCAAAAAAATCATTGAAGGGCTGACCTGGAACTTGTCAGTGGTCCATCATCAACTACTGGCTGGAAGAGATGATGGTTTATTTTTTATTCAAAACAAACAAGCCAAGTCCATCACACAATCTACAGGTTACTGGATTTGTCACCCTATACCACCCGCCACCTCACTGCAAATAATAGCTGGCAACTACCTAGGCATGCAGATATTTGAAATGGATAATGGGCGATTTGTAGGTGTGGATTCTTTAGAAAACTTTAAAGAGTCTAGCCGCTATACAGAAACAGACGGAAGCAATATCTGGGTATCACACCCTTACCGAGGTGTCTATAGAATTACACTTCCTAACAAAGCCATTAAGCTATTCTCACAAAGAGAAGGGCTACCTTCTGACTTAGATAACCATGTATTTAAAATAAAAGGTAAAATTATTTTTGCTACCCCGAAAGGCATCTATGAGTATGATTCGGAATCAGATAAAATCTTAAAATCTAACACCTACGCAAAAATATTTGGAGAAAAACCTGTCCGCTATTTAAAAGAAGATAACCGAGGCAACATTTGGTTTGTACAAGAGAAAATGCTCGGTGTGATAGACTTTAGCTCAGGAAAACCTCTCACACATTATATCCCTGAGCTAAACAATAAAATCGTCAGTGGTTTTGAAAATATTTTCCCTTATGACAATCGCAATATTTTGATAGGGGGTGAATCTGGATTCTACCATCTTAACTATGAAAAATATGTAGAAAACATAAAACCTTTCTCGGCTTATGTATCAAAGATAAAGACATCAGGCAGCATTGACAGTGTGCTTTTTGGGGGCTATGGACTTCACGCTCACCAAGAAAAAGCAAAAATAACAATCCCCTACAAACTTAACTCACTGCTTTTTTCTTATACAGCCTCTGTATATGGGCATCTTGCGGGCGTAGAATACAGCTACTACCTAGAAGGCTTTGACATAGACTGGAGCAGCTGGAATAGCAATACCGAAAAAGAATATACCAACCTTCCAGCAGGAAGTTATACATTTAAAATCAAAGCAAGAAAAAGCCCTTCGCATGAGTCTTCTGTCTATGAATTTAGCTTTTCTATCAGCCCCCCATGGTATCAGACCCTCTGGGCCTATGTGTTGTATTTCTTGTTATTTGTAGGCTTTTTATTTGCCATATTAAAATACCAAGCAAAAAGACAAAGAAAAAACCAAGAAGAAAAACAACTCGCCGACCTGCAAAAATTTGAAGAAGAACAAAAACAACTTGCTTATCAGCACCAAATCCAACTCTCAGAATCAGAAAAAGAAACCATCCGCCTCCGAAACGAAAAACTTGACGCAGAAATAAAACATAAAAACACCGAACTCGCCAGCGCCACCATGAACTTGATACAAAAAAGAGAGCTGATTCTAAAATTAAAAAAAGAACTACAACAACTTCAAAAAAACACCAAAATAGCCGCCAACATCACCATCATCAAGCAGCTACTAAAAGCCCTCTCCGAAGAAGAAAAACTAGATGAAGAATGGAATAATTTTTTTAGACATTTTAACAGCGTACACGGTGATTTTCTAACAATTCTGAAAAATAAATTTCCCACACTTAGCCCGCACAATCTCCGCCTTTGTGCTTACCTACGTATGAACCTAAGCAGCAAAGAAATAGCCCCTTTGATGGGTATCTCCACAAGAGGAGTAGAAATCAACCGTTATCGCCTGAGAAAAAAACTAGACATCCCCACAGAAGCAAACCTGATTGAGTATCTTTTAAATATAGAAAAAGACCAAGACTTGTGAGGGCTTTAAACAAGCGGACAAGCATTCCTAAGATTTGGATATGGACGGTGTGCTGTGTATCTTTGAAATAAAAAAGTTGCGTATTTACCTTCTCATTTATCTACATTGGCTCGATACCCGAGCACCGCTTTGGCTTAGTGATTCACTTCGCTGGCTTTTTAGCAAGCATAGCATTTGGCTGATGGCAAAAGTAAGTGTGCTGGCTTTTGTCTTTTTTTTGTGTCTTAACTGGGCATATCCTCCACAAATCAACGTAGAATACTCCCAAATCATCCTTGATAAAGACTCTACCATCATCCATGCCTACCTCACCAAAGATGAAAAATGGAGGTTAAAAACAGAATTAAATGAGATTATCCCCCAACTCAAAAAGACACTCATCCATAAAGAAGACAAGTATTTTTATTATCATTTTGGGGTGAATCCTGTCTCTATCAGCAGGGCTTTGTTTAACAATCTCCTCAAAATGCAGACTACTTCGGGGGCATCTACCATCACGATGCAGGTGGTCAGATTGATTGAACCCAAATCTAGAACTTATGCCCATAAAACCTGGGAGATATTCAGGGCTTTGCAGCTAGAATGGCACTACAGCAAAGAAGAAATACTACAGATGTACTTTAACCTTGTGCCTTATGGCAGCAACATAGAAGGAATTAAATCAGCTTCTTTGCTTTATTTTAATAAAATGCCCCAAAAACTAAGTCTGGCAGAGATTGTAACCCTGACCATCATCCCTAACCGCCCCACCTCACTGGTCATGGGCAAAAACAATGAACACATCCAGCAAGAAAGAGATAAATGGCTTGATAGGTTTGTGAATGAAGGTGTATTCTCTGCGAAATCTATCCAAAATGCCAAAACAGAGATACTCAATGCCGTCCGCCAAGATGCCCCTCAAAAAGCACCACACTTCTCTAATCACCTCCGAAAACTATACCCCCACCAAAACCCTATCTACACACACCTGCACCTAGAGAAACAAGAAAAAGTGCAGCAGCTTGCCCAAAATTATGTCAGAAGACTGGCACATCTGAATATTTACAATGCCGCAGTGCTCATCATCAATAACCGAAGCCAAGCAGTAGAGGTGTATGTGGGCTCTCCTGATTTTCAAGATAAAAAAAATGCTGGAGAGGTAGATGGCATCCAAGCCATTCGCTCTCCAGGAAGCACATTAAAGCCCCTCGCTTATGGGCTTGCTTTTGATAAAGGAGTGCTAACTGCCAAGACCATGCTGGCAGATGTGCCCATAGATTTTGGAGGCTTCGAGCCCGAAAATTTCTCCCGTGATTTTATGGGTAAAGTCAGTGCAGAAGATGCCCTTGCTCGCTCGCTCAATATCCCCGCAGTAAGGGTATTGCAAGAGATAGGCATGGGGTATTTCATCCAGAAACTCAAGAGGGCTAATTTTCAGCAGATAAACCTTGACCAAAAAAAACTAGGGCTATCTGTAGTGCTCGGGGGCTGTGGGGTAAGCCTAGAAAATCTTGTAGGATTGTATGCCTCCTTTGCAAATCAAGGAAGGTATCAAGCCCTGCAATATCTCCAGAAAAATAAAAAAGAAGAAAAACCCATTGAACTCTTCTCAGCGGCAGCAAGCTATGTAATCACCAATATTCTGACCAAAGCCCAACGCCCTGATATGCCCAATGCATTTGAAAATACGCTCAGAATCCCCAAAGTAGCTTGGAAAACAGGCACTTCTTTTGGAAGGCGTGATGCTTGGAGCATCGGCTATAATGAGCAATATACTGTAGGAGTCTGGATAGGTAATTTCTCAGGAGAAGGGGTCAATCATTTGGTGGGTGGTGAAGTAGCGACTCCCCTCCTATTCGAAATCTTTAATACACTGGCATACAACAGCCCCAAAAACTGGTTTAAAGCACCCAAGACACTGCAAATCAGGTGGGTATGCTCTGAGTCAGGCTTGCCACCCAATTATTTTTGTGAGAATCAAATCATAGACCAATACCTGCCCTTGATTTCGCCCTCGACACGCTGCACACACCTCCGAGAAGTTTTTATTTCAGAAGATGACCGTGAGTCTTATTGCCTGGCTTGCCTGCCTGCTGCAGGTTATCGTAAGGCACTTTACGCCAATCTTTCTGCAGAATTTTCGGCTTTTTATGATTTTTCGGGCATCTCACAAGATAAAGCGCCTCCACATTCTGCTACTTGCACGAGGCTCACAGACCAAGGCCGAGAATCGCCTGTCATTACCTCCCCTTCGGCAGACAAGCAATACATCATAGACCGAGATGCCCCACCTCAGATACAGCTCAAATGCAAGGCTGCCCATGATGTCAGGAAGGTCTATTGGTACTTAAATCAAAAGTTTTATAAAGTGGCCTCCCCCAATGAAGCTGTTTTTTTTACGCCTGAGCTGGGAGCCATGCACATTGCCTGTAGTGATGACCAAGGACGGACTACACAGCTAAACATACAGATACAGTATGAATAAAGCCAATTTGTAACTCTTTTTCTCTTTGATAGTTCGATAAATATATCTATTGATTAAAAACATACTTTCCTCTAAAAAAATGAAAATATACACCAAAACAGGCGACCAAGGTCAGACCTCACTCATAGGTGGTACTCGCCTATCCAAAGCTGATCTCAGAATAAACGCCTATGGCAATGTAGATGAGCTAAATTCTTACATAGGTTTATTACGTGACCAAGAAGTCAATGAAAAAAGACGTGATTTGATCAAAGAAATACAAGACAGGCTCTTCACCATCGGCTCTTCGCTGGCTGCTGACCCCGAAAAATCTAACCTGAAAATTCCTGATTTGAATGAGCAAGATGTAGAAATGCTAGAAAAAGAAATAGACCTTATGAACGAAACCCTCCCCCCTATGCGTAATTTTATTTTGCCAGGAGGGCATGCTTCTATTTCGTTTGGGCACATCGCCCGCACCGTCTGCCGAAGAGCCGAGCGAGGCTGTATTGCCCTTCAGCACGAATCCTTCGTGGCAGAGCTGGTCATCAAATATCTTAACCGCTTGTCAGATTATCTTTTTGTACTTTGCCGACAAATGCACCAAGAACTTAACATAAATGAAATCCCTTGGAAAGCGAGGATGTAAGAAAAAATACAGGGTTTGGAAGACTATTGTATAGACTTTCAAACCCTTATTCTAGTTAGAAAATTAGTTACTAAAACTAATAAGCCAGAATAGTAGAGCGGTTTTCTAGGTAATCAATCCTGGACTTGTAATCACGGTAGGTAAGGTATAAGTAAGCATAAGCAATTATCTGTGGAATTCCTATGCCCAAAAACAGCCCAAACCAGCCGCCAGGTACGACCATTACTAAAAAAGTAACGTATAGCAACGAACCAAAAAAATGATACTGACGAAAATGATACAACTCGGGTGAAATCGTTTTTTTGAGCAAAATATGTGGCAAAGCACTTAGCAATACTTGATAAAACCCTATAAAAAATTGGAGATACATGGCGTAAAACAAAAACATAAAGGAAAAAGAGCCTATCGCTGCCAAGACAAGATTGAGAGATAGGATGACTGCCTGCATTACCAAGTCTATTTTAATAAATCGCAAAGAAATTTTCATAAGACGTATTTGTTTAGATAAATTGTTTTATTTTTTTTAAATATACGCAAGGTGAAATAGTTTGTTTCTAAACTTTCAGAAAAGAATGAAAGATTGTGTGTCACCATTTTATTCCCTTTAAAGTATGAAGTCGTTTTTGATTGTGTGTGTGTTTTATTTACTGCTTACTCCCACCGTTCTTGGGCAAAAATTAAGCCCAGAAGAACGTGCAGATTTAAAAATGGAGTTAATCCAAATTCGCCAAGACCTAAGCATTTTAAAAGCCTGGAATGAGCGCAAAGAACGAGTAGAAGCACAGTTTATAGGCATGAAGGCTTACCGAGACTCTCTGCTCAGCACCTATGACCAGCTTGCTGACCAGCTAGACCAAACCCAAGCCAATATTGAGGGCTTTCGAGAGGCTATCCGTGACTATCGTCTTGAGCATCGCAATGTTTTTGAAAAAGTATATTTTAAAGTCCAGATACAAGCCGCTGCCAGACACCCCCTAGACCGCTTCGCAGGGCGTTTTTCTGGATTTAGTATTTATAAAGAGCCTAGACTAAATCTCTATCTGTTGGGGCATTTCTATCATTATCAAGAGGCAAAGTACTTCTCTCAATGGCTCAACTTAAAAGATGCATCTAGCTACGTAGTAGGCTTTAAAGATGCACAAAAGGTAAGAATGCTTTATAACTATATCCAAAAGTGAGTGGATAAATGATTGAAAATTATACCATTGCTGATTGCTAAATCTCTAAGCTGTGTTAAGTGCCTCTCCGAAGCACTTAACACAACCAATGGTATAGATTTTTCATTTCATTGGGAGTTTAAGATAATATCTTAGCACAGTGGAGTAGCCCGAAGCCCCAGCTTCGGAAGAAGAACATAAAACAAACAACAGTGAAGCTGGAGCTTCGCACTACAGAATATGGAATTTCAAAAAATCATACAACTTTTAGAAAGCGATAAAAAGATAACTGTTTTACTGGCTTTACAATCAGCCGAAAACTACCACACCGAATTTGAAGCGCATTTTGGGGCTACGATTGAGGACTACAAAACGATGCTAAAGTGGGTGTGGAAGCATCATGCTGACGTAAATAATCCATGCAAGCTTTATGCAAATAGACGAAACCTGACTGAGTTGCCTTCCCAAATAAGCGTTTTGAGGGACTTAGAAATCTTAGAACTATCAGGAAATCAACTCTCCGCCTTACCCACCGAAATAGGGAAACTCGCCAATTTACAAGAGTTAGATTTGTCTTCTAATCAAATCTGTAACCTACCACCTGAAATCGGACAACTCACCAATTTACAAGAATTAGATTTGTCTTTTAACCAAATTACTAACTTGCCACCTGAAATCGGACAACTTGCCAATTTACAAGAGTTGGGTTTGTTTTCTAACCAAATTGACCACTTACCACCTGAAATTGGACAACTCACGAATTTGCAAGAGTTGAACCTCGGTTTTAATCAGTTCAAAAGTTTCCCACTCGAAATCATAGGCCTACACAGCTTAGAACGCTTGTATTTAGCTGACAGCGAAATTAGCCAATTGCCTGCTGAAATTGAACAGATAACAGGGCTAAAAATTCTGGTGCTGAGTGGAAACCTCTTCACCCGCATACCCACCAAGTTATGTCAATTCAATAAATTGATAGAGCTAAGTTTGCGAGAGAATCTACTCTCCGAAATACCTGCCGAAATCGGACAACTCACTCATTTACAATTCTTAAACCTATCTGATAACCAATTTAGCCAACTGCCGTCTGAAATTGGACAACTCTGTAATTTAGAAGAACTGTATTTGAATCATAACCAACTCCAAGAACTACCCCCCGAAATCGGACAACTCAGTAGCCTCAAAGAATTGTTCCTGAACTGTAATCAACTCCGAGTGCTACCGCCCGAAGTCGGACAACTTCAAGAGCTTCAATATTTTACAATGTATGAAAACCAACTTGCAGCTCTGCCACCTGAAATATGCCGACTAAGAAATCTTCTTGGCTTATCCTTAAACAACAACCAGCTTACTGCCTTACCCTCTCAAATTGGGCAGCTCACCCGTTTGGAAACACTAAGTTTGGAACATAACCAACTCCGAGAGCTACCTTGTGAAATAGGGCAACTAAAAGCTTTAGAGCATCTGCATCTTGAGTACAATCCATTGCAGACTCTGCCCGATACGCTTTTGAGTATTCCGAACATAAGGATATATTTGAAAGACAATCCTGATTTGAAAGTTTCAGATAAATTACGTAATAGTGGGAAACTGATTTTTGAGTAGCCCGAAGCTCCAGCTTCGGGAGAAAATATAAAATACAATAAGCGAAGCTGGAGCTTCGCGCTACAGAATATGAGACATCTTATCATCAATTCGATTCAGGTAAGCGAGGAAGAAATCGTAGTAGGTGCTACCGATAGCTTCCGATGGGAAGACGAGCGTTCTACGGGTGAACACTCGGGGGCAGATGCTAAAACACACGTTTGGGTAACCATTACCGAAAACAAAGGACGCTCTGCACCTACTGAAGAAGTAGGCTTGTTCGCAGGCAGAACCGAAGATATTTATGATTTGGCTCTTTCGGGCATTACCGAACTTTCCGAAATTGCTTGGGACATCAAAAAGCAGGGCTTGGATATGGGGCAAGCTGAGGAAAAGTATTTTGGCTATATCTGTAGCAGAAGGGCATGCCTTTCTGCTACAGCTAATACAGTATCAAACAAACATTTGCTTGTAAACAGTATTCATATAGACGAAATGTTTACCAAGATATTCGCTACGGACAGTGAGCGTTGGGACTATGAGCGCAGTATGGCAGACTCAGGGGCAAATGCTACCTCCCTTCTTTGCGTTAGCTTGGAAGATATGGGTAAGCGTTGGGTAATAATACAAAAAATAGAGTTATTTCCCTCTGATGAGCGGGCTTTAGCAATAGCAGGCATCGGCAAATTATTGGACATCGCTTGGGACATCAAAACCCGGGGCTTGGATAGAAACCAAGCTTTGGAAAAGTATTTTGGGTATATAATCGATTAATTTTTAAGAATGATTTCAATGAAAAATCTAATTCAAAACTACCTCGAAAGCGATACAAATACACGGTTTTCACTCGCAAAAGCGCATTTTCCTACCCTTGAAGGCAAGGAATTTGAAGCATTTGCCGATGTTTTTATTACCCACAACACAGATGATTTTGACCAATTGAGTCAGGAAGCATTCGCACAAATTCTGAGCATATTTGAGCAGCATCCTCAACAACTGATTCAATTTGCCGATTATTTGGCACTCAATTTTTGTGTTGGAAGACCTTCGGACAATGGGTTTTGTGAGGTGATTTGGTACCAAAAGTTCAAAGCCATAGATTTGCTGCTTTATAGCGGCATCGTACCTGAGGGGGAAATAAGCGACCGCAAGTTTCACTACCACAATCATCAAGCTAAAGACCCGCTCATAGACAAACTGCGCTTTGTAGAGGAGGCGGAAGGTTCGGGCTTATATCCTGATTTGGTCATTCCTTTTTTGATGTCTATGCTACACCCCGAGGATTATAGAGATGTAGGGCATAGTGTAGGGCGAATGTTACGGTTTTATGCAGAAGAGACCATAAGGCATTATATTGAGCACTTCATAGCCAATCCCGATGACTTGAAACGCAACTATCCCAACTCAAGTAAAATTCCCCCTTATACCTTAGAGGAGTACTTATCTCATCTGTACCATAGCTTGGGTTACAGTGGCTTTGGTTTTCACTCAAATCAAGTAGTGGAGCTTACAGACTTCCTCAAAACCGCAAGTTTCAAGTATTTCAGAGAGCTCAAAGCGGGTATGCCCCTCGCAGAATATGAGGAGTATTTTGGTGAGATAGAAGCAGCTGAACGACACTACTACGAGCGTGATAATCCCTCCTTCGGTTTTTCGTATTTTACAAGGGAAGGTACTGAGTTGATGTTTGTGGAGGGGGTATTGCGAACAATTAGCCTCGATGCACAAAACGGCAGGCACTATGTATCGGGCAATCACGTCCTCGGCAGTAAAACGAATTTGAACAGCGTTTTAAGCCTCTTGGAAGAAATAGAAACAACTTGGGAGTTTATGCCCAAATATACCTTTAAGCAACAGGTTTTAATTCAGACAGATACAAGTGTTCAGTTTTCTTTCCAATATGCGCAGGGCGAGGGTTTGAGGCTGTCTAAGATTCAGGTGTATGCAGAATAAGCACACGTAATCAAACCAATTTTGCAAACTGAGCGTTTTTGAACTGTAGCCCGAAGCTCCAGCTTCGGGTAGTAAAACAAACCTACATACAATACCATTGCTTTATGACCTTATTTGAACAACTCAAACAAGCCCCTGATGTGGCTTTGATTATCCAAAAAATGCAAGCCTATCTCAAAGAAGAAGCTCAAAAAAGGCATGAATTTTTGGAAATGGTACACGAAGATGTAAAAGCTGAATTTATCAACGGCGAAATTGTTTTACATTCACCCGTAAGAATGGCGCATTTGAGGGTGAGCAGCCGTCTTTCAAAACATCTTATGAATTATGTCGATGACCACAATTTAGGCTTTGTAGGCATAGAAAAAATGATGATTACCCTTTCACGAAATTGTTACGAGCCTGATATTGTGTTTTATCGCAAGGCAATTGCAGATACTTTTACAGCAGACCAAAAGCTGTTTCCTGCTCCTGATTTGGTTGTGGAAATCCTTTCGGAAAGCACCCGAAAGAATGACTATGGGGTCAAATTTCAAGATTACGCAGCGCACAATGTGGGTGAATATTGGATAGTAGATGCCGAAGAAGGCAGCTTAGAACAATATGTATTGATAGAAAATCAATTTGAATTACAAGCTTCTATCAAAAAAACGGATACCTTGGCTTCGGTTGTGGTGCATAAATTGACCATAGATTTGTCTAAGATTTTTGAGTGATTAGTAGAACAGAAAAATAAAAAATCAATGGGATTTAGATTAACACCAATTTTTATAAAAAGTGAAAATCCAAAATCTGACAAACAGTTGTTAGAAATTATTGGATTATCAAATTTGGAAAAAGGAAAAGTTGTTGATTTTTACAACACGAGTAAACAGTATGAAAGCGTTTTCATCGGAAACAAAGGAAATTGCAAGATTTTATGTAATGGAGACCTTGCATATAAAGCGTTTGAAGATGAGAATCCTTTCTTGAATATGGAAAATACCGAAATAGCTTCAATAATTTGGAATGAAACATCTCAAGTCTTTGGATTTTGCTTAATTAAAAATGGTATAACAATCCGAAAGATGTTAGTAAATGACGGAGAATTTGAACTCGATTTTGGAGAACCAATACCAGAAGAATTAAAGATTAACAATGACGAAGTTTTTATGCCTGAGGAGAAAGAGGAAATAATTAAAAAAGAAGGTGAAGATGTTTTTAATGAAATGGTAAAGGCTGAAAAGGTTTGCAGAGTAGCAAATATTTTGGCAGAAAGATACATAGGATCGGGAGTTGTTCAAATAAAAGAAAGAATTGAATTAAATCAATACGAATAAACTTAGCTGCATTGGGTCTTCTGAAAGATGACTTGACACGACCGATGAAAGCAAAGCTTGCCCTGCAAGGGTCTATTTATCTGTTTTTTGTAAAAAAAACAGAGGGTGTTGAGGTAAGGAAACGTTGGTTTTAGTTTGTTTTTTTTAATTTGGTGGCTGTTCTGCATACGCAGGAAAAGTCTATGACTTTTCTTTCAATTCATTAGTCCTATGAAGTATCCCTAAGTAATACTTCACACAGCGGGGAAGGCAGCATAGAACAATATGTATTGATAGAAAATCAATTTGAATTACAAGCTTCTCTCAAAAAAACGGATACCTTGGCTTCGGTT
>JAABSX010000072.1 GCA_011390205.1 Microscillaceae bacterium | reverse complement strand
AATTTATTTAAGCCAGCCAGCCCAGAGATAGCCTATGGTATTGCCAGATTTTACTTTGTAGTAATCAGCATTTATTCTTTGTAGGATTATTACTTTATTTTCGTGGGCTTGCCCTATTTGCCTAGCGTTTCCCATTTAGGGCTTTTCTATAATCGGTGAGTAGCTATATACTGCTCTGATATCGCCATTACTTGCAGATTCTGACATGCTTGGGGAGGTGCTTACAGTGGGTTCTTGGGCATAGTTGTAGCTGTTGTTTTTACCGTTTAGGATAGTGAGTTTGTTACCTTCTAGTTGGATTTTGCCAAGTCTTTCGATGACTGATTGTCCTAGTAGGAGGGGTGCATCAAGATTTTTACTAATGGAAGCCTGTACATTGTAAAGTGTCAGTCCACCAAACTCTACCTTTTTCAGGTTAATCCTATAGCCTTCTACCAACTCACCATTGGCTATTCGGTATTGCTCTATACCTTGAATATCACTTATCTCTAATTTCTTTTGTTCTTGCATACGCTTTGCTTGAGACATTGAGATAGATACATCTGATGCCCCTGTATCAAATATAAACCTCATAGGTAAATCATTTAGTTTACAAGGGACAGTATAGACACCTCCAGTTTTTTCCATCATAATGACGGTCTGTGCTTGGCTACTACTGATGATTGCTAAGTAAAATAGGAGGGAAAAGATGAGTTTTTTCATAATATTTTGTAATTGAGTGTGTTGCCTACTCTGTACGGTTTTCGGCTGCCCCGTATTTTTTGATTTTTTAATATTCTATTGCAGGGTTTTTGGGGTCTATGCCATATTGATTTTCTTTGTTTTCACCTTCTATACACATCAAGATGAATAGCCATATTGGGCCAATGACAGGGATAAAGTTGATTAATAGCATCCACCCACTATTCCCTGTATCGTGCAACCTTCTGACAGTGACTGCAATGCTTGGTATTAGTGCGAACAGAAAGTATAAAATATAGATAAAAAGACCTGCACCACTCCCTGAAGTGTCTAATGAAGCTCCTATAAATGCAGTACTTAACAAAATGATAAGGTTAATTAGCCCAAACATCCAGTATTCCGAGCGTCTTGCACGCCCTGTAAATTGTGCATATTTGCTAATTACTTCTGTGTAGTAGTTCATACGATTACTGATTAATTGATTAAAATTTCCTACTCATTAGGCTTTTCGGTTTCGCCCCGTTTTTAATGGTTGCTGGTCTCCATGGGTGTATAGCGTCTTTTTACTTAGGGGTCATATTGATATATAAATCCTTTAAATGATAGCAGCACAGTACCATCTTCATAGAGTGTAAGCCAACCTATGATTCCCCCTTCGTCCATGACTCTTACTGATTCATAGCTTATCCCTTGGCTTGTTTTACTTTCCTCTTTATTGCCTAGATTACGGAGAACTTCTGTATTTCCATTGGGATAGACGACTCTGATATCATTGTTTGTATTGATATTGAATGCAAAAGTGCTATTGCCTTTTTGCCACTCGCCCCATTCTTCTGTGATTTCGTTGTACTCTCTAAAATAATTACAGTCTTTTCTGAAGTTATTGCGTTCTTGTGCTGTGGCATATTGCAATAATAGACAACAGCCTAGCATGGTGCTGAGTATCCGTGTTTTCATTTGAGAATTGTGTTATGTTTATTTTTTATGATGATTTGTATAGGCGATGTAGCCAATGATGATGAGTGCGTAATAAATCCATACAGGCACTTTTAGAAGGGCGCCTAGCATTTTATCTATTATCCAGTACGTAAGGACAGCACCTACAAGGTACAAGATGACTGTAAAGGTGCTGATTTGCTCTATTGGCTCTTTATTATGCTCCATCATTGCTTTTATATTTTGTATATAATGCAAAGTAGCAATGAATATATTTTTTTTCCTAGAAATTTAGTGATTTCAGATTTCAGTAATCGATTTCAAGAAATTTCAGGAAATTTCAGGAAAAAGGGAGGTTAGATTTTTTCGTTTACCTCGTAGGGGCAGAGCAAGCGGCTGGGCTTGTCAGAGATAAAAACCGAAAGGGCAGGATGCCGCTCAAGGTGTGCCTGAAAATCAGGGGAAGTAAGGTCTATATTTTCAGGCGACAATTTGTTATGTGCATTGTGTGATGGGCAGATGATTCTTAGGTTTGCCATCGGGAACTGCTCCAGCGTAATCGTGGTGGAGATAGCCCAGATGTGCGTAACCTTCGAAAGCCCATACTCGAGGTATCCTTTGAGGTTCATCAGTATTTGGTAATGAAAATCTTTTTGATTGAGTGTATGAAAATTAATCGCCACCATAGTTTCCTGAAAAATACTTACCTCGCCATAATGTGTATGATTGCTATGGCTGTGCATAAATGCTTTGCCCTCGGGCCCGATTTCTAAGATATTTTTAAGCAAAGTGTCTTTGTGCCTGCTTTTGTGATAGACTTCGTATTTTCCTTTGAGGTGCATGAAGGGCAGGTGTTCGGGGATGATGTCTTTGTTAGGGACTTTATTTTCTTGCCATCCTTTGAGGATTTTTTCGAACTTGAGGTAGGTAGCGTCGGCAACTTCTGCTGATATTTTGCCCATTTTGGAGAGAACAGGGGCAGAGATATTAAATTTATGGATTTTGTGATGCTTACAATAGTCTTTGATGTGCTGCACAAGTTCTTTTTGTGTTTTGCTTTCTGACTTCCAATTTTTCAAAAAACTTGAAATATAGTCTTGGGCGTTTTTTAACTCTTGATTGCTTTTTTCCTTCATAGCCGACAAAACTATGCTAGAGCCTTGATAAAACCTATACTTCGGATAAGATTTTATTTTTTCGGTATTTTCTAAGGGTTGTCATAAGGCTTTGCAAGGTTCTGAAAGCAGTGCAAGTAGCTGATTGTCATTGTTTTAGCTGCATTTTTGATTTTCCAGAATTTCAGAAAATTTCTGAAATTCTTTTTTTAAGCTTCCAACTAATTCTCTTTTTATCCCGAAAAAAATAAAAAATGAATGATATTAACAAATATTATAGCAATATTTGTCATTTTAGAGAAATCTAATTTGTGATAAACTTATTCCTCACTAATTAAATAAATAAACAAAAACGATATGGGAGCAAAGGGAGTTCGCATCGCTGCCAACCAGCAAGAGCTAAACCAGTTTACACGCCACTTACTCAAAGACATTCAGGCGTTAGAAAAAATGCTAGAGAATGACTGGTTTGAGACAGACCAGATGCACATCGGGGCGGAGCAAGAGATTTGTCTTGTGGACGAAAACAACAAGCCTGCCTCTAAGAGCATACAGATTCTGGAGCGGCTCAAACATCCTAATTTCACCACCGAACTGGCACAGTTTAACCTCGAGGCAAACCTTGACCCACTTCCTTTCACGGGAGAGTGTTTTTCAAAGCTAGAGGCACAGATTCATGCATTGATGGGGCTGCTCAAAGACACCGCCCGAGAGTTTGATGTCAAGTGTCTGCTTACGGGCATTTTGCCCACCATCCGAAGGTTTGATATAGAAATGGAAAACCTCACCCCACTAGACCGTTATTATGCCCTCATAGAGGCAATCACTCGCCTCAGAGGCAATGTCTATGAGCTAAAAATAGAAGGCATAGATGAGCTAAACATCAAACAAGAAACTGCCCTCATAGAGGCATGCAATACCAGTTTTCAGGTACATCTTCAGGTGAAGCCCAGTGAGTTTGTGAGCAAATACAACATCGCACAGGTCATCGCTGCTCCCATACTTGCCGTAAGCAGTAATTCTCCCATGCTTTTTGGCAAAAGACTCTGGAACGAAACACGCATCGCCCTCTTTCAGCAGTCTGTGGATACCCGTGCCACAGGGGAGCATCTGCGCTACACCAGCCCAAGGGTTACTTTTGGCAATAGATGGCTCAAAGATTCTATCCTTGACCTCTACAAAGAAGACATCATGCGCTTCAGGGTATTGCTCACCACAGATGTAGAAGAAGACGTAATGCAGTGCATAGAGCAGAAAATCACCCCCAAACTCAGGGCTTTAAATATTCATAACTCTACGGTCTATCGCTGGAATCGCCCTTGCTACGGAGTCAGCCCCAATGGCAAGCCACACCTTCGGATAGAAAACAGAATTTTGCCCGCAGGCCCCACTATAGTAGATGAAATCGCCAATGCAGCTTTTTGGATTGGCTTGATGAATGGCTTTGAAGATGCCTACCCTGATGTAACCAAACAGTTTGATTTTGATGAAACCAAAGCCAACTTTATCCGCTCGGCACGTGTAGGCCTGAGTGCCAAGTTTGTGTGGGCAAAGGGGCAGGTCATCGGAGATACAGACCTGATTCAGAAAGAACTGCTACCCATCGCAAAAGCAGGACTTAAGAAAGCCCATATTTTAGACAAAGACATTGACAAGTATATGGACATCATAGAAAACCGCACACGCTCAGGCATGACAGGCTCTAAATGGATTCTTAACTCCTACGCAAAGCTCATCAAAGAAACCACCAAAGAAGAAGCCACCAATGCCCTCGTGAGTAGCATTATGGTCAATCAAGAGCGAAGTGAGCCTGTACATTTGTGGAGGTTGGCAGATATTCACGACAATAATCACTGGGAGCCTTACTCACTGCTGGTAGAAGAATTTATGACCACTGATATTTTTACGGTCAATATAGGAGAAATTCCTGAGTTTGCAGCAGATATGATGGATTGGCAAAACATCCGATATATCCCCATAGAAAATGAGCAAGGAGAATTGGTAGGTTTAGTAACATCAAGGCGCTTGCTGCGTTATTTTAGTAATTCATACAAAAACGATTCTAAAGATGGCAAGGTGGTCAAAGATTTAATGATAGAAAAACCCATCACCATTGGCCCAGAAGCTACAGTGATAGAAGCCATGGAGATTATGAATCGGCACCAAGTAACTTGCCTGCCTGTAGTTACCAAAAATAAATTGATAGGAATCATCACCGAAGGCAACTTTTTGGACATCACTTCTAGTTTATTTAGAAGATTGGCAGCCAAAAAAGAAGAACAACATCCTAAAAATACACCCAAAGATAGGATACGCTAACACAATACCATGGAAAGAATTATAGGAAAATATGGCCCACCTCAAAGTGATACACTTATTATATGTATCGGAGGAATGCACGGCAATGAGCCTGCAGGGGTCAAGGCATTGGAAAAAGTGTTTGAGTTTTTGTACAAACACAGACCCCCTGCACAAGGCAGGTTTATCGGAGTCAGGGGCAATATCTCAGCCATTCAGCAAGGAAAAAGAATGATACACGAAGACCTTAACCGCATCTGGTCTGAAGCCAATATCAAACTGGCAAGAGAAAGCCCTACATTACATAGCCCCGAAATTACAGAGCTCAATCAAATCTTTAAGGTGCTAGACGAAATCCCCTTTGCAGCATACAAACAAAAAATATTCATAGATTTACATACTACCTCAGGCGACAACGGTACCTTCGTGGTTGCCAATGAATATGACAATGCCAAGCACCTTTTTGAGAGCTTTAAAGTACCCATCATTTTGGGGCTTGACCAGCAGCTTGAGAGCCTTGCAATTCATTACTTTATCCGCCATGGTTTTATTTCTTTTGCCTTTGAAGGGGGGCTGCACCAAGCAGCTCAATCTGTAGATAACCTCGTCTGGGGTATCTGGACCACCTTGGCACAAAGTGGCTTGATTTCGCCTGTTTTCTTTCCTGACCTCTCTCAGACCTCGCAGCACTTGCACCAAAAGTTTAGCCGATTGCCCAGCATTTTGCATTTAGAGCACCTGCACAAAATCCATGAGAATGACCAATTTAAAATGAAACTTGGCTTTAAAAATTTTGACAAAGTGCATTATGGGCAGCTACTTGCCGAAGATAAAAATGGGCCCATCTATGCCCAGTCTAACAGCTATTTATTGATGCCCTTGTATCAAACCCAAGGCAGTGATGGCTTTTTCTTGGTCAAGTAGAGCAAGCCTTGTCTTCGTGGCATATGATGCTTAAGAGCTGGATGTGATGATGACAAACCATCTCTTGAATTTTTGGTTTAGAAAGTGGTACAACTGGGAGTGGAAAATGGAGAATGGAGAGAAATATCTGTGTAAGTATTACATTCTTACGATTCTCAATTTACTTAACTCCTACAATTTTCAATTTACCTAACTCCAATCATGAAAACAATCGTTTTAAATTTATTTTTTGTATTTGCCTTCAGTTTTATTTTTCATAAGAATGGTAAAGCCCAAATCTTGCAAGATGCTCAAGCAAAACAGCTTTCTTCCCAAATTTTAGAAAACATCTACAATCAAAACTTTACACAAGCCAAAGCGCTCACCACACAGCTTGAAAAAAAATACGCCAAGCACCCCGTAGTGCCATTCTTAAAAGCCTACAGACTCTCTTGGGAGCACCTCCCCTTAGAAAAATCGATACCTCAATATACGTATTACAATCAGTACTTACAGCTGGCTGCCAATTATGCCAAGAAAAGAGTAGATGTCAATGCCAATGACCTAGAAGGTAACTATTTTTTAATGATGATTTATGGGCTATTGGCACAGCATGAGGCAGAATCAGGAGATTTTATGCAATCCGTAGGATATGGTAAAAAATCTTATGCACATATGAAAAAAGGATTTGGAGAAGAAAAAAACTATGCAGATTTTCATTTTTCCAGTGGCTTGTTTAAATACTATGCAGTGCAATATCCAGAGACACACCCCATTGCAAAGCCGTTTATGCTGTTTTTTCCAGGGGGAGACAAGCAAAAAGGGCTTTGGCATTTTCAGCAAGCTGCACAGCATTCACAGTTTAGCAAGGTAGAATCAAAGATTTATTTGGCAATTATCTACAGCAAGTATGAGCAAAATTACATGCAGTTCTTGAACTATGCCCAGCAGCTCATTGGCCAATACCCCAAAAATCCTTTTTTCTGGACAAGGTACTGCGAAGCCCTGATTCTGGTGGGCAGGTATGCTGAAGCCGAGATGCATCTCTCCAAATTTCAAAGCCGCCCAGAGAATCTATACCAATCAGCCCAAAATCTATTCAAAGGAATGATTCAAGAAAAATATTATAAAAATGGAGCTAAAGCCAAAGAATATTACCAAAAGGTAATCCAAGCAGGCAAGTATGATCAGAGATACACCGTAGATTATTATGCCTTTGCCTATGCAGGGCTAGGAAGGCTTGCAGACCAAGCCAAAGACAGCAAATCTGCCAAAAACTACTACAAAGAAGCCAAAAAAATAGCTCAGTATGAGAGTGTGAGGGCAGAAGCAGACAAATACCTCGCAACGCATTAAGAAAATAAATAATTGCTTTGCTAAAGCATTTTTGCAAGAACGTAGGTCTGGAATCTTTGCAGAAAAGTAAATAAAAGTCTGCAAAAAGCCACAGGAGTGGCATTTTTGAGATAATTTTGAGCCTATACTGGCATCCAAATACATTAAGAAAATAAACAAGAGATACTCAGAGAATGAATAGCAGTTATCATACTATAGCACAGCCCTCAGAGGGCTTTTACAAAGAAAAAGGAAGTAAATTTTTGTCTTTTGCCTTTCCCATAGATTCAGAAGAAGACGCAAAATTGCGTTTGGACGCACTCAAGCAAGCATATCCTGATGCTGGGCACCATTGTTATGCATACATTATAGCACAGCATCCGCCCTATCACCGTGCCTATGATGATGGCGAACCCAATAACGCTGCGGGTGTGCCCATCCTCAATCAAATACGCTCTTATGGGCTAAGTAATGTGCTGGCAGTAGTCGTAAGATACTTTGGAGGCACAAAATTAGGCATCTCAGGGCTGGTAGCTGCTTACAAAACCGCCACTCAAGAGGCGCTTGCACAAAGCCACATCATAGAGAAAGTGCCACACAGCAGTTTTTTTATAGAATACCCTTATGCACAGACAAGCCGAGTGAAGCAGCTGATACAGCAATTTGAGATAAAGATTGTCCAGCAAGACTTTACAGAGTGCTGCCAAGCCGAGCTGAGCCTGCCCACGGATAAATTAGAAGAATTAAAACAGCTTCTAAAGGACGAAATGGGGCTAAAGTGTAAATTTTGAAAAAAAAAATTTAAGAAATTTTGGCAAATAATGAATCCTTCCTATATTTGCACAACCAAACACAAATTGTCCGATGGTGTAACTGGCAACACGTCTGATTTTGGTTCAGAAGAGTCTAGGTTCGAGCCCTAGTCGGACAACAAAAATTAACAATGTACTCAGTTGGTGCATTGTTAATTTTGTTTTATAGCATTACCTATTTAGACAAAATTACAATGGCCTCCGTAAAAATTTTTTCGGGTTCTGAATCTCTCTATCTCTCTGAGTCCATTGCCAAATCTTATGGCAAGCCGCTTGGGAAAATGACTCTACAGCGGTTTAGTGATGGAGAGATGTCTCCTTTCTTTGAAGAGTCAGTAAGAGGAAGTGATGTATTTTTAGTCCAATCTACTTTTCCCCCAGCAGACAATCTCATGGAGCTTATCTTAATGATAGATGCAGCCCGTAGAGCCTCCGCCAAATATGTAACTGTGGTAATGCCTTATTTTGGCTATGCTCGCCAAGACCGCAAAGACAAGCCCAGGGTCGCCATCGCTGCCAAGGTAGTAGCGAATCTACTCTCTTCAGTAGGTGCTGACAGGCTGATGACTTGTGATTTGCATGCAGGACAGATTCAAGGTTTTTTTGATTTTCCAGTAGATCACCTTAACGGCTCTGCCGTGTTTGTGCCTTATGTAGAAAGCCTTAAATTAGATAACCTCGTGTTTGCTGCCCCAGATGTAGGAGGAGTAGGCAGGGCAAGAAGCTATGCAAAAATGTTTAATGCAGATATGGTAGTCTGTGATAAACACCGCAAGCGTGCCAATGAAATTGCTTCTATGCAGGTAATCGGAGATGTAGAGGGTGCCAATGTCATCTTGGTAGATGACATCATAGACACAGGCGGCACTATTTGCCGTGCAGCACAGATTATCAAAGACAAAGGTGCACTGTCGGTTCGTGCAGTTTGTACACACCCACTATTATCAGGAAAAGCCTACGAAAATATAGAAAACTCGGTCTTAGAAGAAATCGCAGTTACCAACACGATTCCTTTGCGCCGCCCATCAGATAGACTTAAAGTAATGGATGTAGCCCAGTTATTTGCCACTGCCATCCGCCGTGTGCACGAATACGAGTCTATTAGTTCATTATTTATTGATTCAAATTAAAAAGAGTGTTGTAGATATAAATTTTGTTTCGGAATTTTGTGTCCGAAATTTTAATTAGAGAGAGCAAAATGAAAACAATTGAGATTATTGGTTATTACAGGGAAGATTTAAGCAAGCAAGCTACCAAAAAGCTACGCCAAGAAGGAAATGTACCCAGTGTATTGTACGGAAGTAAAGGTACTTTAGTGCATTTTTATACACCTATGATTCTTTTTAGAGAAATCATTTACACGCCAGATGTATATCGTGTAAAATTGAATATCGAAGGAGATTTTTATGACTGCGTACTGCACGATGCGCAGTTTCACCCTGTAAGTGAGTACATCATGCACACTGATTTCTTAGAATTAAGTGCAGAAGTACCAGTGAAGATTGAAATACCTGTGCGCTTTGTAGGAAACTCGCCTGGCGTACAAGCAGGTGGTCGTTTGATGTCTAAATTGAAAAAAATAAAGGTAAAAGCATTGCCTGACAACTTGCCTGATTATATAGAAGTAGATATTTCTAAACTACAAATGGGCAAATCTGTCAAGGTGAAAGAAATCACTCCAGAGGGATATGAGATTCTTGTAAACCCGATGATTCCCATCGCTTCTGTGGAGATTCCAAGAGCACTCCGAAGCAAGCAAGGTGCTGCTGCAGACTGATACATTATTTTTTCAGTGAAATTACTAAACTTTTACTATTGGGTCTTGCGCTTGCCACATAATGGTGAGGCAAGACCTTTTCTAATGGTTAGCCCTATTACTTTTTAGATTTGTTATGAAATATTTGATTGTAGGCTTGGGTAACCCTGGCGAAAAATACGTACTTACAAGACACAATGTAGGCTTTATGGTGCTAGACGAGCTAGCCAAAAAGTACGAAACCTCTTTTCAGCCCGAAAAACTTGCCGAAAAAGCCGAAATCAAGTACAAAGGGCGAGTGATTCACCTTATCAAGCCCAGCACATTTATGAACCTCAGTGGCAAGGCAGTCAATTATTGGCTGCAACAGCTAAAAATAAGTCCCCAAAATTTGCTCGTCATTGTAGATGACATTGCCTTGCCCCATGCAAAGCTACGCCTCAGACCCAAAGGCTCGGCAGGAGGGCACAACGGGCTCTCAGACATAGAACAGGTGTTAGGAAATGCCAATTATGCCCGCCTTAGATTCGGAGTAGGCAGTGATTTTGCCAAGGGGCAGCAAGCAGATTATGTATTGAGTAACTTTGAAGAAGCACAAAAGCCCGAGTTAGACGATGCCATCACAAAATCTGTAGAGATGACACTGTCTTACTGCAGCATCGGGATAGAGCGCACAATGACCCAATACAACGATTAAAAAACGCAGGAACGCCAGCCTCAAAACCGATTATTTACTACGGATTTTGTCTAGGAGCTGATTAAGCTGCATGGCTTCTTCTTGGGTGAGTCTATGCAGCGTCTGATCCATTTTTTCGTGATAGTGCTGCAAGTTTTCCAGTAAATCTTTTCCTTTTTGACTGATGGTTACTTTGACGCTGCGCTTGTCAGTGCTGTTTGTGTGTTTTTCTATGAGTTTTTGTTTGCGTAGTCTTTCTATGATGCGTGATACATCAGGCATTTTGTCGAGCATGCGCTCTTTGATGTCTTGTATAGATACCTCATTGGGGGCTTGTCCATTCAGAATTCTGAGCACATTGTATTGCTGTAGAGTAATCTGATGTGGTTTGAGTAAATCTTTAATCTGAGAGCTTACCCAATTATTGGTAAAAAACAAATTAATAATGGCTTTGTGCTGCTCATTTCTGAATTTCTTCTGTTTTACTTCCTCTTCTATCTTCATTTTTAGATGGATGTCTTGTAGGCCTTGAATTATACTGCGAATATACTCAAAATGAAAGTAAAACTATTAAAAATAATAAAAAAAAGACTACGCTTAGAAGCGCAGTCCTTTTTTGTAGAGAAAAGTAGATATTTAGTTAATAAATCCCTTATTTTCTAGTGAAGATATGCACATCGTTTTCTATAAAGCCTTCATTATCAATTGAATAGTTTACGGTCATTTTGCCTGTACATGGTTCAATAGTGCCTGAGCCTGTTATAATCATATTACCATAGTCACCATCAACACTCTGTAAAGGGATTGTAATCGTGTTATTATCAGGGTTAAGTACGTACTCAACACTTGCGTTAGAGAACCAAAAGTTATCATTGATGATGGTGTTGGTAGTACCTGGTTTCAAGGTAAAAGACACATCATAAATAGAACTATATGCTGGCTCATCACAATTATAATCTCCTAAGAAATTATCGATATCAAAGGGGCAATCATCATCTTCAATAAATATTTTGATAGATTTCTTAGGGCTATCAGGGCCAGGGTAGCCAATATTAATTGCACCATCGGCACTTGTCATAGTAATGGTTACCTCTTTGGTTCCATCAGTTTCTATGTTATTGATAGTGCTAAGTGTAACAGAAGTACTGTATTGATTTGCAGGGATGGTAAACTGCCCTGCTGTACCAGAGATGCTAAAGACATCACTCACTGTAGCACCTGTAGAAACTAAAATAGCCTCAGTCGTATAGTTAATGGTAAGTGCCTGTGAGATGTCTGTATTGGTACGGGAGACAGTAATCGTAGTAGTGTTCGGTTCTAAATTGAGCCCGCCAACACTTTCGGTGATAGATTGGTTAGGCCCTTCAAAGACCACTGCTGCGTCACTAAATAGGATGGGTTGGTTTTCTTCACAGGCAGCAAATAAGCCAATGAGCACCAACAAGAGTAGATATTTTAAATTTTTCATTTGATTAAATTTTAGAATGTAAAATTCTGATTAATAACCAGGATTCTGAATTATATTTTGGTTAGAGGTAACTTCGGCTTGTGGAATAGGCAGCACAAATCTGGGGCTACCAGCAGGCAGCGTAGAGCTGATACAAGGAGGATTACACTCTGTACGAGTGATGCTTTGCCCCAATCTACGTAGCTCAAACCAGCGATGCCCTTCATAAAGAAGTTCCTTCCTCTTTTCTAACAAGATATTGTTTAGCAGTGTATTGCCTGTCAGGTTTTGATTTACGTAACCATTAATCCTTGCAGCACGCAAGGCATTCAAATCAGCCATAGCCATAACATCTTGCTCAAGACGGGCATGGGCTTCTGCACGAATCAAGTACATTTCACCCATACGAATTACCTTATTGTCGTTTACACCATCATTGAATGGTGCACGTCCGAGGTATTTTCCTACAATAAACAGACTACTTCCAGGAGGGGCTGAGGTGCGTGTGGTGATAGATACATCATATCGTACATCATTGATTTCATCAAATAAGCCTCTTACTTCATCAGTAGGGGCGAAAGTGCTAAAGTTACCTGGCACAAAATATAAATCATCTGCAATACGAAATCCACCAGGCTGTATTCTTACTTTCCAGATGACCTCACCCAGGGTTTGGTCGGCAGTATAGATATCAGAGAACTGATTGATAGGAGCAAGTGCAAAACCTGCAGTGCCAATCACATCGTTGGCTGCATCTCTTGCAAGCGTATAATCTCCCGCATAAAGGGCTACTCTTGCAATAAGGGCCCTGACCACTGTCTGATCCATGTAATACCTATTGGTAGAAGTATTGATAGCCCGATCTACGTTGCCTAGGAGAGTGAAGGCATCATTAAGGTCATCAAATATTCGGTCATACGTTTCTTTAACAGTGCTGCGAGCAGGAAAACTGAGGTCATTTTGTGTACGCACGATTACGCCTAAGGCACTAGAGTTGCGTCCATATTCTTGCCCAAAGAAACGCAATAAATCAAAGTGAGCCAGGCCACGCAGGGCAAGTGCTTGTCCTAAGATGCGGTTGCGCTGCCCTGGGGTATCTTCCGAAACACTTTCGATATTCTCTATCACAGTATTGGCACGGTTAATCACCACATAAGGGTCATTCCAAGCATCAGTAATTCTACCTGCTGTTGGGGTTGCCAGCCAGTTATCGGTATCATCCTGCCCTGAGAAAAGCTCCACTGTTCGTGTAGTATTGTCTGTCATGTACTCTGGCATACAGAGGTAGTTTCGCCCGTAATACCCTACTGACGTACCAGTTAGTGGTCTAGTTACAGATACTAATGCACCATAAGCACCTGTGAGGGCATTGTCATAATCTTCAATGTTTTGAAAGGTATTACTTCTATCAAGCTGATGTGTAGGTTTTAGATCAATGAACCCTTCACAAGCTGACAAGAGCATAAGAGAAGCAATAATTGTATATAAAAATATTTTTTTCATAATAATATTAATTTTTTGTAAATTAAAATCCAGCATTTAGACCAAAGGTAAATGTACGCTGAGTAGGATAAACTGCACCCGTAGTATTGGTTACCTCTGGGTCATTGCCACGCCAAGGGGTGAAGGTAAGTAGGTTTTGCCCTTGTACGAATACACGCACAGCACGGAAACGGATGGCATTGGTCCAGGCTAGAGGCAAGTTATAAGAAAGTGTAACATTGCGTAATCTCAGGAACTTAGAGTTCTCTAAGTAACGTGTAGTTTCACTAAAATAAGGGCTACGAGGCACTTCTGTGGTAGCATTGTCTATGCGAGGCACATCCGTAACATCTCCTGGCTGTCTCCATGCTCTTAGGAAGTCAGCAGACACATTGTCAGTGATATAATCAGGGTTATCTATGTTATTTCGCTCATTGTTATAGTTCACGAATCCTGTCATCCAAGTAAATAAGGCAGATAGCTCAAGCCCTTTGTACCTTAGGTTGGTATTAAAGCCTCCTATCCAGGGGGCATCTGAAGTACCAAAAATACGGCTATAAGAGGCAGAAAACTCAGGGGTAACATTGCCATCTAAATCTAGATAAAGAGCATCACCATTGGTAGGGTTTACACCAGCGTAAGGCACCAAGAAAAAGCTATTGAGGGGTTCACCTATACGGGTAATTCCGATTCCAGCTATGTTTTCTGTGCGGTCTCCGTCTAGTTTGAGCACTTCATTTCTGTTGTAGGCAAAGTTAGCCCCTACACTCCAAGAGAAGTCTTTGCTTCTGATGACTTCATAATTAATCAAAAACTCAAAGCCTCTGTTTCGTACTTCACCTACGTTTTGTAGTTGTGTCTCAAAACCTGTAGAGCGAGATAGCTCTACTTCTAGGTAGAGATCAGTAGTGAGTTTATTATAGAAGTCCATAGAACCCGTGATTCTATTGTCCCACACAGCATAGTCTATTCCTAGGTTAAACTGTGAGCTTGATTCCCATTTGAGGTTAGGGTTGGGAAGTGAAAGCGGATTTACACCTGCAATGCCTGCATAATTGGCTCCACCACCATAGAGTTCAAAAGAGGGGAAGTCACCAATTCCTTCTTGATTGCCAAGCACACCGTAGCTTGCACGTACTTTAAGTAAATCTACAAAACCTCTTGTAAATTCCATAAAGTTTTCATCACTTACTATCCAGCTTGCTCCTAAGGAGTAGAAGAAAGCGTAGCGGTTATTTTCTCCAAAGCGAGACGAGCCATCTACACGGGCATTGGCTCTGACAGAATATTTATCTTTGAAGCTATAATTAACGTCTGTAAAAAATGAAACCAAGCTGTTTTGAGTAGCAGTACCTCCTACATTCGGGATAAAGTTAGGGTTGGCTAGGGTGATTCCAGCCTCATTTTTGAGCCTTCCTGTAAGCCCATATCCTGTAAAGTTAAAGCGGTCAAACTGACGGTACACCAGCTCTTGGAACAGACCCACATTTAATTTATGGTCATTACCGATGGTTGTGTTATAGTTAAGAGAAGTAGTACCTGTAAAGCGTGCAGACCTTTGGGTGCGTCTGAATAGAGAACCCTGTCTTCCTACAGCGCCACGCCCTGAGGCTGTGCTTGGGTCTATGAGTACTTCATCATTGCTTTGGAAATAATCTACCCCCCAGTTAGTACGTACACTTAGCCCTTTGATGGCAGCAATATCATACTCCATATAAGCCGTGCCGACTACTTTTATATCTTCGAAGCTGCGTGTATTTAAGAAAAGCTCTGCTACTCCATTGGGCTGCCCGCTGCGTAGGCGGTATCCTGAGTTGATTGCAGTGTTAAATTCTCCATTGATATACACAGGCTCATAGGGGTTAGACCAGCGGATGGCATTCAGCGGTGAGACCAGTCCAGTATCTCCCTCACGGGTATAGTTAGATTTAGAATATCCGAGCGTAAAATTACTGCCAAACCTGAAATTGCCAGCATCGTGATTGATATTAAATCTACCTGTGTAGCGGTCTAGTTTTGTGGTTTTGACTACACCATCTTGCTTGAAAACACTTCCAGAGACATAAAAAGTGGTATTGGCATTTCCGCCAGTAGCACTGATTTCGTGGTTGATGGTGCGTGCATTTTGGTTGAGCATTTCGGATGCCCAGTCTGTTTCTACGGTTCTGAGTTCAGCTATTTCTTCTGAGGTAAGAGAAGGTGCAATACCGATGCCTGTTTCTAGCTCTAAGTCTATTTTCTGGTTGGTATTGAGTACTTTTACTCTCCAGTCAGGGGCTGCGGAGACACCATACTGCACATTGTAGTTAAACTGTGTTTTTTGGGCTTTGCCTCTTTTAGAAGTAATAACGATGACCCCATTTGTACCTCTTGAGCCATAGATGGCAGAGGAAGAGGCATCTCTGAGTACATCAATTCGTTCAAAATCATTGGGGTTTAGTGTCCCAAATTGCTGTGCAGTAATCTCGATGCCGTCTAAGATATAAAGCGGCTGGTTACGTCCGTTGATACTGCCCGTACCACGGATTCGTACTTGAGCCGAAGCTCCTGGCTGCCCACTCGTGGCAGATACCCTTAAGCCTGGTGATTGCCCTTGTAAGATTTGGTCAATAGAGGCTACAGGCACAAGTGAGATACTCTTGGCATCTACTGCAGTAGCCGAGCCCGCAAAAGTGCGTTTGTTTTCATCACGATACCCCGTAACGATGAGCTCATCCAGTGTTTTATTGTCTTCACTCATTTGTACATCTAGTGTAGTCTGAGTGCTAATCACGATTTTCTGGGTGCTAAGCCCTACAGCCTGAAACACAAGTGTAGCACCTGAGGGCGCTTCAATACTGTAAGTGCCATTGATGTCCGTAACTGTTCCTTTGGTGGTATTCTCAATAAATACACTGACTCCGGGGACTCCTTCTCCTGTTTTTGTATCAGTAACTTTGCCACTGATACTGCGGTTTTGGGCTTGTAAGCTTACCAATGTCGCCAGACAGAGAAAAAATAAAAGTAGTAATTTTCTCATAAATAAATGATTTGAGTTATGAATAAATAATTAATCGAGTCCAATAGTAGCTATAATATTTCATTAATTCAAGCAAGCAAAATATAATTCTGTATTTAAGCGAATAAATATGCCCTGTTTTGTATAAATACTAGAATAATATGACTTTTTTTAACATAAGAAGTCAGTATAATATAAGTTAATAAAAAAGATAGAAAATTATTTGTTTATATGTATAAATATACGTATTTTTAATTGTTAAAAGTTCTTTGAA
>JAABSX010000071.1 GCA_011390205.1 Microscillaceae bacterium | reverse complement strand
GCTTCTTGTGGCAAGTTAGGATTACAGCCCGTAGCTTCCAAAAGCTCAAAAGACTGAGATACACTGCAGCCAAGTGCATTGCTAATTGTTACAGTATAAGTTCCTGCACCTAGGCCAGTAGCCACTGCACTATGGAGGTTTGAATTATGACTCCATACATAGCTTGCACCTTCTAAGCCAGTAGTATTCAGCGCAATGCTGCCATCATTGCCTGCACAAGTGGGTTGCTCGCTTGTAAAGCCTGACAATACAAAATTTGAACAATTTACTGGCTCTACATTTTTCAAGACATACATATAATCTTGGTAATCACCATTGTTGGCATCTTCAAAACAAAGTAGGTACTGATTGGGAATAGGTATGCCTTGCCTGTTTTTCAAAGGATATGCTCTTACTCTATGACGGCTACCCGTACCTGGTGCAGTACTTGGAGGCGTACTTGGCACATTGAGTATGTCTTCGGTATAACTGTTTCTACCAAATACTACTGAACTCATATATATCCCAAACTCAGCATCTTGAGGGTCAAATGATGTAATACCTCCCGATTTCATCTGTGGAAAAAGCGTCTGATGCTGTCCGTAGCCATTGGAAAGCACAAATGATTGATTCAGATTAGGCGTGCCATTATTGTTGGTGTACCAACCACTAGGCAACTCTTCAGCAGGAGAATAACGTGCCACAGGTATTAGTTCTACCATTTGATTGCCTACCTTTTTGAATGTTTGGGCGGGTACTTCATCACCATACATCTCAGGCGACATATTAATTAAGCCATTGGCAAAGGCCTCATTACTGCCATTGAAAGGATAGGGAAGCATCGTCAAGCCTGACCAACCTACCTCAATATCATAACCAAGTGCATTGACTACATCTTGCAAAGCGGGTTCTCTTGTACCTTCAAACCCTGCTTTTTTAAGGATATGCAATCCTAAATTGCTTACTAGACTAGCTGCATCATTGCTTGTAAATACTAAATTACTACTCAAATATCCTGTACTAGACCCTGAACTCGTAAAAGTAACACTGTAGTTTATACTTGCATTTGGTGCAACGCTCGTTTGTGTAGGGCCTGTAAAGCTTAACATACCGCTCAGTGTATTGCTTAAGGATACATTACTAATGACAAGAGGACCAGTGCCTGTGTTGCTTACTGTAAATTGGTAAGTGATGCTTTGAGAACCCTGTGTATTGTTGGTCGTTTCAAAAATAAACTCCTCAGCAGAAAGGGTGAGTTGGGGTGATTCAGAGGGCACTTCTACTTGCAAATCTTTCTTTGCAGCCCATTGTACTAATTTTTGCGAAAAAAGTCGGTGATCGTGTTCGTCTATGTCCGTGCCAGGGCCATTGTTCCAAAAAGTATTTCTATCAAAAGTACCAATAACACGCCCTTGACCTATTTCGGCAGCAGCCAATGAACAGTCTATGTCGTAGTCTTGAATACCATTGCCCAGCACAGGGTCATTGATAGTAATAGGTCCTCCCGCACCGCCATTTTGAAAGCGTGCGACTTGATAAATCACGTCAGACTCTTGCTTTTCAGGCCAATTAGGGTCTATTCTGATGGGGCTACACCCTTCCCCTCTAAATTGCAGACTTTGTGGAATACCATCTTTGGTATTCAAGAAATGGTCTAGCTCCCAATCTGTTACAAGGTTATCACCCCCGCTACCACCTTGGTCAGTAAAGAAAAACATACCAAACTGCTCCATCAAGAGGTTGTTGCTGTTACGCCCTTGTTGGTTATTTAGCCCTGCAGGAGGGGGTTGATTGAATAAACCCCCAAAACCAGAGTCAGAGTAGCCTATCAGCCCTCCTCCATTTCTCACCCAATTATTGATTGCGGTAGCTTCGGCAGCCGTCCAAGTTTTTTGGTTAGAGCCTAAAATAATGACATCATACTCATTTAAAAAAGCCTCTGTAAGCGTAATGTCTTGGTCGTAAGCCTCCTCAATTTCAAAATCAAGGGCTTCTATGGCTGCTTTGAACTCAGACATTCCTAAGTTGCCTGTATCATTGAGGCGCATTTGGTCATAAGGTATAGGGCTATTGGCATACTCAGCTTGATTAGGAAGGTAGCCGAATCGGTTGACATTGCCGTAAATATAAAGTACTTTGGCAGTTTGTTCTACTACATCAAGGGTAATGTCTATTTCTGCTTGGCTGAAATCTTGAGCATTTGCCCTTAGAGTGAAGTTATAGCTTCCTATTGCAAGATTACTTGCATCAAAGTTGAGGCTGATTTCTTGTGCTTCGGTGTTGGTAGTACCTGTTGGGTTGGCTACGCTAAGCCAATTGGGTAAACCAGCTGTAGGAATGGTGTATGTAGGGGCACCATTGCTTGACCAAAGATAAATTTCTTTTTCGCTTGTTTGTCCTCTTGCTACAGTTACATTGATTTGGGTGGACTGGAAGCCCAGCTGATTGAGTGGAGTGCGTACAAAATCGGTTTTATACACACCTTGCAGTGGCTGTTGCCACATTGCACCTCCATGCGATACATACAGTTCATCTTCTATGATGCCTGCGTTGGGTGCTAAAAGCCTTCTTGGGAGTTTTTCAAGTTCAGTCCAAGTATTGGCTACGGGGTCATATTCTGTAATGGCATCATCAGAAGTGCTTGCCATGTTTTCACGTCTGCCTCCTATGATGACGATTTTTCCATCTAGGGTAAGTAAGGTAGCGTGTTCAAAGTGTGAGCGTGTATAAGGTAAATCTGCTACACGCTGCCAGCTATCCGTAAAAGGGTCATAGGTGTGTACGAGGTTTACATCATTATAACTTACATCATGTCCAAACTGACCACCTATGGCATAGAGTTTTCCCCTTGTGCTTTTACCTGCATGATGATTTCGTGCATTGGGTAGGGAGGCGAGTGCTTGCCAGCCTGCGGCTTGGTTATCTAAGTCTAGCGCATAATGTGCGGCATTGTCAGTTTGACGATTGGATAGTAAGCCACCAAAAATGTGAATCTTACGCCCTAGTTTTGCTACACCATGTGAGGCCATTGGCTTAGGTAAGTCGGGTCCATACCTCCAAGTGTTGGTAGTAGTATTGTAGATTTGTACTTTATTCGTGATTACGCCTGGATTATTTCCCTCAAAGCCTCCACAGAGCCATACTTCATCACCATCTGTAGCTACCCCAAGGTGGGTTACACCGTGCAGCATTTCAGCCAAATAAGTCCAAGTATCTGTGGTAGGGTCATAAACCTCTGCACTTTTTGTAACGATAAGTCCAGTACTAGAGCCTTCTACTAATCCAACAAATCCACCAAAGATATACAATTTTCCGTTGATGAGTGCACTCTGTGCTTCTGCCCTTGGGACAAGTCCATCTGTGAGATTTTCCCAAGTGAAAGTAGGGCTACATGCGGGGTCTATTTGGTGATTACAAAGTGAGTGTTCTTGATGCTGAGCTTTAAGTTTTTGCCAAGTATAATTTTGAGTAGTAAGCTTTTCGCTTTGTTTATCTATTTCTTTGATTAAAGTATAATGACTCTGTGCATCTTGAAAGTCAAAAAAATAACTAGCCACTCCAAAGAAGGCAACGAAAAATAATCCTTTCAAAGCGTAATAATTCATGAGTATTTATTGATTTAGATTATGGAATATTTTAAGTTTTTATGATTCATTCACATTCAAAACTTTGTTTCAAAGAAAAGATTTCTTCTTTAAGGTTATTTTTTTGTAAACTTCTTACATTAGTAGAACTTGTATATATAGTTTTCCAAGACCATTTTTTTGTGTAATTTGGCTTAAAAATTAGCGTTTTTGCTTAATAATTGATAAATTATTTCAAAAAAAGAGCGATTTTCCTTTTTTGTGTATATTAGGATAGTAGCGTTTGGTTATTTTTTATCAAAGATAAGATATTTTCATTACACAGCAAGGAAATAATCATAAAACTATATTAAATATTGGTTTAATTAATCATTTTCTATCGCTTAATAATAAAAGCTGAGTCCCCCCTAGTTCAAGCAATGCTTCGCTCATACCTCAGTTTGCGCCAGAGCGGGAGATTTATTTTTTAAATAAATTATCAGGATTTTATTTTATATTTGAGTTCAAATAACTCATAAAAGTTTGTTCTTAGCGATATTCTAAGAACAGTTTGCTGTTGAGGGTCAAGACGCTAAGACCACCAGGGGAATGAAATGTTAGGCACTTTGTTAGGCTCAAAAAAAAACACTTAGCAATTTTATTTGCTAAGTGCTTGATAATCAAGTGACCCTGTCAGGATTCAAACCTGAAACCTTCTGATCCGTAGTCAGATGCTCTATTCAGTTGAGCTACAGGGCCGGCTGTTTCGTTATCGGATTGCAAATAAAATACACATTTCTGAAAAATAAAAATTTTCCTCTATTTTTTTTCTAAAAAATATGCTGCTATTTTTGAAAAAATAAGCAAAAAGACGTGATAGAATTAGAAAAAGATTTAGATATAATTGCTCAACTATTTGATTTTGAGGGTTTTATGTCTAAAAAAATGAATACGCAGCAAGTCAAAAGGTATTTTCAGATGACTGCTTTTCTTTACCGTAGATTTCACTCCAAGCAAGGGGCCATGCATTTTCCTTTATACACAGGGGCAGGGGAGAAGCAGCACCATGAAGCACTGCATACTCAAGCAAATTACATTTCTCAAATCATTGAGAAATACAAGCCAAGCCACATCACTGAGCTAGGCTGTGGCATGGGTTTCAATAGCCTTGTACTTGCCAAGCGTTACCCAAGGGTTTTGTTCAAGGGTTTAGACCCTTCTTTGGCTCACTTGCGTTTTGCCCGCAAGGAGGCTCAGATGATTGAAAACCTAAGCTATGCCCCAGCCAGTTGGGGTGAGTCTGCTTTTTGGTCTTCACCTATGGATTTGCTTTATGCTGTGGAGAGCTTTTGCTATGCCTCTAATCTGCCCCAAGTGATGCAGCAGATTGCCCAAAAGCTAAGCCCTGAGGGGCATTTACTCATCTTTGATGCCTTCACTACAGATGCACTAAAGCACGGTTCGGCAAGCCTTCGGAGTGCAGTGCGGCTTTCTGCAGCTGCCTTTGCGGTCAGTGCTTGGCACAACATAGAAGAGGTAATCCAAGAAGCTGAAAAGCAAGGATTGGCACTTATTACTCGGCAAGATTTATCTACAGAGGCCATGCCTAACCTGCGAAGGTTTCAGCAAGATACCCGTGCGTTGTTTTACAAAAAATGGTTTCGGTACTTGCTTAAAAATCGGCTCATCCCTGAGGTATGGATAGGGCATTTGATTGGGGGGCTGCTGGGCTTGCACACCATTGGGAGTGAGGCTCAAGGCTACTATTATTTGCATTTCAAGAAAAAAAGTTAGGCTTTAGTTGGTCTCAAAGTTTTTTTTAATCCAAAATAAAAGTAAAATCATAAATTTATTTTAAATTTGTATGAGCTAGTTTTTGTATAATTGTAAGAAAAAATAAAATAAAGTCATGCAAACCATAGAAATAGACACCCAACGCAAGCAAAAAATGGACGCTTGCAAACTGCCTAGCCTGATAGAGCAATTTTATAAGTGGGAAAAAAGCAAAGCCAAACAAGTTTTTTTGAAACAGCCACTGGGCAGTCAGTGGATAGAATACACTTGGGAAGAGGTAGGGCAAGAAGCCCGTAGAATGGCGAGTGCTCTGAAGGCCATGAACCTTCCGCCCAAAAGCCATATTGGCATCATCTCTAAAAACTGTGCTCACTGGATTATGAATGACCTTGCCATCATGATGTCAGGGCATGTCTCTGTGCCTCTTTTCCCTACATTGGTAGCAGAGCAGCTACAGCAAGTGCTAGAACACAGTGATACTAAGGTGCTTTTTGTGGGTAAATTGGATGACTGGGAGCTTATGAAAAATGGCATCTCCGAAGACATTACGGTCATCACTTACCCGCCTTATGCAGGTGCTAAAAAAGTAGAAGACCCCCGATTCTTACAATGGGATGAGCTTACCAAAAAGCACGAACCTCTCCAGCAAGGGCATATCCCCAAGCACTCTGACCTTATGACCATTTGCTATACCTCTGGCACCACGGGCGTGCCCAAAGGGGTGATGCTCAGTTATTTTTGCTTTGCCACAGTGCACGATGCTGTCAAAGACCATGTAGGCTATGATGAAGAGCCTGTGGTGTTCTTTTCTTACTTGCCTCTCAACCACATGGCAGAGCGAATCGTGGTAGAAGCAGCAGCATTTGTGAGTGGGGGCACGGTTTCTTTCGCAGAATCATTGGATACTTTTGCCCAAAATTTGGCAGATACAAGGCCTACCCATTTCTTGGCAGTTCCTCGTATCTGGACCAAGTTTCAGCAGGGTGTTTTTGCCAAAATTCCTCCCCAAAAACTCAATCTTTTTTTTAAGATTCCTATTTTCAATACCATTGTCAAAAATAAAATTAAAAAAGGACTGGGGCTAGACCGTGCCCGCAATGTGCTGACAGGTGCTGCCCCCATGCCCGAAAGTCTTTTCAAATGGTATCGTACACTCGGCATCCCGATTTGTGAGGGCTACGGAATGTCTGAGAATACTGCAGTCTGTACTTCTATGTTTAATGATAATATTAAATTTGGGACTGTAGGCAAGCCACAGCCAGGGGTAGAGCTTAAAATAGCCCCCGATACAGGGGAGATTCTGATGAAATCTGACTGGATGATGGAGGGTTATTACAAAAATCCAGAACTTACCGCAGAGGTCATCCGAGATGGCTGGCTACATACAGGAGATAAGGGTGAGATAGATTCAGAGGGCTATCTCAAAATTACGGGAAGGGTCAAAGAGATTTTCAAAACTGCCAAGGGAGAGTATGTATCGCCTTTTACATTAGAATCTGGCTTTGCGACCAACAACCACATAGAGCAAATCTGTGTAGTAGGCTCAGGAATGCCACAACCTATGGGCTTGATTTCTCTCTCCGAAGAGGGTAAAAAGGCAAGCCGTGAGGCCGTAGAAGCAGGTTTGAAAGCCTCTTTAGAAGAAGTCAATCGAAAAGTCTATCCTTATGAGCGGATTCACAGGCTCATCATCGTGGGTGATGAGTGGAGTGTGGAGTCAGGAGTGATGACCCCTACGCTTAAAATTAAACGCAACAAGGTAGAGGATTTATATGTCGCTCATTTTGATAAATGGTTTCAGTCCGAGCAGCTCATTGCTTGGGCATAAGCACTTGCAGCCACCTAAGTCTCTGGGCTTGGGTGGTTTTTTCTTTTGTGTGTGGAAGGTTTTGTATGTTTTTCTGCAAAATCATTGAGCAAGGGGTGGTCTATCAGTTTGATGATGTCTAGGGCGTTTTGTGTATCGGGAGATTCTGTTCTGTAAGCTGTTTTTAGGCTGTCAGACACTCCGTCTTTGTATTCTCTGCCGCAGGGCGTATGTAAGTCGGCACCATTCTGGACAAGCATTTCTAGGGCAGCAATGTATTTTTCGTCTATTTCCAAGGGAAAATTTATCTTTTTTAGTTCATATTTCCCGTAAATGGCATAAAAGAGGGGAGTATGTTTGATGACATAAGGTGCTACTTTGGGGCGTTTGTAGCTAAATTTCTGTTTTATTTTTGCCCCATTTTCTATCAAAAACTTAACCATCGAGGTATCTCCTATTTTGCTAGAATAAGCCAAGAAAGGGTGAGGGCAGCCATCATCTACAGAGATACTTTTGTCTAAAATCAATGCCTTGGTATGCTCAGTATTTCCTTTATAATAATTCGAGCACATAGATTCTTGTTTGTAAGTAGTCCAGGTAAGGTATGCAATAATTGAAAATACTCCTATAAAAATAGAAATGATAAAGATTAGCACCATTGCCCGAAAAAGATTTGCATTCATTGTAGTGTGTATTAGGTAACTTGAAAAGGTAAATTTAGAAAATAATTTTTTGCAAAGCATATTTTAGGGAGGCTTATTTTCATCTATTTTCCCTCGGTTCGTATCTTCACAGACCGAAAAGTTTCGTGTTTGGTGAAGACACAAACCACGGAGTTGAACTTATATCATACTCAAAGCGGCATTAATTGGCTATTGTGCTAAAGAACCTTATTTTTGCACAAAATAAACCAAAATACCATGCAAAACGATCCAGAATTAAGCGGAAAATACCTCGGTCAGATTACTAAAGACTTTGTGAAAGTAGCCAATATCTTAAAAGAAGCCTCTTATCAGATGCGTGCTCGCAAGATTTCTCAGTATCCTATTTTTCCTATTTCTAGGCAAGAGATTCCTTTAGGGCAAATTTTGATGGATAGCAACACAAGCAGCCTAGACTGGAATTATCACATTTCATACCTTGAGGAGTTTGTAGAGCGTAACCTTATCGTAAAGCCCGCCAACTTTATAGAAGCTTACAAAGATGCAGATGAGTTTTGCTGCTTATTTGTGATAGACATAGCCCAAGACTTTACCAAATTTGTATTCATCCCTTTTCCAGAAGATGACTAAATAGTAGGCTTACTTGTCGGAGATTTACCAGCCTCCACTTGCGCCACCACCTCCAAAGCTCCCCCCACCAAAGCTTGAAGACGAGGAGGAAGAAGAAGAAGATGATGATGACCAGCTAGAAGAACTCGAGCTAGAGTAAGATGAGCCGCTAGAATAGGAAGAACCACTGGAGTAAGAAGATGTGCTGCTAGGTACATAGACAGGGGCAGGAATTTTGTCAAAATAATGAGAAGGATTGGCTTTAATCTTTGGGATTTCTTGAAGATACAAGTCTAGCAGTTTTGTTGTTTTGCTGTCTTTGTCTAATTTAAGGGCATAGTCAAGTCCTTTTTTAAGATTTGCACGCTTTGTAGTGATGCTTCCTTGTGTATAGACAGCATTGTATTTGCTGTTCATAGTTGATAAGAAGCGCTCTATTTCTGTTTTTAAAAATTCTAAGTCATACCCTAATACATTTTTTGGTTCTTTGATGATTTTCTCGAAATGGGTCAGTGATTGTAAGAATTTTGCAGCGTTTTGTCCTTCCAGGGTTTTTTCAGAAAACTCCTTGAAGTAGTTGATTTCCTGCTTATACTGTACTCTTTCTTTTTCTCTGGAAGACTCCAAGAACAAAGGATTGTTAAAAATATAATTAAGTTTGGATTCAAGCCTTATTAGTGCTGCATCGCTTCTTTCAGGGTAGTGTTGGCTGGGGTTTTGGTGAAGGTCTAAGATAGGCTTGCTTATTTCTTGGAGTGTTTCTAGGCTTTCAAGGGTTTTGGCAGATTTAAAATCATTGCTGAGTTTTTCTTGATGTTTGCCTAGATCTTCTGTTTGATAGTGATGATTTTTTAAATCTTTCCAGAATTGATTATCAAGGATGATGTCTTTGCTGCGTGTATATAATTGGTTAAATTCACTTTCCTGATGGGTAATTTTTTGATAATAAGCAATTTTTTCTTTTAATAGTTGGGTGTTTTCTGTTGAGAATGGCTCAGCTACTAGTGCATCAAAGTAAGCTATGTCTGTCTTGATTTGCTGTTTGAGTTCGGTTTGGTGTGCTGTAAATACTTTTTTTCCAAGAAATTCAATTTCTCTTTTAAGCTGATAAAGCAAGGCATCGGGGCGAGCTGTGAAGTGCTCTTGGGGCTTGTCTTGAGTAGCTAATATTTTTCGGTACAGGGGTCTGAGCATCAAAGTAGTGCCTGGCGTATTTTTATACTGATGTGAGAAAGATGCCTGCTTATCGGCTACTTCGTGGGGCATATAGTTTTCTTTTATTTTTTGCCATTTTTCTTCTTTTAGTGCGTCTTCAATTTTTACTTTTAGCCCCCTGATGACCTCACTCCAGAAATTACTGAGGGAATATAAGATAATAATCCCCAATGAAATATACAAAGAAAGTGAAGCGATGCGGCTACTTGTGAAGCCAAATAATTCTCTTCCACCTAGTTCTAAGAGTAGAAATGAGAAGATGAGCAGTAAAATCCAGTAAAAAGACCTCCTACGAGTTAGGTTGAGCAGTAAGAAAAACCCACTGAAGATATAGGCAAGTATTTTGTTTGTAGTCCAGACAGGCTGTATGTCATCAGGCTTAAACTCACCCGATGCGAGCTTGATAATGACATCTAGGGCATCATCTATGCCTTCATAGACATTGCCCGCTTTGAAAGCTGGAGTCATATAATCATTTATAATTCGCTTGGCGGCAAGGTCAGGGATGGCAGCCTCTAAACCGTAGCCTACTTCTAGGCGTATTTTTCGTTCATTTTTGGCGATGAAGATAAGCAATCCATTGTTTTTATTTTTCTGACCTATGCCGAGTTTTTGGGCAATGCTGAGAGAGGTTTGTTCTAGGTCTTTGCCCTCGAGAGATGCCACTGTGATGACGGCTATTTGTGTAGAAGTAGAATCTTGATAGGCTTTTATTTTAGACTCAAGCTGTTTTCTCTCAGCATTGTTGAGCATATTGGCTTGGTCATTGACGAAGAAAAAAGACCTGAATTTTACTTTATCAGCACAGGCTTCCATCAAGAATTGAGCAGCTTTGTTGTGTCCTTTTTCTAAGGCAGTATGCCAGTTTTGGCAGGCTTTGTCCGTTTCTTTTTGGTAAAAATAGACGACTCCTAAGTTAAAATACGTAGAGTTTTCTTCTGGAAATAGTTGGAGGCTGCGTTTGTAGTCTTTTTCTGCCAAGTGCAGGCTATCCAGACTAAGATGTGCGAAGCCACGGTAAAAATAAATATCTACTTGCTTGGCATATTCTATATTTAGATTTTCTAACTGATTGAGCAATTTTATTTCAGCTTCAAATTTTTCTAAGTTTTGGTAAGTCCGTGCAAGGTAAAAAAGCATTTCTATGTTTTCTGGCACATTCTTTTGTACGATTTCGAGTGATTCAAGTGCATTTTGGTAGTAGCTCCTTGCAAAAAATAGTTTTCCCATCAAGAGATGTGCGGCTGTGTCTTGGGGGTTTTCATTAATGAGGCTATTCAAATAAACCTCTGCGGCTGAGTATTTTTCTTCTTTGAGAAGTTTTTTTGCTTCCAGAAGCATATTTTCACGTGTGTTTTGTGCCTGTATCACAAATACAGATGCCCAGAACGCCAAGCCAATGAGTATCCACTGTTTTTTCATTGTTGAGAAAGTTAAACCCTATCTTTGTTTCTTGATTTCAGCAAAAATGCTCAAATATTTTACCAAATAAAGCACATTGATACTGAAAATTGTACGGATTTCTTTTTGTGCGAAATGCTGCAAGTTGCCCCAAGTATTTACGTAGCACACCGATAAAAGTGTCTATCCGCTTGTTTATTGCCCAGAATTAAACATGAAACTGACGAATACGATGCCCACTCCAGCCAAAATAAACCAAATAAGTATAACAGACTACAGGCACTATAAAAGAGCTTTGTAGCCCTATTTGGTCTGCCAACCAGCCTTGAAAAAGTGGTAAAATCGCTCCTCCTACGATGGCCATGACCAGAATCCCCGAGGCTTGCTCAGTGTATTTTCCTAGCCCTGCAATCCCCAATGTGAAAATATTAGAAAACATAATAGAATTAAAAAAGCCCACAGCCAAAATAGCATACATCGCCACGGTGCCAGACGTAGTCATCGCTATCACAATCATCAAGATAGCTAAAAAAGCATTGAAAGCCAGCAAAGTACCTGCCTGAATCTTTTGCAAGACTGCCGAACCTAAAAACCTACCTACCATAGCACCCCCCCAATAAAAAAAGACATAATAACCGCCCTGTGCTTCGCTGAAACCTGCAATCGAAGGCTCACTAAAAAAACTTACTAAAAAACTACCAATAGATACCTCTGCACCCACATACACAAAAATACCCAAAGCCGCCAGACGCACATGCCTGTATTGCCATGCACCCTCTTTGGCATCACTGAGCGAGTCTAAATCCGTAAGGCTTTCCTCCTGATGAATCACAGGAAGACGGGCATAGGCAATTACTACTACCAATAAAAACAACATCCCTGCCAAGGCAATGTAAGGCATCTGAACATCTTCGGGCCTTGCACCCACAGAATCTAAATTAGATAAAATGAGGTAAGCCCCCAAAGGAGGCCCAATCGTAGTGCCCAATGAATTAAAAGCTTGTGTCAGATTCAGACGGCTAGAAGCAGTCTGAGGTGGCCCTAAAATCGCCACAAAAGGATTGGCAGCCACTTGCAAAATCGTAATGCCCGAAGCCAATACAAACAAAGCCCCCAAAAAGAGAGGATAATACAACAAAGAAGCCGCTGGATAGAAAAGCAAACAGCCCAAGCCTGCCACACTCAAACCTACCATAATGCCTCGCTGATACCCCAGACATGATACTACAGCTCCAGCAGGCAAAGACATCACAAAGTAAGCCGCAAAAAAACAAAACTGCACAAGCATCGCCTCAAAATAACTCAGCGTAAATAGCTTTTTGAGGTGAGGAATCAGGATATCATTCAGACTGGTAATCAATCCCCACATAAAAAACAAAGTGGTGAGGGTTATCAGTGCAGAGGTGTAATTTGGTCTTTCACCACCATCAAAAGACGGAGAAGAAGCAGGGTTAGATGTGTTAAAATTTGCCATGATTTAATGTCTGTAGTCAGAGATTCGTGTAATATGAATTAGCCTTGCAACCTACACAATAAATTATATTTTTCGTTTAATAAGTTTTTTTTTTGAAAAATAATTTCTAACTCACATTCACTAACCAAGTAAACTTAAGAAACTCTATTCATCCAATATGGTCTTTAGCATAGATTTTCTTTCACAGCTTATTTACGAGTTATTTTAGCTATCCGTGTCTGGTGCAAGCCTCGAGGCTTGCACCAGATAGATAAAACAACAAAGGGCTTGCTTCTCGCAAACCCTTTGTAGATAATTTAGATTCCAAACATTAATCTCTCTGGCTCTTCCAAGTACTTTTTGATGGCTACCAAAAAGCTTACGGCTTCTTTGCCATCTATGATTCTGTGGTCATAAGAGACGGCTAGGTACATCATCGGTAAGATTTTTACTTCTCCATTGACTGCCATGGGGCGTTGCAAAATGTTGTGCATTCCCAAGATAGCAGACTGAGGAGCATTGATGATAGGCGTGGACATCATCGAGCCAAATACACCTCCATTGGTGATGGTAAATGTGCCCCCTTGCATATCTTCTATGGAGAGTTTGCCATCACGTGCTTTGATTGCTAGGTCTATGATGCCTTGCTCTATCCCTGCAAAGCTCAGTGTTTCCACATTGCGTAGTACGGGCACTACAAGCCCTTTATCTGTAGAAACTGCTACCGAAATATCGACATAATCATTATAGACAATCTGTCCTTCGGCTTCGTCTATCATCGCATTGACATCAGGGAACTCAAGCAAGGCTTGTGCCGCAGCTTTGGCAAAGAAAGACATAAAGCCAAGCCCTACACCATGCTTTTCTTTGAACATATCTTTGTACTTGCTACGCAAATCCATAATGGGCTTCATATTCGCCTCATTGAAGGTGGTGAGCATCGCAGTTTCATTCTTCACTGTTACCAGACGGCGGGCGATGGTCTTACGCATTTGGCTCATACGCTTGCGTGTCTGTGTACGCTCTCCGCTAGGTGCTAGACTTGGAGCGGCTTTGCTTTCAGCTTTCTTTTCTACTGGCTTAGATTCAGCTTTGGCTGGTGCGGCTTTTTGTGCTTTTTCGGCATCTTCTTTGGTGATTCTGCCATCCACGCCTGTTCCTTTTACGTCCTTAGGATTGATTCCTTTTTCTGCCAATATTTTGGCGGCAGCAGGGGAAGGAGTCCCCGTAGCATAGGTTTCTTTGCCAGAAGTAGAAGTGCTGGCGGTATCACTTGCAGGAGCAGGAGCGGTATCAGCAGGTTTTGAGTCTCCACTGGGTGCTTCATCCATGACTTCTATTTTACAAATCAAATCACCTATTCCGAGGGTATCGCCTTCTTGGGCTACGTGGCGTAAGATACCACTTGCTTCGGCAGGAAGTTCTTGGCTGGCTTTGTCGGTTTCTATTTCACAGACGGGTTCGTCTAGTTCCACAAAATCACCATCTTCTTTGAGCCAAGTGCCTATGACTACTTCGGTGATAGATTCGGCAAGTTCCATGACACGCATTTCTTTGACTTCGCCAGTAGCACTTGGTTTAGTTGAAGCACTAGGTGCTTGTTCGTTTTCTTCTGAAGATTCAGCTACAGGAGTAGCATTACCACTTTCTGTAATTTTACCAATGACAGAGCCTACATCTATAGTTTCTCCTTCTTCTACCAATATTTCTAAAGTACCAGAAGCCTCAGCGAATAATTCTTGGCTGGCTTTATCAGTTTCTATTTCACATAATGCTTCGTCAGCTTCTATATGTTCACCATTTTTTTTGAGCCAAGTACCAATGGTTACTTCGGTGATAGACTCTGCTACATCAGGGATTTTTATTTCAACACTCATGAGTTTGTTAGCTTAGGATTATTTTAAATTTAGGATTGAAAAAAAGTAATCAATCATTTTAATACAATTAGTTTAGTCCTTTATCCCCCCCCCTTGGGGGTTAGGGGGCTTTACGCAAAAGAAGAATCCACAATGATTTGTTGCTCTTTGTCGTGCGTTTTTTTGTAACCTGTGGCAGGCGAAGCACTAGACTTGCGAGCCACTACGGCAATTTGGTCATATTTATACACTCTCTGGATATAAGACCAATAACCCATATTCAGCGGCTCTTCTTGTACCCAATGCACTTTCGCATTAGGGTATTTCCCGATTTCTAAATGCACTTGCTTAGAAGGGAAGGGGTGAAGCTGCTCTATGCGAATAATGGCGACGTCTTTGCGCTCATCTACTTGCTGACGCTCATAGAGGTCATAATATACCTTGCCTGTGCAGAGCAAAATGCGTTTTACGTCTTTAGTTTCTACATATTCATCGCCGATGACTTCTTTAAATCCTCCTTTGGAGAAATCTTCAATGGGAGAGGCTACTTTTTTATCACGCAGCAGTGATTTAGGTGACATCAAGACCAAAGGCTTGCGAAAATTCCAAGCCAACTGACGGCGAAACATGTGGAAAAGATTGGCTGCGGTAGTAACATTTGCTACGATAATATTGTATTCTGCACTCAGTTGCAAGAAGCGTTCTGGGCGAGCGTTGGAGTGTTCTGGTCCTTGTCCTTCATAGCCATGGGGCAAGAGCATGACCATGCCATTCATTCTGTTCCATTTACTCTCACAAGAGGTAATAAATTGGTCAATCATAATCTGAGCACCATTGGCAAAATCACCAAATTGGGCTTCCCATATTACCAAGGCATTAGGATTGGCAAGGGCATAGCCAAACTCAAAACCTAGCACAGCATACTCAGAGAGCAGAGAGTTATAGATACGCATACGTGCTTGCTCAGGCTGGATATAATCCAAACTTACATAAGGCTCATTGCTTTCTTCGTCTGTCAGCACGGCATGGCGGTGCGAGAAAGTACCTCTCTCTACATCTTGTCCGCTCAGACGCACTATTTTATTTTCCATCAAGATAGAGCCATAGGCAAGCAATTCGGCAGATGCCCAGTCTAGCATTTTATCCTTAAAAAACATCTCCTCACGGCTTTCGAGGAGTTTTTTAATCTGTTTGAGTGGCGTAAATCCTTCTGGAACAGTACAAAGAGCCTTTCCGATTTTCTCTATGTTTTCCATAGAAATCCCTGTTTCTGGCGAATGGTCAAAGTCATTAGGGTTAGATCTGCCTAGCTTTTGCCATTCTTTTTCTAAGCCCTGCAAGCGGTAAGGAGCTGTATGTTGTTTGACCATATCAAGGCGATCTTGGAGCATTTTTTTGAAGTCTTTCTCCATTTTTTGAGCCAGCTTGGGGTCACTTCCACGTTCGGCAAGTTTTTGAGTATAAACCTTGCGTGGGTTGGGGTGCTTGGCGATGGCTTGGTAGAGTTTGGGCTGTGTAAACTTCGGCTCATCACTTTCATTGTGTCCGTGCTTACGGTAGCAAACCATATCAATAAAAATATCTCTGTTAAATTTCTCACGAAACTCAGCCGCTAGTTTACAGCAAAAAACGACTGCTTCGGCATCATCTCCATTGACGTGCAAGACAGGTGAATCCGTAATCTTGGCAATGTCTGTAGAATAAATACTAGAGCGAGCATCTTCAAAATCAGTGGTGAAGCCTACTTGGTTATTAATCACAAAGTGAATCGTGCCACCTGCATAATAGCCTGGCAACTTAGACATTTGGATAAGCTCATAGACAATCCCTTGCCCAGCCACGGCAGCATCTCCATGGATAATGATAGGAAGAATCTTATCGGCATTGCCGTGATAGCCTGTATCACAGTTGGCTCGGGCATAGCCTTCTACTACAGGGGCAACCGTTTCTAAGTGAGAAGGATTAGGGATTAATTTAAGCGTTACTTTCTTGCCTTCGGGTGTTTCTATGGTATTCTCAAAGCCCAAGTGATATTTTACATCTCCATCACCGAGTTCGTAGTCTTTGTCTTCAGGGGCGGTTCCTTCAAATTCATTGAAGACATCTTCATATGTTTTGCCCAAGATATTGACCAATACATTGAGGCGGCCACGGTGTGCCATTCCGAATACGACTTCTTCTACGCCCAGTTCGGCGCTGCGGTTGATGATGGCATCTAGCCCAGGGATGGTATTTTCACCTCCTTCTAAAGAGAATCGTTTTTGTCCTACATATTTGGTATGCAAGAAATTTTCAAATGCCACGGCTTCATTGAGTTTTTGGAGAATGCGTTTTTGCTCCGTTTCTGGTGGGGTAAATGTGAAGCCCTCACGCTCTATTTTGCTTTTAAACCAAGCAATGATTTCGGGTTCACGGATATACATAAACTCAAAACCAATAGAGCCTGTGTAGAGGTATTTGGCACGGTCTAAGATTTCACCCAGCGTAGCAGGACGCTGAAAAAGCGAAATCCCTGATTGAAAAGTATAGTCTAAATCACCCTCATCTAACAAAAAATGCTTCAAATCTAGCCTAGCACGGCGGTTGCGGCGCTCTCTGATAGGATTTGTTTTTGCCATGAGGTGCCCTCTGCCACGGTAAGCAAAAATCAAATTGCGGCATTTGATTTCTTTTAGCTGGTCAGGGACTTTGCCTGAGGGAGCTGCCTTGCCTTGGCTGTCTGCTCCATTGGCAGAGGC
>JAABSX010000070.1 GCA_011390205.1 Microscillaceae bacterium | reverse complement strand
TGGGAATGGCAGACAGGCTTACCAGAGTGATAATAGCCGCAGCTGTAGGAGTACTTTATTTTACAGGTGTAGTTTCAGGATGGTTAGGCATTGTATTATTGGTTTTTGCTGGAGTATTTTTGCTGACAAGCACCGTCAGTTTTTGCCCGCTTTACGCTCCTTTTGGCATCAAAACTTGTGCAGTAAAGTCTGGCAAGTAAGCAGGCATACACAAAGTAAGTACGCCTATTTACTGGAGACTCAGGAAATCTCCTCTAAGACTTCATTTAAGTAAGTTGAGAATAGATAATTGTAGGAGTACAAACATTTCATTTCTACGGAGTTCAATTTTGTGCCTTTTGTGTTTTTCTACAAAGGTGAAACCCCTCTGGAGTATAAAATGGGTGCAAGTCAAATTGATTTCCTTATGCCCTCTTTTGAGGAAAAGAAAGGGGTAAGCTACTAAAAAGGAAAATTTGACTTGCACCCTATAAGATTAGTTGCCAAAAAATGTGTATATTCAAAACAAATTTTGGACGCAGGATTTTTTATGAGTCTCCAACCTATCTATTGGAATAAATCATCACCCTCAAAATCTCAAACATATGAAAACATTGACATTCACTGACGAAAGCCTCACTGGAGACATTCTAGGGCAAATCACCATAGACATCGAGAATGAAAGAATGACTGTGAGCGACCTTATCAAAGCCAGGGTCTATCAGGAGGTGGAAAATTACAATGAAAAAATGCCTGAATATTTTCAAGGACTTGTGCAACCCACAGAGGCAGAAATGCAACTCAATGGCTACAAAATGAAAGAAAAAAGAAGCATAGACCCCGAAAAACAATTTTACATCGCCTTGAATGCCTTCCAGAACAACGGTTTTTTTGTCTTGATAGACAACAGACAAGCCGAATCACTGGAAGATGAAGTACTGCTAGGTGAAGATACTAAAGTGAGTTTTGTGAAACTGACCGCACTCGTAGGCGGTTGATTTCCTTTTCGCTCCCCCTTTAGTGATACAGGCAACAGCAGGATACGCTGAAACATCAGATGTAGCACTTTTCCAAAAAGTGTCATCTGATGTTCCAGCGTTTTGTGTCTCTCAAGACACTTTCCCAATAAAAAAAACCTTTCCTCAGCAATGAGGAAAGGTTTTTTTGTAAGTGCCCAAAGGCTTTTGCTTGTCATCAAGATTTATTTTTTCTTGAATACATTGGCATCAAATGTAGCACCTAAGTACAAGATTCTGCCGATAGGCGCAGCACCATACACTTGGATGGCATTTGAGTCTGTAAGGTTAGTACCACCTAAGCGAAAAGTAGTATTTAGCTTAGAAGCCTTGTAAGTAATTTGTGCATCTATGGCGGCGAAGTTCTGGATGACACCCTCATCAAACGGCATAAAATACTCATAGGTATCTGTGTAGCGGATGTTCAAGTTATAGTTAAAGTTCTTGAACGGCTCACCATTAAAGCCTAAGTTTACCTTATGCTCAGGAGTGTTGAAACCTAGAATCAAACCAGGCACATCATTGATTACTGACCAAGTATAGTTAAAGGTAATGTTAAATATTTTCTGAGCATAATACTCAAATCCCAATTGGAAACCTTCCGAGATTACCTCTTGCTCAGCATTGAGCCATACTTGCATCACACGTGTACGGTTACGGTAGCCTGGGTCAGTTGGAGCAGGTTCAGTTCCTCCTAATACAGGTACTTGAGTAAGGTCAGGTGTAGTACCATCTTCACGGCCAAAGAAGCGTTGCGTGCCAATGAAGTCGGTATAGTTGCTGCGGTAGTAGCTCAAATCAATGTAAAAGCCTTCAAACAGAATCCCTTTGTAGCCAATCTCCCAAGTATTCATTTGCTCCAATCTGAGAGGATTAATGAATTGTGCTTGTAAGTTATCTGTTCTGATTCCATTAAAGCCACCAGTAGCATTTTCACCGATATTGCTCAATAGCAAGATAGGACCTATGTCTAAGTAGATGTATTGGTCTACTTGGGCAGGGGCACGGAATGCCTGTGCATAGCTTGCACGGAAATTGTGTTTGCGGTCTGCATCTACAGTATAAACTGCCGATACACGAGGAGAGAATTTAGAATCAAAATTCTGGAAATTATCTACACGACCTGCCACAGAGAGTTTAAGTTTTTCATTAAACAAAGCCTTCTGAACCTGTGCATACATCCCCCACTCATAATTATTGATTTGGTCACGTACTTCTCCTCCGATAGGCGATCCATCACCATCTGCGAAAAGCGTTCCGCTCGAAGTTAAATTAAATCTACGGTAAGAGCCACCGATGATGATGTTAGCAAAATCTGTAGGGATTTTGTATTGTGTGCTGAAATCCCAGAAGTTAGACCGGTTGTTAAAGCTAGGGTTAAAGCCACCAGTACTGTTCAACCCAGCCTCACGCAAAGCAGCAAAGCGAGGGTCTGAGCCAGTAGGAATAATACCTGCAGCTGCCTGTTGTGCTGCAAGATAAGAATCTTGTACTGAAGCTCCTCCTTGTCTTGCAGCTGCAAAGTTACCTATATAAGTAGCTCCATACGCTTGTGCATATGTTCTTCCTGGAAAGTTATTAGTCTGCCCTGGTAGTGGCTGGTAAGGCTGCTCAGCTACCATACCCGTTCCTAAGAAGCTCAAGTCATAAGTATTACCAGGAGCATCTCCTTGACGATAAGCACGCACAAACCAGTTGTCGCTTTTTATTTCAAATTTGTGCATATCAAATTCTAGCTTTTCCCAAGCATAGCGGTTAGAGCTTTGGTAAAGACCTGAGCCTTGCCCTAGTCTGTACTCATAGCTTGCCTTGATTTTATCCGTAATCAGGTAATGCACAGAAGGATTCAACCTAAAGCTAAATGCCTTATAATTATCTCCTACCAATTCTTGTTCTGTAAAGCCAGGTAAAAATGCATTGCCTTGAAAGCCTAAATCACTCAATCTGGTTCCATTTGCATTAATTACAGTGTTTTGGTTAGCAAAGGAAATATCCCCATACAAATTCAGTCCGTCGTAGCCTCTTGGGTCTCCTTGAGTGTTGTTAGCAGGTTCTATTCTTCTGCTGCGAGCTGTAAGGTTAGTTCCTACGAAGTCATTGGCAGTGAAGTAAGATGCAGTCAGTTTGAATGCAAATCTATCAGTGATTTTGGCAGCAATTCTGATGCTTCCGTCTAATAAATCACGTGTACCTCCTCTTAGATCTACTGTCAGGCCTTCATACATAAAAGGGTCTTTGGTAGTGGTTAAGATTACGCCATTGAATGCATTGGCACCATACAGTGAGGAGTTAGCCCCATGGATAATGTCCACACTTTCGATATCAATTTCGGGAGCACCGTTGATGTTGCCTGCATAAAGTGAAAGCGAAGGCGACATATTGTCGGCAAGGTCAGTCATTTGAATCACGCGCTCAGACTTGGCAGAGTTAAAACCACGTGTACTCAAAGAAGAAATCAAAAGGCTAGATTGGTTTACGTCAATTCCTTTAAAACGTGCCAAACTTGACAAAAGCTCTGAAGAGCCTTGAGTTTGGAGTTGTTTGGCACTGACAGCCTCCACAGTTACGGGAGTCTCCATGATGCGTTCTTCTACTCTAGAGGCAGAGACGATTACTTCATCAGCCATAAAAGTAGCTTCTGCAAGCGTAACAGAGATGCCTGTCTGCCCTTGGCTTACTTCCAGCTCTTGAGATTTGTAGCCTACATAAGAGAAAACAATCGTATTGTTTCCTTTAGAAAAATCAGGCTTGATACTAAAATTACCATTTACATCCGTGGTAGTTCCTACGAATGTTCCTTTTACGGTTACACTCACTCCGATGAGTACTTCTCCATCTCCGTCTTTGACCGTACCCGAAACCTGTGCTTGGGTGTACAGTACTAGACCAGAAAATAAGAAGCATAACCATGTCATAGTTAAGATTCTTTTCATAATGCTTAAAAAGTTTAATTCAAAAAAATGATTTTAAATTGCTTATGCAAACATACACACTGAAACACACATTTGGTAATTTTGTTACTATTTTTATTTAAAATTATATTTTTAGATTCTGAGTGTAATCCAAAATATATATAGTCATAGAAACAGGTAGGCAGCTTATACAGAAGCTTATTTTCTAGTTTACCTTTATTTGATGTGCCATGAGTGCATTTCATTCTACAAAAATTTTTGTGAGACTTGCCAGATAGACGCACATCAAAATCAGCACAAAGCACCATAAATCTTAAATAAATCTTAAATTTGTGATGGAAAAGCACAGACAGTCATTTTTCCTGATTTAGAAGTCAGACAAAAACACATTACCTTTAAAAAAAACTAAATACTATGTACGGAACTCTCAAAGAAACCCTTCGCCAAGAAATCGCCGATATTCAAGAAGCAGGCTTGTTTAAGCGTGAGCGTGTGATTACAAGCCCTCAGCATGCCCTTATCCAGACTCAAGAGGCGGGAGAGGTGATTAATTTTTGTGCCAATAACTACTTAGGCTTGGCACAGCACCCCCGTGTGATTCAGGCTGCCAAAGACACTTTGGATAGCCATGGATTCGGCATGGCTTCTGTCCGATTTATCTGCGGCACTCAAGACATCCACAAAACCTTAGAGCAAAAAATCTCTACATTTCTAGACACAGAAGATACCATTTTGTATGCGGCTGCTTTTGATGCCAATGGAGGCGTTTTTGAGCCTATTTTTGGGGCAGAAGATGCCATTATTTCGGATGCACTGAACCATGCCTCCATCATAGACGGTGTCCGCCTTTGCAAAGCCCAACGTTACCGTTATGCCCACAATGATATGGCAGACCTAGAGGTCAAACTTCAAGAAGCCCAGACTGCTAGGCATCGAATCATTGTAACGGATGGGGTGTTTTCTATGGACGGAACGATTGCCCAACTCGACAAAATCTGTGATTTGGCAGATAAATATGATGCCCTCGTGATGATAGACGAATGCCACTCTTCGGGCTTTATGGGCAAGACAGGACGGGGTACACATGAGTTTAGAGATGTAATGGGGCGCATAGACATCATCACGGGTACACTTGGCAAGGCTCTAGGGGGCGCTTCAGGGGGCTTCACCTCAGGGCGAGCAGAGATTATAGAATTGCTTCGCCAACGGTCCAGACCTTATCTTTTTTCTAATACGCTTGCACCAGCCATTGCGGGGGCTTCTATAGAAGTATTGGAGATGCTTTCGGAGACTACCGAGCTGAGAGATAGGCTAGAAGAAAACACGAAATATTTTCGGGAAGAAATGACCAAAGCAGGTTTTGACATCAAGCCTGGAGAACATGCCATCGTGCCGATTATGCTTTATGATGCCGTACTGGCTCAAAAAATGGCAGAGCAACTTCTAGAGAAAGGCATTTATGTCATCGGGTTTTATTACCCTGTAGTGCCCAAAGGCCAAGCCCGTATCCGTGTGCAGCTTTCTGCCATTCACGAAAAAGCACAACTAGACAAAGCCATTCAGGCATTTATAGAGGTAGGCAAAGCCTTAGAGGTGATTTCCTAAATCACAGTAATGAATCTTCAGCATATCCTCAAGGGTTTTTGAAGCCCTTGGGATATGAAAATTTCTCACCAAAAACACTTTTGCATACCTCTGATTTTATTGAAATTATTTTTTTTAGAAAACGCCCAAGCCTATGCCAGACAATTCTTCCATTTATCAAGATATCTTCAAAGTAAGGGCTTATGAAGTAGATGTAAGCAATCACCTCTCTGTGGTCAGCCTTGCCAATTATTTACAAGAAGTAGCAGGTGCACATGCGGCCGCACTTGGCATTGGGATGTTTGACCTTAAGGCCCAAGGGCTTACTTGGGTATTGATGCGTCTGAAACTCAACATCATCAGGCAGCCTATGCACTTAGAAGAACTCACTGTGCAGACCTACCCTACAGGCTTTGAGAAGATTTATGTGTATAGAGATTTTCAAGTATTGGATGCAGAAGGGCAGCTAGTCGCCTTCGCTACGAGCACTTGGCTAGTGATAGACATAGAGAAGCGCAGCATGGTCAGAGTGCCTGATTTTATCTTGAGTATTCCGCTGCTCAATGACAGGGAGTTTTATGCACCTGCCAAAAACAAGATTCCGAAAATCACCCAGGCAGATTTCCAAAAAAAATTCAGGGTAAGGTGGCATGATTTAGACATCAATCGCCATACAAACAATGCGTATTACTTTCAGTGGGTTTTAGAATCTTTGTATCCACAGTTTTTAGAAAGCAAGCAACTGCAAGAGATTGACCTTGTCTTTAGGGTAGAGAGTGTGCTAGGAGATGAGGTGGAAAGCCATCAACAGATGCTTAGTACAGATTTTTTTGTGCATAGCCTCCGCAGACCCTCAGATGGCAAAGAGCTTGCACAAGCCACCACACTCTGGATAAATAAGACGGGCTGGAAAAATTGAAAAATTTTCTCGTCAAGCCCTGATTTTAAACACATAATTTTTACTTTTACTGACAGTTTTTATATTCATTTACTCAAAACCCCCATCAAATGAAAAACTCTTGGATATGTATTGCCTTACTTTCCTTACTCTTCGCCTGCGGTGCTGCAAGTGAAAGCAGCGAAGAAAACACTGCCGACAGCACCCGTCAAGCTGAAGAAAACCCCCAAATGACTGAGGAGGAAATAGAGGCTGACATCACCCGCAAAATGGAAAAAAGTGAGACACCCGAAAATCAACAGTCAGTATCGGGGATGTTTACAGGCATAGAGCAGGGAGATTATTTTTATTTTACCATCAAGACAGAAGCAGGGGAGGATATGAGCTTTATGGTGCTGCAGACAGATGCTACCTTTGAAGCCATCTCCGAAAATCCTGAGAAATACACCAATGCCATGGTCAAGGTCTATTGGGAAACTACTACTGAGAACATCCCTGAAGCAGGCGGTGATATAGAAATTAATAAATACATCAAAGCAGAGATTTTGTAGTTTTCTCATAAAAAAAGGCGATGCATCCGTTTGGGGCATCGCCTTTTTTTATAAGTTAATAGATTAGATTATTTTCCGCCCAATGGGATAGCATATCCTAAGCTCACTGCGAATACGTTGTTGCTACTTTTTAGAATAGAGCGATCAACATTGTCAGGAGTTTCAAATAAGTTAGACAAGCCCAAGCCATAGCGAAGGTCTAATACAATGCTGCCAGGACCTGCTGAGAAGCCAACACCTGCACCAAACTGTAAACCAAAATCTACACTGTTTTCGAAGGCATCATCTTCACCATCACCAAAAGTAATGTCTTCCTCAAAAGACAATCCGTCGTCTTCAACTTTGAATTTTCCACCCATTGCAAAGCCTAGTGAAGGGCCTGCATTTACATAAGCTTTTACTTTATCACTGCCAAAGCTTACACGGGCCAAAAGAGGTAGCTCTATATAGTTTAGTCCAGCAGAAAGAGACTCGTTGCCTTCTTCGTACTTCGTACCCTTTTGGGTATAGTTTACACCTGTCTGGATAGAAAACAAATCAGAGATACCAATGCCAAGCTCTACTCCACCAACGATGCCTACTTTGCTTTTGTTATCTGAGCCGAACAGCTCATCTTGTAATTCGTTGCTGAATGAGATAGTAGAGAAAGTAGTACCTATTCTAGGAGTGATGGTAAGTTGTGCATAGCTTTGAAAGCTGATGAACATTAAGAAAATAAAAATTAAATTTAGCTTTTTCATAAAAAATTAATTGGTTTTATTTAAAAAATACTAATGCCCATGACGCTATAATTGAGCCTTGGGTTGCTATGAAGATGTGAATGGCTTGTTAATATTTAATAGCATTACTTCTAGTATAAATAGCTTTGACATACAAAGTCCATATCGATGGTATGGGCTTGCTGTATGTGCGCTGATGGAGCATTGTCAAAATATATTTTCACCAAATTTTGTTTGGATTTTGTTTTCTCAATTAAAGAATTAGAGATTCAGAAAAAGTCTTGCTTTTATTGGTCGGCTTTAAGAAGATATACATAAGAAAAAGCGATGCTCCCGTTTGGGGCATCGCCTTTTTTTATAAGCCAATGGATGGGATTATTTTCCACTTTTACTACTTCAAATTACACATACTTCTCATTGAGATTTTTAGCATCAGCCACAAATTCACGCACACGCTGTTCTTGGTCTTTGCTACATATAAGGAGTACCCCATCAAACTCAGCCACGATGACGTTTTCTAGCCCTTGCACCACCACGAGTTGGTCTTTGGGTATTTTGATGATAGAGTTTTTGGTATCATAGGTCAGCACTTTGCCTGTGCTTACGTTTCCGTCTTTGTCTTTGGGTGAGTTTTCGTAGAGAGATTTCCAAGTGCCAAGGTCAGACCAATAAAAATCACAGAGGATGACATAGACATTGTCGGCTTTTTCCATGATTCCTTTGTCTATGGATTCACTTTTGCAGAGGGAGTAAGCTTTTTTGATGGCGGCGGCTTCTTTGTCGGTGTGTAGCTGCGGTTGGATTTCTTCAAATATATTGGCGAGGTCTTCTAAGTGTATTTTGAATGCTTTGAGGATAGACTGTACGTTCCAGACGAAGATACCCGCATTCCAGACAAATTCACCACTGGCCACGAATTGTTTGGCGTATTCTAGGTTAGGTTTTTCGGTGAATAGTTTTACTTTTTTGATTTCATTCTCATTATCTTCTTCCATTTGGATATAGCCGTAGCCCGTGTCGGGGCGTGTCGGTTTGATTCCTAGTGTTACCAGAGAGTCATTTTTTGCTGTTTCGGCGAGTGCTTTGAGGGCTATTTCTTTAAAATCAGCTTCTTCTTTGATGACTTGGTCTGCGGGTGCCACGATGATATTGGCATCGGGATTTTTGAGGGCTATTTTGTAGCAAGCATAAGCAATACAAGGGGCTGTATTTCTTTTGATAGGTTCTAGGAGGATTTGCTCTTCTGAGAGCTCGGGGAGTTGGATTTTTACGAGGTCTTTGTATATTTCATTCGTAACGATGTAGATATTCGTGGTAGGGCATATTTCTCTAAATCTATGAACGGTTTCTTGTAATAAGGTCTTGCCTGTGTCAAGAATATCATGAAACTGTTTGGGGTAATTTGTTTTGCTGAAGGGCCAAAGGCGAGTGCCTACTCCGCCAGCCATAATCACTGCATAATTATTATTGTTCATCTTACAAAGGGGGTTAGCTATTATGATAATCTTTATTTAAAACAAAAATACTAAGACACAATCACTTGACTCTATTTATTTGAAAAAAAATTAAAAAAAGTACATCTAGCCACATAGTTTCATGAAAAATAGCTAATTTAGCTCACTACAGTTTAAACGCTCAAATGATTATTCTGAAAAAAAACATCAAAAAGAATAAAAATAAGCGTGATTTCCAGCCTTTTTATTTCTCAATTTCTTTTTTTTGACTAAATTCGTTTCATAGATTGGCTTCTAGGTAGAAAAAAGAATGAAGGATTCTTTAAAATTATTAATAGCATTGGCATTAGATTTTTTGAATATGATTGTTACAGAAAAAATAAACTTACAAGAGAAGTTAAAAGAAATTTTTGGTTATCACCAATTTAGAGGAGGGCAAGAAAGCATCATACAAAATGTGCTCAACGGCAAAAATAGCTTTGTGCTGATGCCCACAGGGGCAGGGAAGTCTTTGTGTTATCAGCTTCCTGCCATCGTATCTCCAGGTACTGCCATTGTCATCTCTCCACTCATCGCACTGATGAAAAACCAAGTGGATCAGCTCAATGCACTCGGCGTAAAAGCCCACTTCTTAAACTCTACCCTCAACAAGTCTGAAATCACCAAGGTCAAAAAAAGCATCACCAATGGAGAGACCAAGCTGCTGTATGTAGCCCCAGAATCTCTGGCCAAAGAGTCAAACTTAGCGTTTTTGCAGCAAGCCAACATTTCATTCATAGCCATAGACGAGGCCCACTGTATCTCTGAATGGGGGCATGATTTCCGCCCCGAATACCGCAAGATTCGCAGCATCGTCAATGATTTGGGCAATCTGCCCGTGATAGCCCTGACTGCCACTGCCACCCCCAAAGTGCAGCAAGACATACAGAAAAACCTCCAAATAGAAGAAGCCGAAGTATTTAAAACTTCTTTTAACCGCCCTAACCTCTACTATGAAGTCCGCCCCAAGACCACCATCAAAAAACAACTCATCAAATACCTCAAAACCCGCAAAAACCAATCAGGGATTATCTACTGCCTCAGCCGCAAAAAAGTAGAAGAGGTGTATGAGTTTCTGAAAGTAAATGACATCAAGGCACTGCCTTACCATGCAGGGCTAGACTCTCAAGTACGCATCAATAATCAAGATGCTTTCTTGAATGAAGAGACGGATGTCATCGTGGCTACCATCGCCTTCGGCATGGGCATTGATAAGCCCGATGTTCGCTTTGTGATTCACTATGATGTGCCCAAATCTTTAGAGGGCTATTACCAAGAAACAGGGCGAGCAGGCAGAGATGGGCTAGAGGCAGATTGTATCATGTTTTATAGCCCCAAAGACATCAGCAAACTAGAAAAATTTAACAAAGACAAATCTGTTACAGAAAGAGACAATGCCCGATACCTCCTCAACGAAATCATAGCCTATGCTACTTCGGGCATTTGCAGGAGAAAACAACTGCTGCACTACTTTGGAGAAAATACCGAAAAAGACTGCGGGCACTGCAACAACTGCAAAACACCCATGGAGACTTTCCAGATGAAGGAGGAGGTCATTAAAATCATAGAAACTGTCAAAGCAACCGAGCAGAGATTCGCAGCAGACCACATCGCCGATGTGCTCCGTGGAGAGAAAAGTGCCTATGTAGCCAGCTATGAACACGACAAGCTGCCCATGTATGGCACAGGAAGAGAAATCTTAGGCAAAGCTTGGCAATCTATCATCAGGCAAGTACTCATCAAAGGTTTGCTCGAAAAAGACATTGAAAACTTCGGAATACTCAGGCTATCCCAAAAAGGGGAGGAGTTCTTAGAAGCACCTTACTTCCTCAGGCTTTGCAAAGACCACGACTACGAGAATGTCAGTGAAGATGAAGAAGACAAAGATCTCGGGGTTTCGTTTCAAAACAAAGCCCATGACCCTGTCTTGTTTGATATGCTCAAAGCCCTCCGCAAAAAAATAGCCAGGCAAAAGGGATACCCTCCTTATGCCATCTTCCAAGACCCCTCTCTAGAAGAAATGGCCACTACCTACCCTACTTCCAAAGAAGAGCTAGGACAGGTCAATGGCGTAGGGCAAGGAAAAGTAACACGCTACGGAAAGCCTTTCATAGAGCTCATCAAGCAATATGTAGAAGACAATGACATAGAAACTGCCACAGATGTAGTGGTAAAGACTGCCATCAACAAGTCTAAAATCAAGATTTTTATCATTCAGCAGATAGACCGCAAAGTGGATTTGGAAGAAATCGCAGAGCTACAAAACAAAGGAATGTCTGAAATACTGGATGAAATAGAGCATATTTGCTACTCAGGCACACGCCTCAGCCTTGATTATTATATCAGGCAAATCGTAGATGAAGACAAGCAAGAAGAAATCTATGATTATTTTATGAGTGCAGAAAGTGATAATTTGCAACTTGCCCTCGAAGAACTCGGCGAAGATGAATTTACTGAAGAAGAACTAAGGCTGGTGAGAATTAAATTTTTATCAGAAATTGCAAATTAAACTTAATAAGTCTTTACTTTGTAAATGCTTATCAAATATTGAAACATTATTTAAGAACGTAATCAAGACATGAATATCTTAATACTAGGAAGTGGAGGACGTGAACACGCTTTTGCATGGAAAATCAGCCAAAGCCCTCTTTGCAAAAAACTCTATGTAGCCCCAGGCAATGCAGGCACTGCCGAAATAGCCGAAAATATAGATATATCTGTCAATGATTTCTCGAAAATCGCCCATTTTGTCATCAAACACCAAATAGAACTGGTGCTGGTAGGGCCAGAAGACCCCCTCGTAAAAGGCATCAGAGATTTCTTTGCAGAAAGCACACATCTGAAAGATGTAAAAATCATAGGACCTGATAAGCAAGGGGCACAGCTAGAAGGAAGCAAAGATTTTGCAAAGGCTTTTATGAGCAAGTATCAAATCCCTACGGCAGCATATGCTACTTTTACCAAAAAAAATCTCCAAGAAGGAAAAGAATACCTCAGCACTCTCAAGCCCCCCTATGTGCTCAAAGCCGATGGGCTTGCAGGGGGCAAAGGCGTGGTGATTTTGCCTGAGCTTGACAAAGCACAAGAGACACTGCAAGACATGCTGCTCAACGAAAAATTTGGAGAGGCAAGCAAGCAAGTAGTCATCGAGGAGTATTTAGATGGCATTGAGCTTTCTGTGTTTGTGCTCACCGATGGGCAAGATTACAAAATACTCCCCTCTGCCAAAGATTATAAAAGAATAGGCGAGGGCGATACAGGGCTAAATACAGGAGGAATGGGAGCAATATCCCCAGTGCCTTTTGCCGATGATGCCTTTATCAAAAAAGTAGAGGATAAAATCATCAAACCAACCATAGAAGGGTTGAAAAATGAAAATATTCACTACGTAGGTTTTATTTTCATAGGGCTGATGAATATCAACACAGAACCTTATGTGATAGAATACAATGTAAGAATGGGCGACCCTGAGACTCAGGTGGTGTTGCCGCGTTTAAAATCAGATTTTGTGGAGCTACTACAGGCAGTAGCTGAGGGCAGACTTGCCAGGATTACCCTAGAGATTGATCCGCTCACTGCCACCACGGTCGTCTTGGTATCAGGAGGCTATCCAGAAAATTATGAGAAAGGAAAAAATATTTCAGGTTTGGGTGATGTTGCCGAAGTGATTACATTTCATGCAGGTACGAGCCAAGAACCACCCCATATATTCACAAATGGAGGGCGTGTACTTGCGCTCACAGGCTTAGGGAATGACATCAGAGATGCACTCACAAAAAGCAATCAAGCTGCCCAGACGATACAGTTCGAGGGCAAATACTATCGCAAAGATATTGGGCTTGACTTGATGAAAGAACCTAAATGACCTGAAATCCAATTCCTTTTCTTATGATATAGCGAAAGTAGTACTCCATGGTCTAAAAGTAGGAATGGTTTTGAGATGTAAACTAATGATTATCAATGGTTTATAGCCAAAAACCCATTTAGACTGAATGGCCAGCACAATATACCAAAACATATATTGTCGCTGCCTTTTTATCATCAAGCAAGCTCTTAGGATGGCTTGCTGAGTTTGTTATTTTAAAAAAAGATTTACGCTAAATTTAGAATTATGGGATGTTCAAATTGTTCTTCTAACTCCGCAGGAAAAGTAACCAAAAATGGAGTAAAAGGCTGCCAAAGCCACGGCTCATGTGCCAGCGGAGGCTGTAATAGATTAAATGTGTTTGACTGGCTGAGCAATATGGATATGCCTTCTATGGATGCTTTTGATGTGGTAGAAGTACGCTTCAAAAATGGAAGGAAAGATTTTTATAGAAATTATCTAGGCTTAGAAATCATCACTGGAGATGCCGTGATTTTGGAGGGCACAAGCGGCTATCACCTCGGGTATGTCTCTATGCAAGGCGAGCTAGTACGCCTACAGATGAACAAACACAAAGTGCCTGACAATAACCAGATTAAAAATATTCAAAGACTGGCTACCACAGCAGACATAGAGAAGTATGAGCAAACTGTAGCAAGAAACCTGCCCACAATGTATCGTACTCGGGAGATTATCAGAGAGCTAAATATCAAGATGAAACTCTCAGATGTGGAGTTTCAGGCAGACAATACAAAAGCTACTTTCTATTATTCGGCAGATGAGCGGGTTGATTTCAGAGAACTTATCAAAGTGCTGGCATCTGAGTTTAAAATCAGGGTAGAAATGAAGCAAATCAGCCTTCGCCAAGAAGCCAGCAGGCTAGGAGGCATAGGGGTGTGTGGGCGTGAACTCTGTTGCTCTACTTGGCTCACAGATTTTAAAAGCGTCTCTACGGCAGCAGCTCGCTACCAAAATCTTTCCCTCAACCCTAGCAAACTTTCGGGGCAATGTGGCAGGCTTAAATGCTGCCTTAATTATGAGCTAGAAACCTATATGGAGGCTCTAGAATATATCCCCAATGTGAGCAAACCCCTTAATACCCAAAAAGGAAAAGCGATTTTGCAAAAGACGGATATATTCCGCCGCATGATGTGGTTTGGATACCAAGGTGAGACCACTTGGCACCCTATCTCTGTAGATAGAGTCAAAGAAATTATGGAGCTTAACCAAGCTGGAGAAGCCCCTGATACACTCCAAGAAGACAAAGTGGAAATCAAATCCCTCAAAAATACACCCGTCTTAGAATCTATGGCAAACAAAATGAATAACCGAAAAGGAAATAATGAGGGAACTAAGAAAAAAAGCCGAAGCAAAAGCCGAAATAGAAAGAAAAAAAAACCCAATAGCCCCAATACGAATCATCCCCCCAAATCATAAACAGATTAAAAAAGCGTTGATGGTTTGTAAAAAACAAAACTGATTGAGCAAAAAGTATCATACACAGGCCTGACTTGCTTGGGTGTGATACTTTGAATCTATGTCATAAAAAACAATAAAATGAATCCTCCTTCAATGAATTATTATCTAAAATCCAATAATACAGCCATTTATCATCTTTGCTTGCTGTGTCTTTTTGCTGCTCTAGCTGCCTGCACCGAGGCAAGACATTATGAGAAAAACTACGACATCGTAGATACAAAATGGGCAGCCGACTCTCTTTATGTGTTTGAGTTTGAAATCAAAGATGCTACTGCCAAATATGATTTTTTTTATAACTTACGCAATGATTTGCTATACCCATATCAAAATATCTATGTGGCTTTCTACTTAGAAAATGCCCAAAAAGAGGTCATAGACCAAGAGTTGCAAAACATCACTCTTTTTGACCCCAAAACAGGAAAACCCTTCGGAAGTGGATTTGGAGACACATACAGCCACCAGCTGCCCATCCCTAAACTAACCAACTTTAAATTTCCGAAAGCAGGCAAATATACCTACAGGCTAGAGCAAAGAATGCGTGAAGACCCCCTGCCCAAAATACGCTCCGTAGGGCTCAAAATAGTCAAAGTGCCTTGAGATACAGCCTTAGGCCATCATCCAAAAAAATAATAAGAATACTTTTCTCTACTTGGCACAGATGAATCAGTATTTAAAACTGTAAAACTAATCCAACACCCAAATACACAAAATAAATTCATGAGAAATATCACATCACTTTGTATCATTGCATATATTTGTTTTGGGCTAGTAGCTTGCACCCAGAGCAGCAAAAAAACAGGAACAGAAATCACAACCTCTGACTCTACACCCGAAATCAGCCCCAACCTACAAGAGGAAGCCCAATACTCCATAGAAGCAGCCCTCAAAATCCCTAAGCAAGTAGAACAGCTCAGACTCAGTAACCTCAATCTGAAAGAAATCCCCCAAGAAATCACCAAGCTCAAGAATCTTACCCGAATTTATCTAGGTAGAAATCCAGAGATAGACTACCAAAAAGCGTTTCAATACATCGGGCAGCTCTCCAAACTTGAAGAACTTTCACTCATAGAAGACCAACTTAGCAGCCTGCCCCCACAAATCACACAGCTCAAAAAACTCAAAGCACTTTGGCTTGATGCCAATCCAAAACTAGATTTTGAGGCTGCGTTTATGATGTTAGAAAAACTACCCAAACTGAATGAACTGAGTATCAATGACAATGAACTCAAAGCATTGCCCCCCTCTATCGCTGGAATCAAACAGCTAGAAATCATCAATGCTGCCCGAAACCAGTTCAAAGAATTGCCCGAAGAAATCAAAGACCTCAAAAAACTACACACCGTCAACCTAGATGGAAATGATGAACTAGATGTGGAGGTGCTTTTTAAGCAACTTGCCGACATCAAAAACCTAGAAGTGCTCCAGCTAGGAAATTGTAAAATCACTGAATTGCCTGCCTCTATCAAAGAACTCAAAAACCTAGAAATCTTATGGGTCAATGATAACCAAATACAATCACTGCCTGACGAGATAGGAGAACTTAAAAAATTAGAAATCATCTATCTTTATAATAATCCACTCAACAAAGAAATCGAGGCGTTTTTAAAAGAAGTGCTTCCTAATACTGAGGTAGTGTATGTAAACCCTATGATTATGAATTAGGGAATGCCCCAAGAAAAATAGCTCCAAAAAGGCCTTCTTAATCATACAGACTAAGAAGGCTTTTTGATGCTAAAGTGATTGAATATGTCTGATTAATTTTTTTGTATAGTTCTCCACATCAAGAATTGAAAAAAGAGGGGGCTATATCTCGTTTTTTAAGGACAACAGGCTACTCTGAACTTTGTGTCAAAATCTTGTTAATCCTGAAATCCTTTCTAATAAGTTTTTGGTTTATCTGACAGTTTTTGTGATTAGCCCTGAGGGTTGGGGCGATATGACGAATCAAAGCTTCTCCGCTTAAAAATAGCCTTTTTTTAAAATGCTTGTATTTTCTACATTTACATTTTAAATTCACACTTTAATACATACAAAACCTATGAAAATAACACATTCAGCCATTTTATTCATCTATTGTATAGCTTTTCTCCTACTTTGCGGAGTAGGGAGCTTTGATTTACAAGCACAAAACACCCTGCTCAGCGCAGAAGAACTCGAACAAAAGCCCGAATATGAAAGCATGGAAGAGGCCCTGAAAAACCCTTTGGAAGTGTATAAGCTCAACCTAAGTAGTCAAGGACTCAAAGAACTCCCCAAAGAAATAGCCCAATTCTCAAATCTGCAGGTATTGAATTGCTCCTACAATCAACTGACGCAACTGCCCAAGGAAATCGGGGAATTGAAAAATTTAACAACCTTGGATTGCTACTACAATGCACTGACGCAACTGCCCAAGGAAATCGGGGAATTGAAAAATTTAACAAAATTGTATTGCCCCTCCAATCCACTAACGCAACTGCCCAAGGAAATCGGGGAATTGAAAAATTTACAAGTATTGAATTGCTCCTTCAATCAACTGACGCAACTGCCCAAGGAAATCGGGGAATTGAAAAATTTAACTGAATTGAATTGCTCCTCCAATCAACTGACGCAACTGCCCAAGGAAATCGGGGAATTGAAAAATTTAACAGGCTTGTATTGCTCCTCCAATCCACTAACGCAACTGCCCAAGGAAATCGGGGAATTGAAAAATTTAGAATACTTGTATTGCTTCTCCAATCAACTGACGCAACTGCCCAAGGAAATCGGGGAATTGAAAAATTTAAAAGGCTTGAATTGCTCCTCCAATCAACTGACGCAACTGCCCAAGGAAATCTGGGAATTGAAAAATTTAGAATACTTG
>JAABSX010000006.1 GCA_011390205.1 Microscillaceae bacterium | reverse complement strand
GCAGCTTAAGCCTGCTACACTTGCCCCTGGAGATTATACCCTGACCTATGAATTTACCAATGCTTTTGCTTGTACAAGGACTGCCACCAAAACCGTTACTATTCACCCTGTCCCCTCTGCTGAATTTACTTTTGAGAATATTTGTCTTGGGCAGACTACCAATTTCACAGCCACTAACAATGACCCTGACCTAAACTGGAGCTGGACTGTCAATAATGCACCTCTCTCCAATGCACAGAATCCAAGCAATGTATTTACTTTACCTGGTAATTACCAAGTCAGACTAACTGTATCAAATGCTCTTACACTGTGCCAATCTACTGAGATGAAAGAGGTAAATATACATGCCTTACCTATACCAAATTTTACATTTGATAACACATGCAGTCTGAGTCCTAACTTTATCAATCAATCTGTGATGCCCGTAAATAACCCTACCAACAACAATGAAATCCTGGAAGTAGTCTGGGATTTTGGAGACAATACAGTCCTTACCATTCCTTACAGCAATAATTTAGGCAATACTTCACATACATATGCTGCCAGTGGCTCTTATGAAGTAACACTGACCGTCCGCACTACCACAGGGTGCACTGATGTCATCACCAAAACAGTCAATCTATTCCCTTCTGTTACATTGGATGCTACTAATAATTCTTACATAGAAAATTTTGACAATGGCACAGGAGGCTGGATTAGTGGAGGCATTAATTCTAGCTGGCAGAGAGTTATCCCGCCCAATAATAATATCCTTAATGTAAATAACACAAATGAAGTCTGGATGACCAACAATGCCAGTAACTCTTACAACACCAATGAAAAATCATACATAGAAAGTCCTTGCTTTGATATTCGAAATCTACCCAACCCTATGATTAATCTCAAAATATGGACTGATACCGATATTAGTGGAGATGGGGCTTTACTACTCTACACCATAGAAAATACCGAAAACTCCAAATGGCAGGTGGTTAGTCTAAAAACAGGCACATCACCCAATATCATCAGCCAAAAGGGAGGCGGTGTAGAATGGTATAACCAAGAAAATCTACTGGGAGCACCTACCACGGAGCTAGGCATCGTAGATAATCCACTAAAAGTAGGCTGGGCAGGCAAGGACACAGGCTGGAAAATAGCCAAATTCCCCCTTGATGATGTCCAAAAAGATGCTATTCAAAACGGAACGGGCGTAGTCAGGTTCAGAATCGCTTTCGGAAGCAACAGTGATAACCCCGCAAATACAACTTTTGATGGCTTTGCCGTAGATACTGTCTTGATTACAGAAAGAGATAGACTTACACTCGTAGAGCATTTTACCAATACGCAAGCCGTCTCAGACCCTGCCTCCGAAAAAGAACTCAATGACATACTAGGGCTAGAAGACACCCAAAAAACCCTCATTATCAGGTACTTGACTGGATTTCCTGTAAATGACCCTAATGTTACTACTTTTACCAATACTGCCAACAACACCGCAAGGGCATTATATTATGGAGTGGCTGACCTCACCCGAACCTTGGTAGATGGCATCAGTGCATTCCAAAGAAACCCTGCCTCTTTTGTGCCTGGCACAAACTATTGGAGTGATTTTAGGGCATCACAGACACGGCGAATCCTGAACCAGCCCAATGTCAGAATCTCTGCCATCAACCTAAGCCCTCAGGCTGGACAAACAGCCATAGGGCTTCAGTTTAGTGTCTCACAAAACACCAGTGCATTGCCTATCACCAATAACTTTTTGGTACAAGCTTGCCTCATTCAAAAAGAACTCCCTGCACCATTTGGAGATTTTAAAAATGTGGTTAAAGCATTTTTACCCAATCTATCAGGAGTAGCAAGACTCACATGGGCTGAACTCAATACTCCTGCTAGTTTTGACTTTAACTGGGAACCTACAGAAGATATTACACCCAATGATTTCAAAATAGTCGTGTTCGTACAAGATGAAATCACAGGAGAAATCTACCAAGCCCAAGATGCCGAGATACCATTCCAAGTAGATGCCCCAGGAGGAAGGGCAGCCCAAGCAGACCCTGGAGATGCCGATAAACCTACAATAGATTTTGACTTTAGTATCTACCCCAACCCCACCCGCACTGATTGTAATATATGGCTGAGTGAAGCGCAAGAAGATTCAAAAAACTGGATACTCAGAGATGCTTTTGGCAGGGTCTTGTTTTCGGGAGAGATACCCGCTCAAACTCAACTTATGAAGCTGCGTGTGCATGACCTTGCGGCGGGGCTTTATACCTTGCAAATTGGAAAAATTATTAAGAAAGTAATCGTTGAGTAAGACAGCATAAATAAAAAACATGATTGATGGCTGTAAATTATTAAAAATCTCTGATTTTCAGCTACTTACACTGTCTTTTTGAAGTGTGTTTTTATAAAAAAAGGGCAAGTTTACAGTTTGTAAGTTTGCCCTTCTTTTGCTAATGTGATTAATTTTACTGTTTTTTTGTGATTTCAACTTCGGTATATTTTGAAAAATCTGTAGGCAAACATATCCTGGTTTTTTTATTGGGTTCTACCCTAAAAGAACCTTTCCAAATTTGTCTTCCGTCTCCGCTTTCAGCATAATATTGATATGCACCTGGCTTGAGTTCTTCTTTAATCAGTCCATCACCTAAGTCAGAGTTGCAGCTCTGAATCTTATAAAAAGTACCAAGTTTTTTACCTGATTTGTCCTTGCCAAGATAGACTGTGGCACCACCTACGTGGAGAAAATCCCCATTTTGGTATGATTTTACATAAAAGCCTGCACTGCCTACAGTACCATTGGCTGAAGTTTGGGCAAATAAACTTACTGAAAAGAAAATAGCCACTACTGTTAATAATAATTTAGTCCTATTCATATTTTTATTTTGAAAAAGTAAACAACTAATTTTGCAACGTTCTATTATCTAAGTGGGTTATGTTTTCTAATGATTGACAAGGCATTTAACACGGTGTTACAATAAAATCTAACTAAAGTATTCAGAATAATTTGTAAATTATAAAAGATTCTATTGCAAATAGACATAAATATTCTTAATTTAGAATTTTTTAAATTCAATGACTTCTACAACTACTTTTCCAATCAAAATGAGTAAATATATTTTCTTAATCCTATTAATACTGTCTTACCTCCTGATGGCTTGTGATATACCGATAGAAGAAAGTGAAGAGGAAACACTTGAAACCATAGAAACCTCCGAAGATTTTCAAGCATTGGAAGAAAAAATCGAAGAAGAAGAACATTCTATAGAAGAAAAAAGAACAGAACGAAACCAAGAGGGTGATACCATCGCACTGAGCAGCCAAACATTAGAAAATTATTTGCCAAAAAAAATAGATAAGTACAACCCCAGCGGGCAGGTAGTGGGCTCACCTTACCAAGCCAGTGGAACTTCTTTTGCGAGTGTAGAGCAAAATTACAATGCAGGCAACAATCAACTACGCATCACAGTTACTGATTACAATGGTATCAATACACAGCACGCACAGTCAATCGCTATGTGGAAAAGTGGGCTACGCATAGACAACAGACGTGAGCTGGCAGGAAGCTTCGAGATGGATAAAATGATAGGCTGGGAGATTTATCATAAAAAAGAAAAAAAAGCCGAAATCATGCTGGCAGTCTCCGACCGAATCCTTATCTCTGCCATCGCAAACAATCAAAATAACACTGATTATCTAAAATCTATTTTGCAAAAAATAAACTTAAAAGACCTAGCTAAGTTTTAATAACATTATTTAGCGTATTTTTAATCAATTTTATTTACTATTTATTATCATCAAGATTCAAAAAAACATGAAAATCAAACTTCTCACAATTCTTAAGTCAGCAGCAGTCATCGTTACTTTTGCAAGTTCTGGCTATTTTATTTACAAACAAATCCAGAAAAAAAGCGAACAGTTAGAAGAGGAAGAAGACTATCAAGAACAAGGCTACCAAGCCACCCTCCATAAAATGGAGAAAGAAGACACTGAAAGCAATCAAAAAAAATCTGCTGGAAAAACCCGAAAGCCCAGAAAGAAAACTGAAAAAAGCGATGACGGCATCAGAAGAACAAAAACCAACAGGGTCAGAAAAGAAGAACCCACAGGAGAAATCTACAAGGGCAGAGATGTCTATCAAGGACAGCAAGGTGGCAAATATTACTACAATAAAAAAGGAAACAAAACCTACATGAAAGAGGAATAAATTACGTATCACGGTTTTGTAAAAACTGCTCATAAGCCTTGCGGAGCTCCTTTAAGGTATGCGTGTCTTGGGCTTGCTCACTCAGCACAATCCCTTGCTCATAAATCTCAGATGCACGCTCCTCTTCTTCTAATTCTTCGTACAGCTTTGCTGCTTGATAGTAAGTAGGCAAGTATGAAGGAGTCTCCCGCAAGAGACGTTCGTAGAGTAAAAGAGATTTTTCTAAATCAACCGTACTGTACTCCATTGCCAAGGCATAAAGTAAGAAAGAATCGTTGGGTTCTTTCTCCAAAAATGACAACAATTGTTCTATTCGATTGTTATGCATGCAGATTATTTTTAAATTTGTCCAATATTATCTAACTTCGCTTCAATTTAAGTTAGTTATCGTTTTTTTTGATAAAATTAACCCTATTTTTTAAGAAATGAAAATATTAGTTTGTATCACTCACGTACCGGATACCACATCCAAGATTACTTTCTCAGAAAACAATACAAAACTCAACAAAGACGGCTTGCAGTTTGTAATCGGACCCTATGATGATTACGCCCTTGCCCGTGCTGTAGAGATAAAAGATGCTCTGGGAGGTACTGTTACAGCACTCAATGTAGGCCTAGCAGAGACAGAGGCAACCATCCGCAAAGCACTTGCCATAGGTGCAGATGATGCCATCCGTATCAATGCCGAACCTACCGATGCTTATTTTGTGGCATCGCAGATAGCTGCCATTGCCCAAAAAGAAAACTATGACCTTATCTTGATGGGTCGTGAATCTAGCGATTACAATGGCGGACAAGTACACGGAATGGTGGGCGAAATGCTCGGAATCCCTTCGTTATCTCCTGTCATGAAACTAGACATAGAAGGCAACACTGCCAAAATGGCGCGTGAAATAGAAGGAGGAAAAGAATACCTAGAAGCAAGCCTCCCCCTAGTGCTAGGATGCCAAGAGCCCATAGCTGAGTGGAAAATCCCCAATATGCGCGGAATCATGTCTGCCCGTAAAAAACCCCTACAAGTAGTAGAGCCTAGCTCAGACGAAACGCTTACTATAGGGCAAAACTATGAAATGCCTGCTCCCAAAGGTGCTTGCAAAATGATAGATGCAGACAATGCAGCCAGCCTCGTAGAATTGCTCAGAAGTGAAGCAAAAGTATTGTAATATGTGTCTAAAAGCCCCCCAACTATCAAAAAAACTCCCGAAGGGGCAAGGGAGTGTTTCATTAAAAATTTAACTCAATAAAAATATGTCTGTATTAGTTTTTATAGAATCAGCCGACGGCGAATTTAGAGGAACATCCTTAGAGGCAGTAGCTTACGGAGCTGCCCTCGCCAAGGCACAAGGCAGCAATGCCACTGCCCTTGTATTGGGCAACACGGTAGATGCCAGCAAATTACCAAATGTAGGCAACTATGGCGTGTCAAAAGTACTCCACGTCAATGATGACAGGCTTGACAATGGCATCATTCAGGCTTATGCACAAGTAGTAGCACAGGCTATGGAAAAAGAAGGTGCAAACACACTTGTGCTTGCCAAATCTTCTCTAGGTGATGCCGTGTCTGCACGTGTAGCTGCCAAAATGAAGGCTGCACTTGCTTCCAATGTTACCGAACTGCCTGACCTCAACGCTGGCTTTACAGTAAAAAGAAGCGTCTATACAGGAAAAGCATTCCAAATTACTGAGCTAAAATCAGAAAATAAGATACTGGCACTTAAAAAGAATGCCATCACTCCTGAGGTAACAGATGCCACAGCAGAGGTAGAGGCATTTAGCCCAAGCCTAAGTGATGCCGACTTTGGCGTAAGTATCACCAAAACAGACAAAATCACTGGAGAAATATTGCTCCCTGAGGCTGACCTAGTGGTATCGGGCGGGCGTGGACTCAAAGCCGCAGAAAACTGGGGAATCATTGAAGACCTTGCCAAGGCACTCAATGCTGCCACAGGATGCTCTAAGCCTGTATCTGACATGGACTGGAGACCTCACCACGAGCACGTAGGGCAGACAGGTGTCAAAGTAAGCCCCCAACTTTATGTGGCAGTGGGCATCTCTGGCGCAATACAGCACCTTGCTGGAGTAAGCTCGTCTAAGTGTATTGTGGTGATTAACAAAGACCCCGAAGCGCCTTTCTTCAAAGCTGCCGACTACGGGATAGTGGGAGATGCCTTTGAGATATTGCCCAAAATCACGGAAGCAGTCAAAGCACTCAAATAATACAAAACACCACCGACTGTAAAAGTGTATGCCGAAAATTACGTGCATACACTTTTTTTAATTATCTTTGAACCCTGATAAGGTCAATCTACCTGACTGTGTGTTATCTAAAAGTTATCCTAAAGAAAGATAGCCCTAACATCAAATAAGATACATCCGTGGTCATGCAGACCCTCCTACATACTGTAAATAATATAAAGGAGCTTGTCAGTACTTAAGTTACTTTTTTGCAATTCTTAATTCTAGTGATTAGCCGTGAGTAAAATAAAATTAAAAATATTAGGACTATCTTCTAGTCAATCCCAATCAGGGTCATTTGCACTTGTACTTGGTGAGCAAGGCGGGCAACGCCGTTTGCCTATCATCATTGGAATGTTTGAAGCACAAGCCATTGCCATTGAGATTGAGAAAATTATTCCCAACCGCCCCATGACTCACGACTTGTTCAAGTCTTTTGCTCAGTCTTTTCACTTTTCTGTCAGTGAGATTGTCATCTCTGACCTCAAAGAAGGGGTTTTTTATGCCAAAATCGTCTGTACGGACGGCACCGAGACCATTGTCATAGATGCCCGCCCCTCTGATGCTATAGCTATAGGCTTGCGTTTTAGTGTGCCTATCTTCACCAACGAATCTATCATGTCAGAGGCTGGCATCGTACTTTCAGAAGATGAAGAAGATGAAGACGAAGAGGGTTTTGTCTCCGAAGAAGTAGAAAAGAGTAGTAAAAGTGAGCAAAGCCGCCTAAAAGATTTTTCTTATGACCGCCTCCAAGAAATGCTCGAAGAAGCCTTAGAAAAAGAAGACTATGAACTTGCGGCACGCATCCGTGATGAGCTGAACAAAAGAAATTAATCAACTCTAAACCCGTCAAACTCATAGCCTATCTTGTCTTTATCTGTCCGAAAAATCTACAAGTAACCTTTACACGTTGTTTAGGTCTTTCACTGGGCCACAAAATCCGAAAGGTACAAGAATTTAGAGGTGAGCTTGCCTGCCTCAGTGATTTTAGCCCTTTGCAAAATCCCGAAAGCATCTCCCTCTGCCAAAGCTGGAAAAACCTCTTGCATGAGCTGCTCCCCAAAAGACTGTGAAGCATCTAAAGGCAGCTCACTTGGTAGATTATCTACTGCCATAATCGTGATATTTTGCCCATTGCTAAATGCCTCTTCCTCTTGCATCGTGGTGGGGTTATAATCATAAAAAGGTGCAGTAATCGTAGAAGTACGCAAAGTAATAGGCACAGAGCCCTCTACATCACAAGTAACATCTGCAATAATCTTAATCTTGAAATCTGCTTGTGCTGCATCTTCTTTACAAAAAAGTGTCGCCGTGCGTATATCCCAAAAATGGGCTGTGATTAAAACATCTGTTACAGAAGCAAATTTTTTAAAATCTGATTCAAATGCTTCTGGATTTTCATAAAAATTAGGAACCTCACGTGCTTTGCATTGATAATAATCCTTGCTGGCCAAAGCCGTATAAACCACTTCAGAAAATGACTGCGTCAAAAATGCCTCAGGGCTTGCATACTTGATGCCTGCCATTTCTAACACTTCTTTTGCACCTTTGCCTACTCGGCCTTTGCTCGTAATGGCTATTTTGAGTGCTGGAAGCTGAATATCTTTTAACTCCTCCCGAATCTCTGCCAAATCCCTGCAGGCATGGGCTGGCTTAAGCACAAACGCTTTGCTACGCAAGCCATAAGCTCTTAAGGCATTGTATGCACCTACTAGCCCTGCAAACCTGCCAAAAGCCACGACCCGCTCCCCTTGTGCATCTGTCAGGCATTCATAGTCTAGCAAAGTAATCCGCTTCTCAAGAATTTCTCTGAGCAAGCCCCGATTATAGCTCTGCTTCTTGATGGTATGAGAAAAGAAAAAGTACATCTTCTCTGGTACTAAATCAGGTATGGGCACTTCTTTGACCCCAAAAAAAACATCTGCCTCCGATACATCCTCACACACACGAAGCCCAAGTTGCTCATATGCTTCATCTTTTACGCATCTCACACTGCTAGACTGTATCAAAAATTTAAGATGAGGATATGCCTTCTGCAAAGCAAGGCACTGGGCTGGCAAAAGAGGCACACGCCTATCAGGAGGATTTTTTCCCTCTCTAATGATTGCAATTTTCATGATTTTTAGTTTTTATTGTTAGGTATAAGTAAATGTGTTAATTTGTAAATATGCAAATTTATAAGTGTGTTAATTATGAATACAACACATAAAAAATAGATTTTTATACGAGGCCTCTTCACTTTTGGAAGTGAAAAAGACGTATGTAAAGACAAAATAAAAGAAGTTTTTGGTAATTCTGCTTAAATTCCTTTTCTTAGAAAAAATTTTGAATTAAAATACCACAAATGAATGTCGCAAAATAAAACCACCCTAGAATACCACAATTTTCAACCCAATGCTCAAGGATTCTCTGACGAGAATGCCCTTTTCTTGGCAAAACACGCCCGCCTTGCCTATGAACAGCCCAAACTCAAAGAATATGTCTGCAAAGAATTATGGGGAATGAATGACTTTAGATTCATAGAATATAGCAGTGATGAAGATGACATCCAAGCCTATGTTACTGCCAATCAAGAGATGTTAATTTTGGCATTCAGGGGCACAGAACCTAATAAAATGCAAGACTGGGTCAATAATATGGACACTCAACTGACAGAGAGGTTCAGAGGAAACGTACACAGGGGCTTTATGCGGTCTGTAGATTTGGTTTGGCAGCAAATCGCTGCTGCGATACAGGATTTTCATCATCCTTCACAAAAAATATTCTTTTGTGGGCATAGCCAAGGAGGTGCACTGGCTACCCTCGCTGCGGCTCAGGCCATAGAGGTAGGCATCTCTCTGCAGCAAGTCTATACGTTTGGGCAGCCAAGAGTAGGAGATTTATTGTTTGCTTCTTTTTTTAATCGAAATTTCAAAGCACAGTTATTCAGAATCGTCAATTATGGAGACATCATCACCCGAGTGCCCACCCGAAAATCTGAATACAGTCACTGTGGTACTTTTGTATTTTTAGACAAAGAAGGAATCAGGCACATGGATTCTGCCCACTGGAAAAATTTTTGGGACGATTTAGGGGTTTCTATTTGGGATTTGCTAGACATGGCCATTGCTGATGTAGCTGAGCACCAGACAAGTGCATACATTGAAAAATTGGCCATGTTATAAGAAAAAGCTTTTAATTTTTAAGACAGAAAGCAGGGGATGACATCTCCCCTCCTTCCTGTCTTCAGCTCCCTTGCTTTATACCTCTACAAAGTGAAGGGTAAGGAAAATCAGTATATTGAGTAATTCTCAATTTTCCATTTACTTTAGTACTCGGTGGTATGTAAAATCGATTCTAGCTCAAACATCACGTTTTTATGCTTCTCATTAGGGCCATACAAAAACGCTTCTATGTAGTAAAATCTGTTGGTTTTTTGATCTACAAAAGCATACCCCACAAAAGGGCCTCCTCTAGTATTATTTTTGAGCTTCCACAATCCTTTATATTCTTTTGCAAACTTGCCCCCGAAGGTGGTCTGACGGCCGATGGTAGGGATGACATCATCTTGCGAAGTCATATAAGAAAGCTCTAGGGTTGTGTCATTCATGCATTTATACCCAAAGTGATTTCGCCAGCGCAAAAACTGCTCATCCGAAAACATTTCTTCGGAAGTATATGTGCCATAAGAAATCCAGATATTGCGGTCATAGGGTTTGCCAGCGTGCCTGACCCACAAAAAGTTAGAATCTTTCTTGGCAAGGGCATAGCCATCAGGAATGCTGAGTGAAAGCCCTGTTTCCTTTTCTACTTTTTGGCTGAGAGGCTCATTTTTAAAACTTCCCGAACCCATCAGCCTTTGAATAGTGCGTGCCCGCTCTGATTCATAAAAATAATCTTGCAGGCGGGCTTTGTTGGCTTTGAGTTTTTGGATAAGTTGGTCTTGTGTCTCTCCAAAGAGGTAAAGAATTTTTTGATCTTTGGCAAATTCATCTTTACGTCCAATCATAAATTTTTCCCCATCTTTTTTAATCTCATCAAGAGAAGTCTTTGTAAAAAAAGACTTCATAAGTTTGCCTCCCTCACTGTTGTCATCTAGCAAAGTCAAAAAGATAAGGCTATGGTGTCGCTTCAAAAAGCGTTTAAAATCACGAGGGCTCACCGACAGAAGTTTAAAACGAGCTTCTCCTCTAGGCAGGCCAGGGGCTGCCTCCATGTACACACTGCGTAGGGCCTCGCCCAGCTCACCATTCCAGCGGATAGAGTCCATCACGGCAATAATTTCTAGTGAGCCACCCTCACTGCTTAACTTGAAATCTTTGGGTGTGCCATCTGCATTGCTTGTTTTTTCTATACAGCCAGTGCCGAGCATAAGCAATGATGCAAGACAAAGTACAGTAGTAAAAAGATACGGGTGTATTCTTAAATTTAATTTTTGCATAGTAATTTAATAAGCGTATAATGTAAAATATTGTTTTTAGGTGTATTGCTTTGTGGCAAATTTAAACAAATAAAAGTTTAAAAGTATTATTACAACTAAAAAAATAGTTTACTTTCCCTGCCTCTTTAAAAAGCCTCAAACCCTCGGGCTGTGTCTTCACAAGTTGAAAGCACTCATAATTTAAGTTGAAATTTTTGAATGATTGCTCACAAGCCCCTTACTTATATTTCTTTCTAGTTTGATTTTTCAGAAAAATATGTAATTTCGTGTTTTATGTATCTCTATTTGTCAAAAATTTAAAGATGAATACTTATGGATTACTCTGATGACCGCCTACAAAAATACATTAACAGAATGCTCATACTGCAAGATGAGCAGCGTGAAAAGCCCCTCAGTGACCAAGAACTCAAAGAAATAGCCTTAGAGCTCGGCATGAGTGAGGAGGATTGGCTTGACTCACAAGAAACTGCCAAGGCACATCTGAAGAGTGGACAGGGGCATCTCCGCTTTGGCAACTGGAAAGAGGCAATCCAAGAGCTTGAGCAAGCCAATGCCCTCATCCCAAACAGTGTAGAGGCCACCTACAGCCTTGCCAAAGCCTACGCAGCAGGATGGCTAGAAGCTGAAAAACCTGCACACCAAGAGCAAGCCCAAAAATATGCACAAAGAACGCTAAAGCTACAGCCTGGACACAGCGAAGCCCTCCAAATAATCCGAGACATCAGAACTGCAGAAGAAGCAAAAATAGACAACAAAACAACGCTAAAGTATGTCTTGGCTGCCGTAGCAGGGCTTATCTTGCTGATAATCATTATTTTATACACCTTCCTGAGCAATGCTGCTGCCACCAACAAAGAAGAAGTAGCCAGCAAATGGGCTCAGGTAGAAAATGTCTATCAAAGACGCTCCGACCTCGTGCCGCAGCTTGTCCGCACTGCCCAATCCGCAGCCAATTTTGAGAAAAAAAACCTGCAAAAAATTATACAAGTCAAAAAAGAACTGGGACAACTCCAGATAGACCGAAATAAACTTGACAAAAACCAATTAGCAAACTTTCAACAAAAACAATCCGAACTTCTATCAGCACTCAATAGCATCATGGCAAGTGCCCAAAATGACCCTACACTGAGCTCAAGCCAAGCTTTCCGTGACCTGCAAGTGCAGCTAGAAGGCTCACAGAATAGAATCTCAGTAGAAAAAAAAAGGTTCAATGAGGCAGTCGCAAAATACAATACCTTCGCTAGTACTTTCCCTGGCTCGCTGCTAGGTTTGGGGCAAAAAGAATACCTCAAAATGGAGCAGGGTGCAGACAAAATACCCGAAATTAACTTTGAATAATCTATCACGCATCAAAAACTTACCATTTTTTTATGAAAATATTTCCCAAAAAAAAGTTTTTTCAAGCCACAGAAGAGCAAGCCATTATACAAGCTATCAGAGATGCTGAAAAAAGAACCTCTGGTGAAATCAGGGTTCATGTAGAGTCAGGAGAAGAAAATGCAGCTACTTTTGATAGGGCATTGAATGTATTCCAAGCGTTAGGAATGCAAAATACCGAACAAAAAAATGCTGTACTGTTTTATATTGCCCACCAGACACACCAGTTTGCCATCATTGCAGATGAAGGCATCAATGCGGCAGTTCCCCAAGATTTTTGGGAGAATATCAAAATAAGTCTTCAAGATAAATTTGCTCAAAAGAAATTTTCACAGGGTATCATTGAGGGCATTCAAAGCACAGGCTCACAACTGAAAGCCTATTTTCCTGCAGATGAAAATGACCAAAATGAGCTTCCTGACGATATTTCTTCCTGAGCAAATTCTAAAAACTAAAAGGGTCATCTTGGGTGGCATCCTCGGGTATCTGTAAATAAATGCCGTCTTCTTCTTCACTCCATGAGTAGGTCTTTACGGGGCGGATATTCTTGCCTGTGCACTCCTCCCCTGTCTTGACATTAAATCGGTATTTGTGCCAATAGCACTCTATCTCTAGCTCGTCTATCAGCTCGCCCTTGCTTAGCTTCACCAGCTTGTGAGGGCAGGCATCTTCCATCGCAAAAAAGCCCTCAGAAATTCTCAAAACAAGGACTTTCTTTAAGCCGCAATATTTGCTCAACATAGCCCCTGGCTTTAGCTCACGGGATGCTGCTGCCCAACTTTCAAATAATTTGTATTTTTTAAAATTCTCCACTTCTTGCATGATTTTTGGTGTTTTGTTTTAATTTTGGTAGTTCTTATTATTTGCTAAACTACATCATAGGATTTTAAATTTTTATAATAGATTTAAAAGCAATTTTTAGCTTTCTTTAATACAGCATAAATTTAAGAAAGAATCTATGTTTTGCACACACAAACCAATAAGCCTCTAAGTATTTATGAGATTTTATACATTCGTAGTTTTAGTATGTACTGTTTCTCTGTTGCTCATCCCTGCATGGGTGTTTGCACAAAAATCTGGATATACCCAAAAGCTCACCGAAAGTACTCGCTTAGGCTTATCTCCTCAAAAAAGCATCTCTCAATACCAGTGTGATGTCTGGAAAAAAAATGACGGATTGCCCCAAAACAGCATATCTGCCATTATACAGACTACAGATGGTTTTATATGGCTTGCTACTCCCGAAGGGCTTACACGCTTTGATGGCTTGCAGTTTAAGACCTACAATACCAACAATACCCCTGCTTTTGAGACCAGTAGCATTCTCAGTATTTACGAAGACAAGCAAAAAAGATTGTGGATAGGCACAAACAATGGAGGCTTGATATGTTACCAAAATGGAAAATTTATCAGATACAGCACAGAAGACGGGCTGGCAGACAACAGCATCACCTGCATCTCTGAAGATGCCGAACAGCAACTTTGGGTAGGCACACATAAAGGGCTTTGCAAATGGACAGGAAGTAGGTTTAAAATATTTTCTGCCCGTGATGGGCTTTCATCCAGAGATATTACTGCACTTTCGCTCGGCAAAAATGGCATATTGTGGATAGGTACTTCTCGTGGGGTGAGCATGTATCAAAAAGGGAAATTTGAAGATTATAGCCGAAACAAGATTATATTTATCAATAAATATATCACAAGTATTGCCGAAGATAGCCAAAATATGCTCTGGATAGGTTCACAAAGTGGATTGGTAAGATATGACCAAAAAAATAATCAATACAAAATATACCGCATCTCAGAAGGATTTAATGATGATTATGTTACCAAAATATTCTTAGACTCCCGAAACACCCTCTGGATAGGCTCACAAAGTGGCGGAATCAGCAGAATCACCGATGCACAACGCCAAAAAGATTCTATACAGTTTGAAGCCTTTACTGTCCGTGAAGGGCTTAGCTCCAATAGCATCTCAGATATTTTTGAAGACTATGAAGGAAGCCTCTGGATAGGGCTTAACAGAGGTGGACTCAATAGGCTCAGAGATGGTAAATTTACCAATTATACCAGCTCAGAAGGACTCAGTGACAATGTAACAAATTGCCTCTACCAAAGCAAAGAGGGCGATATCTGGATAGGTACTACAGGGGGAGGAGTAAACAGATTCAAAAATGGAAAATTTATCCAAGTATTTGACAAAGAAAACGGACTCAGCAGCAATTATGTCCGCTCTATCACACAAGATACTAATGGAAACATCTGGGTGGCTACTTATGGGGGGGGGGTCAATGTCATCACGCTTAAGCCCAAGCAATCAGAAAACAACATCAAGCAATTCAACAGCAATGACGGGCTAGCAGGAGACATCGCAAGGGTGCTCTTGCAAGATGAGAAAGGGGCTGTCTGGATAGGTACTAAAACGGGTTTGAGTAAATTTCAGAATGAAAAATTTTATAACTATACCCGCCAAATAGGACTCTCCGACAACTCTATCATGTGCCTCAGCAAAGACAAAAAAGGAAATATCTGGGTAGGTACAGAGAATGGAGGCGTAAACTGTATCAGGCCTGACCAAAATATCATTACATACAAACAAAGAAACGGAATCGCCAATAACCTCGTGTTTACAATCTATGAAGATACAAAAGGAAATATCTGGATAGGCACTAAAGGAGGGCTTTCACGCATCAAAGACGGAAAAATTACAAGTATCTTCGCAAGAGATGGGCTTGCCAATGATGACATTCATAGCATCATAGAAGATGACAAAGGGCGTATGTGGTTTAGCTCTAACAATGGCATCTTTTGGGTAGAGAAACAAGCACTTGACTCATTTTTAGATGCCAGACAAAATGGCAACGAACCTAAAACCAAGCTCCAGTGCACCCTCTACCAAGAAGAAGAAGGAATGAAAAGCAGCGACTGTGCTACCTCTGCACAGCCCTCCGTACTCAAAGACCAGCAAGGCAGACTTTGGTATCCTACCACAGAAGGGCTTGCTGTCATCCATCCCTTACAAATCAAAATCAACTACATCCCCCCATCCTTGGCCATCAAGACGCTCATCGCAGATAACCAAGAGTACCTCCCTTCACAAGAGATTCGTCTGAAAGCAGGCAACAACAAAATTGAAATTGATTTTGCTGCACTGAGTTTCTTAGCCCCTGCCCGTATCCAATATCAATACAGACTCTTAGGAAGCAGCTACCAAGAAGAATGGATAAAGGCAGGCAATAAAAGAGAAGCCTACTACACCAATCTGCCCCCAGGAAAGTACAGATTTGAGATGAAAGCCAGCAACAATGACGGCATCTGGAGTGAGCAGAGCCAGTCTATCGAGTTTTATATCGCACCTTTCTTTTATCAAACTTGGGCTTTTTATATCTTGATGGCTTTAGCCATCATCACCACAGGTTTTTTAATCTATTACTGGAGAATCAGGGCACTAGAGCAAAGCAAAAAAGCACTGGAAAAAAGCGTGGATGAACGTACCCAAAAAATACAGGCTCAATACCAAGAAATCACACAGCAAGCACGTGAGCTAGAAACCATCAATCAGATTATCCAAATTATCAATCAAGAGGTCAAATTTGAAAAGGTCTTACAGTCGCTTCTAGAGCAAGGGCTTCGCTTGTTTCCTCAATCTGAGCAAAGTTTGTTTTTACTCCGAGACAAAGAAAGTAATCATTTTAAACTTGCAGCCACTCAAGGATATCCCGATGACATCTTCCAGCAAAAAACTTTTCAAGAAGATACCTTACACAAATACTGCGACAAAGGCGTAGAGCTTGCCAAAGGTCTTTATCACCTCCCTACCGAGCTGCTCAAACAGCCCTCCTTTGCTTTAAATTACCAGCCTCAGTCTTCACTGGCGATGCAAATCGTGCTAGACAATCAGCTAGTGGGCTTGGTGTTTTTTGATAGCCCTAGGGCATTCCAAGAAATCAGCCAAAAAGACATTGCCAAGCTCATCAGATTTAAAGAGCAGGCAGTATCGGCATTTGAAAAGGCAAGTATTTTGCAAGAATTAGAAGAAAAAAATACTCAAATAGAAAAATCATTCCGCAAAATCTCTGACAGTATCCGCTATGCCCGCCGAATACAACACGCCATTTTGCCATCATACGAAGAAATAGGCAGCTTCTTTCAAGATTTTTTTATATTTTATCAGCCCAAAGACATTGTAAGTGGTGATTTTTATTGGTTTGCCGAAACTGTACCCGCACCTCTTTTTACCAAAACAGATACGCTGAGAGAGGGAAGCGGCACTTCTATCTTCACAGGTTTTGATGATGTAAAGACCATGATTGCTGCCATAGACTGCACAGGACACGGAGTGCCAGGGGCTTTTATGACCGTAATCGGGAATGACCTCCTCAATACCATTGTGTTTGAAGATAAAATCACCCGTGCACACCTTATCCTAGACAAGCTAGACCGAAGTGTAAAAGAATACCTCAAACAAGAAGACGGAGGCTCAAAAGATGGCATGGATATGTCACTTATCATCATTGATGACCTTGAGCAGTGCATAGAGTTCGCAGGGGCCAAAAACCCCCTCTACTACATCAGAGAAGGAGTGCTTCACCAAATAAAAGGCTCTATTCACCCCATAGGTGGCTCTCAAATCAAACAAAAAGAATTTTTTTCAGAGAGTATTCCCTTTCAAAGTGGAGATGTATTTTACCTTTTTTCGGATGGTGTCCAAGATCAATTTGGAGGGCCGCAAGACCGCAAGTTCAGCTCCAAAAGGTTCAGAGAGTTGCTCCTTAAGATTCACCTCCTGCCCATGGCCACACAGCAAGAAATCCTCCACAAGACCATTCAGGAGTGGCAAGGTGATAGAAAACAAACCGATGATATGCTCGTGATTGGGCTGCAATTCTAAAAAACAAATAAATTTCTTAACTTTGTGGCTTTCTACTCAAGACTAGAGTATTTTTGTCGGTCTATCTTGTTTGTTTACTTTCAGTACAGTAATTAAGATTTTATGAAGCGAAAGCACCTGACTCAACTCCTCCTCGGCTTGGTTGGCTTATTAGTGGTCAATCTCCTTGCAAATCAATATTTTTTTAGACTAGACCTCACCCAAGAGCAGCGATACAGCCTTAGCCCTGCTACCAAAAATATACTCCAAAATCTAGAGGACGAAATCGTCATCAAAGTTTATCTAGAGGGCAAGTTTCCACCAGGTTTTCAGAGATTGCAGAAGGCTGTCAAAGAAACCCTAGACGAATTTAAGGTGTATGCAGGCTCAAAACTTACCTACCGATTCATAGACCCCATGGCTGGCAAAAATGAGAAAGAACAAAATGAGTTTTTTCAAGAACTCATGAAGCGTGGAATACAGCCTACCAATATCTTCGCCAATGAAGACGGACAAAGAGTAGAAAAACTCATCTTTCCAGGGGCAAGCATTACTTATTTTGATGGCAAAACAGGGCAAGCTTACGAAACTACTGCCATGCTCTTCAAGGTCATAGACCAAAGCGTGCAGGGTGCTCCTAGCCCCGAACAAATCCTCAATCAATCTGCCGAAAATGTGGAATTTAACCTCATGTCGGCACTCCGAAAACTTACCAATAACGACAAAAAAAGAGTCGGACTCATAGAAGGACACGGAGAATTAGAAAATATAGAAATGGCTTCTGTCATCACTCGCTTGCAGGAGTTTTATGATGTGGTCAAAATCCCCTTGCCACTTGATGATAAAATCAAAGAAGGCGTAGATGCCATCATCATCGCCAAGCCTGATTCTGCTTTTAATGAAGATGAAAAATATAAGATAGACCAATACATCATGGGAGGAGGCAAAGCCCTCTTTTTTGTGGATGTGGTCGGTGTTTATATGGATAGTGTCTTGCGTGATAAGGGTTCGTTTACCTTCCCCGTAGAGCATAACCTGCTAGATATGTTTTTTAAATATGGTGTAAGGCTAAACCCTGACCTTGTCAAAGACCTCAATGCAGGGTCGATTCCTATCGTGATTGGAAACATAGCTGACAACCGCCCCAACATACAGCCCCTGCCCTGGACTTATTACCCCTTGCTCAATACTTTTGGCAAGCACCCCATCGTCAAAAATTTAGGCCCTATACAAAGTAAGTTTATCAGCACCATAGACACCATAAAGGCGGAGGGAATCCGAAAAACACCCCTACTCTACTCTTCTCAATACGCACGCATCATCAAGACCCCAGCCGAAGTACTCTATGAAGAAGAAAGAACACCTCCAGACCCTGCCCTCTTTAATCAAGGGCCATTGCCTGTAGCATACCTCTTAGAAGGGAGCTTCAAATCTATCTACCAATCCAAAAGCTTTAGCAAGAGAAAAGGGTTCATAGCCCAAAGCCCTCAAAACAAAATTCTTGTCTGTGCAGATGGTGATATCCTCCGAAATGACATCAACCGTGATGGTGAACCCGTGCCTCTTGGCTTGGATATATTCAGAAAAACAACCTACTCTAATGCAGATTTTTTAATCAATGCCATTGATTTTATGATAGATGACCAAGGAATTATGTCATCCAAAAACAAAGAAATTACACTCAGACCCTTAGACAAAATCAAACTCAAAGAAGAAAAAACTTACTGGCAGATTTTGAATATGTCCTTGCCGATACTGCTCATGGTTCTCTTCGGATTCTTGTTTTTCTTTCTCAGAAAAAGAAAATATGCCAAATAATTTAAATAAATGGAGAATTGAAAATTGTAGAACTCAAGTGTCTGAGTATATTTGGTTTACATTATTCTGGAGCAAATTTTAGCCATTCAGTTGCTACCAGATTAATCTGGTGGCAACTGAATGGTAAGCAAGTAAATTGAAAATTGTAGGGCAACTACTTTCACAGATATTTCACTCATTTTCCATTGAACAAGTTTTCAATTCTCAAAAGATATTTGTCTTCAAAACAAATTTTAGACGTAAAACTTTTTCTGAGTCTCTAATAGTAAAAACTAGTTTACTTCATAAGCATTTGGGTTGGCAGCAAACCCGCTTTATTCCACTACTTCACCCTCTTCTATTTCATCATTTTCTATTCTAAGGTTATCCACGATAAATAGCTGCCTGTCCATTGTGTTTTTGCCCATATAATACGTCAGGACTTCTTTGATAGAAGTGTCTTTTTTGAGGACAATGGGCTCTAAGCGAATGTCTTTGCCTATAAACTGCTCAAACTCACCTGGAGAAATCTCTCCCAAGCCCTTAAAACGGGTAATCTCAGGGTTAGGGCCTAACTTACGGATGGCACTTTGCTTCTCTTTGTGGTCATAGCAATAGATGGTTTGTTTTTTATTTCTGACCCTAAACAAAGGCGTTTCTAAGATGTATAAATGCCCTTGCTTGACCAAATCAGGAAAAAACTGTAAGAAAAAAGTCATTAGCAGCAGGCGGATGTGCATTCCGTCCACGTCTGCATCAGTGGCTATCACCACACGGTTAAAGCGTAGGTTCTCGATGCTCTCTTCTATATCAAGCGCGTGCTGCAAGAGGTTAAACTCTTCATTTTGATAGACTATTTTTTTGGTAAGCCCAAAACAGTTGAGCGGCTTGCCTCTGAGGCTAAACACGGCTTGGGTCTGCACATCTCTAGCTTTGGTCAATGAGCCACTTGCTGAGTCTCCTTCGGTAATAAAAATAGTGGTATTATAGCGTTCGTCTTTCTTTTGGTCTGTGTAGTGAATCCTACAATCCCGTAATTTTTTATTGTGTAAATTGGCTTTTTTGGCAGTTTGGTTGGCTAGTTTTTTAATGCCCGCAATGTCTTTGCGTTCTTTCTCATTTTGCTTGATTTTCTTTTTGAGTTCTTCGGCTACTTTGGGGTTTTTGTGGAGGTAATTATCTAGCTCTGCCAAAAAATTTCCGACAAAAGTACGAATTGTCGTACCATCTGGGCCTGTGTGCTGTGAGCCTAGTTTGGTTTTGGTCTGAGATTCAAAGATGGGCTCTTGCACCTTGATACTGACGGCTGCCACGATGGAGCTGCGGATGTCGGCAGGCTCATAGTTTTGCCCAAAATGCTCTCTGATGACTTTGACGTAGCCTTCTTTAAAAGCGGATAAATGTGTGCCGCCTTGTGTGGTGTTTTGCCCATTGACGAAGGAGTAATATTCCTCACCATACTGATTGGCATGGGTGATGGCTACTTCTATGTCGTCTCCTTTGAGGTGAATAATGGGGTAGCAAAGGTCGTTTTCGTCAGTTTTGTTTTGAAGCAAATCAAACAAGCCATTTTTAGAAAAATATTCTTTTTTGTTAAAAAATATCTTGAGCCCTGCATTCAGGTAGGCATAGTTCCAAGTCAGTTCTTCTAAAAATTCAGGGTTATATTGGTAGTTTTCAAATATTTCTTCGTCAGGCTCATAGATGACCTCCGTACCGTTTTTGGCACTTATTTTTTGGACGGGATAATCTTTGGTAATCACTCCCTGCTCAAACTCTGCGGCTTTGCTTTCTCCTTCTCTAAAAGATTGTACTTTAAAATATTTGGAAAGGGCATTGACAGCCTTCGTGCCTACGCCATTAAGTCCCACAGATTTTTGGAAAGCATCCGAGTCATATTTGCCGCCTGTGTTGATTTTAGATACACAGTCAATGACTTTGCCAAGGGGGATTCCTCTTCCAAAATCACGGATACGAACTCTTTTTTCAGATACTTCTAATTCTATGTTTTTGCCAAAACCCATCATGTGTTCGTCTATGGCATTGTCCATGATTTCTTTGGTAAGGACATAAATTCCGTCATCGGGAGAAGTGCCGTTGCCGAGCTTTCCGATATACATACCAGGTCTTTTACGGATATGCTCACGCCAGTCTAGGGTTTTTATATTGTCTTCGGTATAAGTTACACTCATTTGTGTTTGGATTCTAATGGTTTGCTTTAAAAAGCAATATTGCTAATTTTTAGCGAAAAAAACAATTTTGCTACAAAAATAAGCATTTAATTTTAAAATTAAAGCAATAAGTGCCATTTATTGGCAGGATGATTTGCGGCCTCCAAGATGCCACACCTTGAGAGGATGGGTAGGCTTTTAAACCTCTTTTGCTACAAAGATGACAAGCCCTGTAAATCATTGATTTTCAAAAAGAGGCCGTAGAAAATGCGTGAAAATAATACGTGAAAATTTTTCTTTTGAAAAGCCTTTTCTATATTTGACCATATCAATTATTCATTCTTATGAAAACGAAAATCATTTGTCTTTTATTCATCCTACACACAGGTTTTGCCCTCATCAGCCAAGCCCAAGAATACACCCGCCAAGACTCACTCAGGGGGCAGCTTACGCCCCTGCGTACTTGCTTTGATGTGAGTTTTTACAACCTTCATCTGCGTGTAAACCCCAGCGAAAAATCTATCAAAGGGCAAAATACGATTCACTTCACCAATCAAGATGATTTTCAGAAAATACAAATTGATTTGTTTGAAAACCTAGAAATAGAAAAAATCCTCTACCACGATGCCCCCTTAAAATATGAGCGTGAAGGCAATGCTACCTTCATAGATTTTGGGCAGCTACTCAAAAAAGGGATGGAAGATTCTATCACTATTTATTACAGCGGCAAGCCTCGCCCTGCCATCAATGCCCCTTGGGATGGCGGATTCTCTTGGAAAAAAGATGAAAAAGGAAGGGATTGGATTGGTGTATCTTGTGAAGGACTCGGGGCAAGCGTCTGGTGGCCCAACAAAGATCACCTCAGTGATGAGCCTGACAACGGCATCCGAATCACCTGCGAAGTACCTTCAGAACTTATCTGTGTCTCTAATGGGCAAGACAAAGGAAGTAAAGACTTAGGAGATGGCTACACCAGCTATACTTGGCTCGTAACTTACCCCATCAATAACTACAACGTAAGCCTGAATATCGGCAATTATGTCCATTTTTCAGAAATCTACACTGCCCAAGATGGTGAAAAGCTAGACCTAGATTATTATGTATTGGATTATAACCTAGACAAAGCCAAAAAACAATTTACACAAGTGAAGCCCATGCTGGCTTGCTACGAGGCTTATTTTGGAAAATATCCTTTTTGGAGAGATGGTTTTGCACTGGTAGAAACGCCCTATCTCGGCATGGAGCATCAAGGGGCTGTCGCCTATGGCAATCAATATATGCAAGGCTATTTGGGGAGAGATTTGTCAAGAACGGGCATCGGGCTTAAGTTTGATTACATCATCATCCACGAAGTAGGGCACGAATACTGGGGCAACAGCGTAAGCTGCAAAGACCACGGAGAACTCTGGATTCATGAGTCTTTTTGCACCTACACTGAAGGGCTGTATGTAGAATGTATGTTTGGCAAGGAGCAAGGCTATGAATACACCTTTGGGCTGGCTTCGGGCATCTCTAACCGCAAGCCCATTATCGGGCCTCCCGACGTAAACTCGTCAGGCAGCGGAGATATGTACCCCAAGGGGGCTGCCATGCTGCACACCCTCCGAAATGTAGTCAATGATGACACACAATGGTTCAAATTGCTCAAAGACATTTCTACTGATTTTAAAATCAAAAACACTGACACCAAAGAATTGGTGGCTTATATCAGTCAAAAACTAGGGAAAGATTATACCTATTTCTTTGACCAATACCTCCGCTACGCAAGCATCCCTAGCTTAGAATACAAAATCAATCAAAAAGGCAAGAAAACAGTCCTCGAGTATCGCTGGAAGGCAGATGTAGCTGATTTTAGAATGCCCATCCAAGTAGCATTAGAAAAAGGAAAATTTGAATGGCTCACCCCTAGCAGCGAGTGGCAAAGCTACAAACTAGCTTCTAAACTCACTGAATTGAAAATAAAGCCTCGGTCTTTTTATGTGAAGTTAGACAAAAAGGAGTAGTTTTTTTTCACTTATTAAATATTTCAAACAAAGGTCGCTCCAGCCAGTTGGCTCAGGAAGCGACCTTTTTAAATGATACACCTGTAAACACTTTATTATTACTTATTATTCATCTTTTCTAAGGCCTGTAAATCTGCATTTCCGCCTTCTACATCTCCTATTTTGAATTTGAGCATGGCACGGTTATAATATGCATCTCCAAATTTAGGGTCTATTTTGAGGGATTGCTCATAAGCTTTGAGCGCTTCTTCATTGCTGCCTTGAGCCGCAAGTAGGTTTCCTTTCATCATATGAATGTACGGGTTTTGGGCTTGTTGCTTGAGTTCCCTTTCAATGTCTATCAAAGCCTCAGGTAGTTTGTCCAGGCCTGCATAAGACAAGGCACGGTGAAGGTAAACCCCTTTTAGCTTGGCATCTAGCTTGATGGCTTGGTCAAAATCAGCGATGGCTTCCTTAAGCTGTGCATCTGTTTTGCTTTTCTCGATGCCTCTGTAATAGTAAGCAAGTGCATCTTGAGGGTTGAGGCTAATTGCCTTGTCAAAATCAGCGATTGCACCTGCTGCATCTTTGCTTTGGGACTTGGCACGCCCTCTTTGTGTATAAATGCCTGTCTGCTGGGGGTTGACGCTGAGTGCTTTGTCAAAATCGGCAATGGCTTCAGCAAATTTCTCCATATTTCCGTAGGCGATGGCTCTGTTGTAGTAAGCCTGTTCTTCATTGGGTTTTAGCTTGATGGCTTCGCCATAATCAGTGATGGCTCCTTCATAATCTTGCATTTTGTCTTTGGCAGCCCCTCTGTTGTTCCAGTAGCGCACATTCTGTCGGTCTATACCAAGGGCATAATCAAAACTATCGATGGCATCCTTGTATTTTTCTTGCTTGTATTTGATAAGCCCATAATGATAATAAGCTGCGGCGTTTCTGGGGTTTAGCTTCACTACGGTTTGAAAATCATAGAGGGCAGCCTTCCAGTCAGGGTATTCCATGAGGGCAAGCCCTCTGTAATAATAGGCTTTTTCGTCATTGGGGGCAAGCTCTATGCTGTAGTTATAGTTTTGGATGGCACTGTCTAGCATGCCTAGAGCTGCATAAGCAAGCCCTCGGCTGCCGTAGGCTTTGGGGTTATATTTATCTAGGGCTATTCCTTGTGTAAACAAATCTATGGCTGTGCGATACTCACGTGCGACTAGCTTACGAGCGCCCTCTCTAAAAAGCCTTGTAGCATCTTCTTCGGGCTGTGCCATGAGAGGCTGGTAAGATTGGACAAAAAAAGATAGATAAAAGAAGAATAAGAAAATCAGGTATTTTTTCATATTGTTGTTTCGATGAATAAAGATGTTCACTACATATAACGCAATAGACTGCTGTGATTCTATACGCCTTTTGGCAGTAAGGGTTTTTTATGTGCCAAACCTGTGTTTTGATGTATTTTAGATAGTGTTGGGCTATTTCTTGATGATAAATTTACTTTCTTCAATACAATTTATTTTAACTCAATCAGTTTTTAGCCGTATGTATCTTAAATTTAAAAACATAAAAAATATGAACAAAACCATTTATTCCTTTTCACTTGTGGTCTTATTGAGTGCTTTCACTTTCATCTCCCCTGCAAAAGCACAAAGCCTAGACGATGATGCCCAATCAGCCGCCTTAGAAATGTGTGAGTGTATGAATAACTTTTTCAATGAACTGCACCCGCAGCTTATCCAACTCATGAATGATATGATAGAAGTAGGAGAAGAAGAAGCTCAGGCAAACTTTATGGAGTACCTTATATCAGCTTCTTCGGAAGAGCAAGCACAGATACAATCGGATGTCATGCGTATGCAAAACGCAGGAGAAGAAATTGAGTATTATTGTGAAGGTGTAAAAGAACACTACGCATATTATGATGATAGCCAAGAGTTTAAAGACAAGATGATAGCTCACCTTGGTGAAGCTGCAGAGTGTCATCTTGTCTGGAATATGATGAGAATAGGACAGGGCAACAGTGAAGATGAATAAACAATCCATTGGCAATCCATGACTTACCAGTAATTTTCTATCCTAAAAAACCAAAAGACTGGCTAAAAAGCTGGTCTTTTTTTGTGCATTAGAGTGCCTTTTTGAGCAAATCCAAAAACTCTTCTTCTCGGCCAAGAAACCTGACCTCAATCGGGAGATAATGCCTAGAAATGTCTTTCCAAAAATCTCCAAAGGCAGCAGCAGCAAGTTTTACCTCATCTTTTTCGGTGGTCAGCACCGCAATATCTCTGTGTTTTTTAGCTATTTTCTTGATTTTCTCAAGGTCTTTTTCTTGATAATGGTGGTGGTCAGGAAATTCTAAATGTTCTACCAGATTAAAATGTGTACCCACGTACGCTTCTAATGCCTGGGCTTGTGCAATACCCGAAACAAGCAAGACGGCATCTCCTTGTCGCAATTTAGCTTCTTCTTTGGCAGTTCTATTTTTACTGTGATGCACGGGGGCATAGTGCATTGTAGTAAAAAAAACAGCTGTGCCACTCCGTGTATATTTTTGTATTTTTTGTTGTATGCCTTCTTGCTCAGATACTGAAAGTGTAGCAGGGCACTTGCTCACAATCACGATGTCTGCACGCCTAGCACCACACCTACCCTCACGCAGCCGCCCAGCCGGAAATGGATAATCCTCATAAAAAGGTCGGTTAAAATCACAAAGCAAAATATTAAGCAAAGGCACTACAGCACGGTGCTGAAAGGCATCATCCAAGATAATGAGATTCGTCTCTTGACGCTCAAATAAAATGTTAGGAATCGCTTCTACTCGGTCTTCACCCACTGCCACGCCGACTTTTGGAGAGAATTTTCTGAAAAACTGCATAGGCTCATCTCCTATCAAATCAGCAGTAGCTGTCTTGTCTGCCAAAATAAAGCCACTACTCTTGCGTCCGTATCCACGGCTCAGTGTGCAGATAGAAGCCTCAGACCTTAACTGCCTAATCAGGTACTCCACATGGGGCGTTTTGCCCGTGCCTCCTACTGTGAGGTTGCCCACATTGATTACCCTTGTCTCAAAATCAAAAGATTTGATATAAGAATGGTCATAGAGATAATTCCGAAACTGTGTGATGCCTTGGTAAAGCCAAGTAAAAGGAAGCAAAGGGATTTGAGTAGTTTTCACGCGAATATAATAATCAGTTATTTCTTGATTTTTTAGAGCCAAGTATTTCTAGTCAGTAGATTGACACATAGATTGGCAGATAAACACAAGGCACAAAAGCACCTCAAAGCCTCCAAAAGTACACAAAAATCTATGAAAATAAAACTGCGTAAGATTTGTAAGTAGGCTGAGCAAAACACTAATTTACATGTTAAAACAATTATTTTTATAAAGTCCAAAACATTATTGAACTCAAGTAGTTCTATGTTCAGGTTTTCATAATTGTAAGTTTTTGATTAGTTAGGTTTCATAGACTTCCTAGATACTATCTGGGAAGTCTATTTTTTTGTGTTTTACCAAAAAAAGCCTTCAAATTTTCACTTGAAGGCTCTCTTTATAAAGAAAAACGCTTATCATCTAGCAATACTCCTCAAATACTTCGGCAAGGTGCGCCGCAATCATCTGTGCTGTACGCCCCTCTATATGGTGTCTTTCTACAAAATGAACCAACTCCCCATCTTTAAATAATGCAATAGAAGGAGAAGAAGGAGGATATGGCAACATAAACTCGCGTGCTTTGGCTACGGCATCTTGGTCCACACCTGCAAATACGGTAGCAAGCTGCTCGGGTGATTTGCTGCCTTGGCTCACGGCGAGTTTTACACCTGGACGAGCGGCACCTGCAGCACAGCCACAGACGGAGTTTACTACTAAGAGGGCAGTGCCTTTTTGAGCACTGAGGTATTGTGTTACTTCCTCTGCATTTTTCAATTCTTGAAAACCTGCTACAGTCAAGTCTGCACGCATGGGGGCTACTAAATGTTCTGGATACATATGTATAAATTAATTAAATGAATAATGAATAAAAAACTATAAAAACCCTAGCTCTAACTGAGCTGCCTCTGACATCATATCTTGGTGATAAGGTGGATCAAAAGTAAGCTCTACCTCTACTTCATTGACTCCTTCTACCATTTGTACTTTGGTACGTATTTCGGAAGGAATCTCTTCGGCAGAAGGGCAATTGGGCGAGGTCAGTGTCATTAGGATATAGACATTATTAACGGGATAGATTTTGAGGTCATAAATTAAGCCCAATTCATAGACATCTACGGGTATTTCGGGGTCATATACGCTTTTGATGGCATTGACGACCTTGTCTTTTAAGTCGGTAATTTCTATTTCTGTGGAGTTCATATTTACGAAAAGAAGTTAAAATAAAATAAGGCAAGGTATATTCTACCCAGCTATGATACGATTTGACCATTTAACAAGAATCAATAAAAATAAGTTTGCTTGCTTGGGCTTCTTTTTTGTCAGTGGAGTCAGTTAGCCTTCTAGCTTGCTTTGATAGACGATGCCATACATTTTCATTTGCTTAATCATAGATGCCAGCCCATTGGCACGTGTCATAGAGAGGTGCTGCTGCATTCCGATTTTATCTAAAAAATAGAGGTCTGCTTGAGCGATTTCTGCGGGGTTTTGCTCCGAAAGCACCCGAATCAGTGTACTGACCAGCCCTTTGACAATGATGGCATCACTGTCTCCCCTAAATATGAGTTTGTCATCTTGGAGTTGGGAGTGTATCCACACATTGGATTGGCAGCCCTTGATTTTATTTCCGTCTGTTTTGTGATTTTCTTCGAGTGCGGGTAGTTTTTTGCCTAGCTCTATGAGGTAAGCATATTTATCTTCCCAGTTATCAAATAAATCAAATTCTTCTATGATTTCGTCTTGGATTTTGTTGATAGACATATTGGTATTTTTGTTTTTGCAAATTTAGTCATGAATTTTCAATCAAATTCAATCATAGAACAACAAACTAAACAGATTGGTCTAAAACTTTGATAAATTCTTCTATCTGAGCCACGGAGGTGGCAGGAAAATTGGCAATTCTGATTTGCTTGTTTTTATACTCACCGTATCCGCTGCCTATCTCAAAGCCTTTTGCGGCTATTTTTTGGATGATTTTGCTTGACTCAGTGGCAGTATTCACCACGATTACTGTGGGCGAGCGATGTGCGGGGTTTTGCACAAAAATCTCCAATCCTTCTTTTTTTTCTACAAAATCATAAAGCATGTTGGCTTTTAGGTCGGTTTCTTTTCGGATGGTATCACGGCCTTTTTGGAGCATATCTTGGGCTATTTTCCCCAATAAATAAATGCCTAGCACATTGGGCGTTTCGGGTGTTTCAAACTTTTCAAAGGTTTCCCAGAGGTGTGTAAGGCGGTGATAAGTACCTGTGGAACGGCCTTCGATGTTTTTTTCTATTTCCTCTGCTTTGGCAAGACAAGCCTTGTTGACGAGCCATACGCCCAAACCCGCAGGCATTCCGAAGGCTTTTTGTACCGAAAAATAGGCCGAATCAATCTTTCTAAAATCTAGCTGAGGGTAAGGAGCAGACGAAACCATATCTACTACGGTGAGTGCATCAGGGTTTTGTGTGGCAAGTTGATGTATGACTTCTTCGGGCATGATGACTCCAGCACTGGTTTCATTATGTGTCAGTGCCAAAAGCTCAGTATCCTTGGGAATTTGGGTATTTTCTAGCTCAAAACCCGCTCCAAAAGCAGCCGTTTGTTGCCCACTTTGCAGGTGTAGCTGTTGCGAAAATTGGTAAAACTTCTTAGAAAAAGCCCCATTGACCAAGTGAAAAGAATGTTTTTCTACACAATTCATCAAAAGACGTTCCCAGATTTCATTGGCAGAGCCACAAAACAACACAGCATACTCCTCGGGCAAAGAAAACAACTCCTGCAATGCCTCAAAAGTCTCTCTGTAAATGGACTGAAACTTCTTGCCTCTGTGTGAAATAGAAGGAATCTGTGCATCAAGGGCTGTGCGGAGGTGCTTCTCAAAACTAGGATAAAGTGCAGAAGGACCAGGTGTAAGGAAGGTTTGATGGCTCATTTTAATCTTCAATTTTTTTTGCAAAAATAATGTATATATTTCATTGATTTTCTCTCATTGATAATTTATTGGTTTTATGCCTAAAAATACGCAATTTTGCCGTAATTAAACCCAGAGGCTTAGACCTCGATTGTTTGTAAGGTCGAGGATTTTTCTCTAAAAAATAAAGATTATGACTCAAATCAACATCACCCTGCCCGATGGCAGCGTGCGTCAATACCCACAAGGCACTACGAGCCTAGAGGTAGCTCAAAGCATCAGCGAAGGCTTGATGCGCAATGTATTATCAGCCAAAGTAAATGGAGAAGTCTGGGACGCTACCCGCCCCATTCATACAGACAGTAGCCTACAGCTACTCACTTGGAAAGATGATGCTGGCAAAAACACCTTTTGGCACTCTTCTGCACACCTCTTGGCAGAGGCACTCGAGGCACTCTACCCTGGTACGAAGTTCGGAATCGGGCCCGCCATTGAGCAAGGTTTTTATTATGACATAGATACGCCCGAAGGAGTCGTAATTTCACAAGATGACTTCCCGAAGATAGAGCAAAAAATGACCGAGCTCGCCAAGCAAAAAAATGAATACCTTCGCAAAGATATTTCTAAGCAAGAAGCCATTCAATACTTTGAACAAAAAGGAGATGAATACAAATTAGAACTCTTAGAAAGACTTGAAGATGGCAGCATTACTTTTTATGAGCAAGGCAATTTTACTGACCTTTGCCGAGGGCCACACATCCCTACCACAGATAAAATCAAATCTGTAAAACTGCTCAATGTAGCAGGGGCTTACTGGCTTGGACAAACTGACCGCAAACAACTTACCCGTATTTATGGCATCAGTTTTCCGCAAGCCAAAGAGCTCAAAGAGTTTTTAGAACTGCGTGCCGAAGCCGAAAAACGAGACCACCGCAAGATAGGCAAGGAAATGGAACTCTTTACTTTTTCTGAAAAAGTAGGCAAAGGGCTTCCGCTTTGGCTCCCCAAAGGAGCAATTTTGCGTGAAAGATTGGAAAATTTCTTGAAAAAAGCACAGGTAAGGGCAGGCTATGAGCAGGTAATGTCGCCACACATTGGCAGCAAAGAACTTTACATTACCTCAGGGCACTATGCCAAATATGGTAAGGACTCTTTTCAGCCTATCCGCACGCCCGATGAAGACGAAGAATACTTACTCAAACCAATGAACTGTCCGCATCACTGCGAAATGTACAAAGCCAAGCCACATTCTTACAAAGATTTACCTGTGCGTTTTGCAGAGTTTGGAACAGTCTATCGCTATGAGCAAAGTGGCGAGCTGCACGGCTTGACCCGTGTGCGTGGTTTTACTCAAGATGATGCACATATTTTTTGCCGCCCCGACCAAGTCAAAGAAGAATTTGGAAAAGTGATTGACCTTGTGCAATACGTTTTCACTGCCCTTGGGTTTTCAGAATATACTGCCCAAATCTCGCTCAGAGACCCCGAAAACCGTGAGAAATACATCGGCAAAGATGAAGACTGGGAGCGTGCCGAGCGTGAAATCACCGAAGTAACCATTGAGAAAGGCTTAAACACCGTAACCGAACTCGGAGAGGCTGCTTTCTATGGCCCTAAGTTAGATTTTATGGTCAAAGATGCCATTGGTAGAAAATGGCAACTAGGCACAATACAAGTAGATTATAATTTACCTCAACGCTTCGAGCTAGAATATACAGGCTCAGACAATCAAAAACACCGTCCTGTGATGATTCACCGTGCACCTTTTGGCTCTATGGAGCGTTTTGTAGCCATTTTGATAGAAAGTACTGCAGGTAAATTTCCCCTTTGGCTTGCCCCTGAGCAGATTGCTGTATTGCCTATCTCTGAAAAATACCACGAGTATGCCCAAAAAGTATTCAGAGAACTCCAAGAGCATGACATCAAGGGCTTTATGGATGACCGTGACGAGAAAATCGGCCGAAAAATCCGTGATGCTGAAGTACGCAAAGTGCCTTATATGCTCATCGTAGGTGAAAAAGAGGCAGAAGCAGGGCAAGTTTCTCTCCGCAAGCAAGGCGAAGGTGATTTGGGTAGCTTCACCCCCGAAGAGTTTGTACAGCGATTTAAAGATGAAACAGATAAAGTGACGGCTTTCAGCCCCACAACTCCCGAAGGGAGAGTTTGATGAGGGTTTGAAGACGTGGCATTTTTCAACAAAATGCCACGTCTAATACTAAGCCTTCACCTCAAAGCCCACTTTCCTATAAATATCCTCTAAACTGATTTCACAATCTTGAATCTTGATTTTGTCTTGCAAAAGAATCAAAAAACCAAGCATTCTATGTTTGTATGTAGCTCTTAAATTACTAAATGCTTCCAAGTCAATACGTGACAGCTCTATAGTTTGATGGCTATGCTCATGCCGTAGGAATAGGAAGGTGTCCAATCTGCTTCATTTTCAAACCCAATTTACAAGTCTAAGGTTAGGAATGTCCCTAAAATGTTTGCTATTGTTTGTGCAGAGTTCTAAATTATTTTCAAGTGCTATTCCTGCCAGATAAATATCATTTTCACCAATAATTATCCCTTTATTTCGCAGAATGGCATAAATATCAGAAGATATTTGTGTACTCTTTTCAGTAATTTCAAGCACTTTGTGTTGCATTATAAAAGCTTCAAACTGCTTTAGTTTTTGAGAAGCATTTTTAGCTTTTAAGCCACTCAAAATTTCATAAATAGTAGGTCTCCCGATAGACACAAAAGCATATTGTTGGATATACGCATCAAAGCTCTGGACTACATTTGGATAATCCCCAAACAAATAATAAGAAATGATATTGGTATCTATCAATGCCTGATTCATATATCTTTAAAAAGTTGATCTATTTTATGTGCGGATACTTGCCCTGAAATTTCTCTGCGCTTCTCGATTTCGTTTACGAATGTTTCCACTTCAAAACCATTGTCTGTGCACTCTTGCATTAGGGCTTCTTTCAAAATTCTTTCTAACACCAAGACAGTTTCCATATCTTGAAGTAATAAGAAAGATTGAATAAAATCTAGTTTTTTGCTTTCTATGCTCATCATTCCTCTTTTTTTAGATGTAACAAAATCCAAGGGGCTAAAAGTTTGATTTTCTGTAATTAGGACTTTTCTCCCCCCTTCACCTCAAACCCCACTTTCCTATAAATATCTTCTAAGCTGATTTCACAGTCTTGAATCTTAATTTTGTCTTGCTCATTTTTGACGATTTTCATGAGCCAATCCTCTGAGTTGGTTTTTTGGTAATCTTGAATATACATTTTTTTGCTATCGATTAATATGTATTGTTGGAGGCTTGTCAATTCAAAGTAGCACTGCATTTTTTCATTGCCATCATAGCCTTGGGTACTTTCAGAAAGCACTTCTATCACCACCATCGGGTTGAGTAAGGCATCTATCCCTTTGTGCTGCTCTAGCTGTACCTCCCCACAGACCAACACTACATCGGGATAGACATATTTATCGCACTTTTCAAGTTTTAGCAATAAGTCATTGGCATATACTTTACAATCTTTGTCCCAGATACAGCGGTTGATTAGGAATATCAAATTGCTTACAATTGTGTTGTGTTTTTCTGATGCTACTGCCATTGCTAGGACTTCGCCACCATGGTATTCGCTCTTATACTCTGCTTTTGCCTCTCGCTCGAGGTATTCTTCTACAGATATTTTAGTGCGTGTGGACATATTCTTTTAATTTTTTGGGAAATTTTGCGAATGATACTTCTTACAAACATAAGAAAATTTTAGTAATGAACACACATAAGTATTCATCCATACTACTATACAAAATAAAAAAACACATAGAATCATAGAACACATAGAGGGGTTTGGTGGGATTTGAAGCGCAATTTAAAAAAAACAGATACATCGCCCATCTTGTCAATCCTGAAATTCTGTCTAATCAATTTTTGTATAGAAGTATGGTATTCATCTAAAAACACCATAGGTGGAATGCCTTTTGGAAAAAAGTACTATATTTGGGGGAAAATATCACATATTGAAGTTTTAAATAGAACATTCAAAAATGCTACTTTTGTTGTATCCTACTTATTATTCTATCATTCCGTAGGAATCTGAAGGTGTGTTACAAGGGGCTAAGACAAATTTAATGTAAATAATGAAGTTTGGGATTTTCAGTTGATAACGAGAGTACATACAAGTATATACAGTTTAAACAAAACAAGAATATGATAACCAAAGAAATCACATTTGCCGAACTTCGAACACATTGCGAAAAGGTAAAAGCATTTTTAGCTGACCATACAGGAATCGAAAGCCATGAAATAGGTATTTATGCAGGTTTGGAAGATGACCTAATGATATATGATGAAGATATATTCTACATGGGTGATGACTTTGCAAAAGCATTTGATATTACAGTAGAAGATGATTTAGAAGAAAATACTTCCTCACCAACTTGGTTTTCTTTTATAACTCTCATGGGTGTATTGCTATTTCTCCTTAGTATATTATTTTATTATCCTCTGAGTTTCTTGATGTTTTTGGTAGGAATAATAGCTTTCTTATTGATAGCAAATTTAATATCAAATTTATTTAACAATGAGCCAAACTACAGAAAACCGAATAAAAAACAGTGGAATCCTGATGCCTTGACCGTGGCTGATATGGTATGTATGGCTGTTGAGAAAAAAGAAGTTAAGAAAAAAGACATCTTTTTTGTGATAAAGAGGTCTTAACACCCTAAGACCCTCAAAAATTCCTCCTTTGGGAGCGAGGGAGCTTTAAAAACCAATTACCCAACAAAAATCCTCAAAAATCCCCCCTTTGGGGGCGAGGGGGCTTTAAAAAAAATATGATATACCAAAATTTACTTAACAAAACCCAGACCCTTGCTGTGATAGGCTTGGGCTATGTAGGATTACCCGTGGCTTTGGCTTTTGCCAAAAAAGTGAAAGTAATCGGCTTTGACATCAGCGAAGCCAAAATCAAAACCCTCAACCAAGGCAAAGACCCTAACTTTGAGTTAGAAGATGAGGCTTTTGAAGGGGCAGACATCACTTTTACAAATCAATTGGAAGAACTCAAAGCAGCCACTTTCTTTGTAGTGGCAGTGCCTACACCCATTGATGCAAGCAACACCCCTGATCTGACACCACTACTTTCTGCTTCTCGGACTGTGGGCAAGGTCTTGAAAAAAGGTGATTATGTGGTCTATGAGTCCACAGTCTATCCTGGCTGCACAGAAGAAGATTGTATTCCTGTGCTAGAGCGTGAATCTGGTTTGAAGTTTCAAGAAGATTTCAAAGTGGGTTACTCCCCTGAGCGCATCAATCCAGGCGATAAAGTGCATACGCTTGAAACCATCATCAAAGTCGTATCAGGCAGTTGTGCCACATCAGCCGAAGAAGTAGCCAAGGTATATGAACTTGTGGTAGAAGCGGGTGTGCATAGAGCCTCTTCTATCAAAGTGGCAGAAGCTGCCAAAATCATTGAAAATACACAACGGGATTTGAACATTGCATTGATGAATGAGCTTTCGCTGATTTTCAATAAAATGAACATCAACACCTACGAAGTGCTCGAGGCGGCAGGCACTAAATGGAATTTTTTGAAATTTACGCCTGGGCTAGTAGGTGGGCATTGTATCGGGGTCGACCCTTATTACCTCACCTACAAAGCAAGCAAACTAGGGCATAACCCAAAGGTAATCCTCAGCGGGCGAAATATCAATGATTCAATGGGATATTATGTAGCCAATCAGACCATCAAAAATGTACTGAAATCTTCAGGTAAAAAACTCAATGAATTGCGTATCTTGCTCATGGGGGTTACTTTCAAAGAAAATGTAAAAGACATTCGTAATTCCAAAGTAGTGGACATTATCCGTGAATTAAACGACTTTAACATTGACCTCGACATAGCAGACCCTATGGCTGATGCCGAAGAATTTGAGCATGAATACGGAATCCACCTAAACCAACGGATAGGCAAAGACTATGATGCTGTGATTGTGGCGGTCAATCATAGGGAATATCTTGATTTTGATGAGGCATACTTCCAATCTATCACCAAGGAAGATGCACTTCTGGTAGATATTAAAGGTACTTACAAAGGGAAAATTAAGAACATGAAATACTGGAGTTTGTAAGCAGCCCCCTAGCCTCCGAAGGGGGGATTTCACCTGATTATCAGGAACTATTTTTAGAAATAATTTTAAATAACTCACCCAAAAAATATGAAAATATTAATCACAGGCGGAGCGGGCTTTATTGGCTCACACGTAGTACGTTGGTTTGTCAATAAATACCCTGATTATCAGATAGTTAATCTGGATAACCTAACCTATGCAGGCAATCTGAGGAGCATCAAAGACATAGAGGACAATCCGAATTATACTTTCGTCAGGGGAGATATTACAGATGGGGTATTTATCCAAGACCTTTTTGAGCGTCATCAATTTGAAGGCGTGCTTCACCTAGCCGCCGAATCACATGTGGACAGGTCTATCCTCAACCCACTTGAGTTTGTGCAGACCAATGTCATAGGTACAGTCAATCTCTTGAATGCCGCCAAGAATCTTTGGAAAGATAACTACGAAGGAAAATTATTCTACCATATCTCCACAGATGAGGTCTATGGCTCACTAGATGAAGGTGGTTTTTTTACAGAGGAAACCCCCTATGACCCACAATCCCCTTATGCCGCTTCTAAGGCAAGCTCAGACCATTTTGTGCGGGCTTATGGCAATACCTACAAGCTCCCTTTTGTGATTTCTAACTGCTCTAATAACTATGGCTCACACCAATTTCCTGAAAAACTGATTCCGCTTTTCATCAACAACATTCAGCAAAAAAAGCCGCTGCCTGTCTATGGCAAAGGCGAAAACGTGCGTGATTGGCTCTATGTGATAGACCATGCCCATGCCATTGATGTGATTTTTCATGAAGGCAAACACGGAGAAACCTACAACATCGGGGGCTTTAATGAATGGAAAAACATTGACCTCATCAAGGTGCTTTGCAAGCTCATGGACAAAAAACTAGGACGTGCCGAAGGCGAATCAGAGCAACTCATCAGCTACGTAACTGACCGTGCGGGGCATGACCTTCGCTATGCCATTGATGCCCACAAACTCATGAACGAACTAGGCTGGAAACCTTCCCTTCAGTTTGAAGAAGGACTTGAAAAAACTATAGATTGGTATTTAGAAAATCAAGACTGGCTTCACGAAGTAACAAGTGGGGCATATCAGCAATACTATGAAGAGCAATACGAAGGAAGATAAATTCTCCAAAAGAAAACCTCACCCAAAAAGTGAGGTTTTTCTTTTTTTAATGAAATTTTACCCATTCGACCTCCCAAAATTTATATTTCCATTTGCCCCCAACCTGAAGCATCAGGGAAGTTTACTTTATCACCTTCATTGGATTTGGTGATGATGCCTATGCTATTGCTAAGCCACTGAAAAAAAGCAATAAAATTCAAGCCTTTGAGCATCATAGGAGGTGTAGAAGGGTGAGCTATTTCTTTGAGAACCCCCAAATTGGCATCTTGGACACCTATCGGGAAAAACATAAAACGTTTATCATTGACTCCCTCATTAACTTCCATCGAGAGCCCGTCCACGTCTTGGTCAGAGTCAGGGGTGCCATCCGTAATCAAAATCACAAAAGGACGGTAATAAGATTGTCCTGTTTCTTTGTACCAGCGTTTGCGAGCTTCGGTCTTGTCTATGCCTGCCCTGACTGCATCCACGAGTTTGGTTGTGCCCCTTGCCTTCAAGATGGGCATCACAAATTTATCAATCAAGGCAGGTTCTTGAATACAAGAGATGTTAGAATTAAATGCGATGATACAGACTTCTAATCTCTGAGAAGCAATTTCATCATTGCGGACTTGCCTGTGAAACTCATCTAAGCCTCGGTTTAATTCTTTGATACGCTCGCCAGTCATTGAGCCAGAAACATCTAGCACAAGGACACACAAGCATTTTTGCTCAAAATTATCAGGGGTTTCTGCTACAAAATCATCAAATGCCATATTTATCTGAGTTTGGATTCCTATTTATTTGGTTTCTTTACTTGAAAACTACCTAAAAGTAATCGATAAAGTTTTAATTTATCCTTATTTTTTAACAATTTCAATTTTTTATTTTGGCAATATTTGGCTTATCTTTCTTCATTATCCAAAAAAAAGCAAGACAAAATACCGCAGCAAAAAACGATTATATACAATATGGGAGGCAAATTATTTAACTTAGGTAGAGTAGAAAGAAAAAAATACATCCAGATAGAACAAAAAGTGAGTGAGTACCTCAGCCAAAAAATAGGTACAGATGCTTACCGAATCCCTCGTTATTATCATCAAAAAGCAGATTTTGGAGACTTAGACCTGCTTGTCTCCCTACAAAAAAACGGGGCTTTTGGCTGGTCAGCATTCAAGCAAGCAATCATACAAGAGCTTCACATCAAAGATTTCAAATCAGTGGGAAATATTTTATCCATCTCCTACGAAGGGCTACAAGTTGATTTTTTTGAGACCTCAGCAGAAAATTTAGACATAATGTATCATTACCTGTCTTTCAATGATTTAGGAAATCTTTTGGGGAAAATATTTCACCGCTTTAATCTCAAATATGGGCAAGATGGGCTAAGCTATGTGTATCGACATTCGGAAGGAAATTACAAGAAAGAAAAAATCATAAGCCGAGACTTCAAGAAGATAATTGCATTCATAGGTTTAAAATACAGCACTTGGCAGCAGGGCTTTGAAGGTCTGGAAGATATGTTTGAATGGCTGCTTTCTAGCCCTTATTTCACATCTAGCCCCTATCTTCAGCCCGCACCCAATACACTTAAACGAATCCGAGAACGCCCCACCATGCAGGCATTCATTGACTACCTAGAAGACAAACAAATTCAAAGAGAATACCCTTTTCATCGCAACAAAGAGGTGTATCTTCCTCTGATAGACATTTATTTTTCTGAATCCAATCTAATTAATTGGATGATAGAAGAGCAAGAAAAAGAACGAATCACAAAAGAAATCCATCAAAAATTCAATGGAAACCTTGTTTTAAACCTTCTCCCTGAGCTCAACACTAAAAATTTAGGCGCTTTTATAGTGGGTTTTAAAAATCAAGCCACTAACTTTAAGCATTATATACTCAGAAATACTGAGGCCCAAATACAAAAAGATATTTTAGAATTTTATCAAACCTTTAAACACAACATATAAACTTGGAAATTGAGGAAATACGTGATCTGTTCGCTGCCGCAAGTGAGGGCTACCCACAGGCACAGATGTTTTTGAAAGCACTCAAAAGCATAGAAAATCAAGCCGAAAACCCTCTTTACTGGGCATACCAAGCAGCAGGGCTTGCCTTACAAGCAAGGGATGCCTGGAATCCTTTAGAAAAACTAGACCTTGTGCGCAAAGCAAACACACGCTTTGCGGAGGCTGTCAGTGAAGCGCCCGAAAGTGTAGAAATTCGCTTTTTGCGTTTTTCTATTCAATCCAATACGCCAAGTATTTTGGGGTTTAGTGCACATATTCAAGAAGACCAAAAACAGATTATAGAAAACATAAACCAAAAAGAAGTCCCCGAAGCCATGCGCCCCGAAATAGCCAGATACCTACTAGAAAAAAAATTGGCAAATCCTGCTCAAATTGAGATGTTAAAAAGTTATCTAGCAAAGTAAACTTTTAGTTTTTTTGTGGGTTATCCTTCTATTGTTGATTTGGTCATTTTTTTGGGCGAAAATTTGATACTAATCATCAAACAAAGTATCTTAAACACAGTACCATGATAAACCCATATTATTTATAAAGTATCTAAGCAGATTTGATTTACATGATTGTTTCTGTAATGCACTTGTAAGTAATACGTTTACTTGACCCATAATAACTGAAAATTAAATACTCCTAATTTATAACTACTTACATTCATTTTTTTTAATCATTATGCTAAATCTTCAAGTAAATATCGATCAAAATTCAGGCTTTTGCTTCGGCGTGGTCTATGCCATTGAGATGGCAGAAGATATCCTACAAGAGCAATCCTATTTGTATTGTTTGGGGGATATTGTCCATAATGATGAGGAAGTCAAACGCCTAGAAGCTAAAGGGCTAAAGATTATCTCTTATGATGAACTTGCCACCTTACATAACGAAAAAGTGCTCATCAGAGCACACGGAGAGCCTCCATCTACCTATGAAACCGCCCTCAATAACAACCTAGAACTGATAGACGCTTCTTGCCCTGTAGTACTTAAGCTCCAAAACCGAATCAAAAACTCACACGATAAGAAAGAGCCTATTTATATATTCGGAAAACACGGACATGCTGAAGTAAAGGGACTACTCGGGCAGACAAACAATGAAGCAGTGGTATTCCAAGATATCAGCGAACTTGACCTGAAATCACTGCCCAAAAACCTGACACTCTACAGCCAAACTACCAAAAGCACCGATAAATTTTACGAAATCAAACAAATCATAGAAAATGAGGGCATAGAAGTCAATGCCAATGACACCATTTGTAGGCAAGTGTCTAACAGAGACAAAGAACTTCGGCACTTTGCTCAAAGGTTTGACAAGATTATATTCGTGGCTGGCACAAAGTCTTCTAACGGGAAAGTCTTATACAATGTCTGTAAGGATGTAAACGAGCATACTTATTTTATCTCCAATGCCGAAGATTTAGACAAGGCTTGGTTTAAAGAAAATGACACCATAGGCATCTGTGGGGCTACCTCTACCCCGATGTGGCTCATGGAAAATGTCAGAGATGTATTGATGACTTATTAATCTAATACAGTTCATAATCTCTCTAAAAACAGTAACAAGATATTTTTAAATGAGTGTTGTCAAATGTTTAGAATAACTACACACACTCTAATCAAGAACCACGGCTTGTTGTTTTTCGTGTACTGTATTGATAGTTAGCACATTGATAATCTGGCACATTTGTTTTATCACCTATAAATCACTTACAAAAAGTACAAAACCCATGGACGAAACACCTTCAAAAAACAGAAAAACAGTCAAAATCCCAGATACAAGTTCTCCACGCATCATCATCATAGGTGGAGGATTTGGCGGTCTGGAGCTTGCCAAATCATTGCGTAAGGTAGATTGTCAGGTAATTTTATTTGATAAAAATAACCACCACACTTTTCAACCACTACTTTACCAAGTAGCTACCTCAGGGCTAGAAACAAACTCCATCATCTACCCCTTCCGAAAACTCTTTGAGAAAGTCAAAAATTTCTATTTTAGAATGGGAGAAGTAGAGAAAATAGACCCTGAAGCACGGACAATCTACACCTCAATAGGAGATGTAAGCTATGATTATCTTGTGATAGCCACTGGCACTACCACCAATTATTACGGCATGGAAGACATCAGCAAGTATGCCGTCCCGATGAAATCAATCCAAGATGCCATCAGACTCCGAAACCGCATCATCAGGGGTTTTGAGCAAGCCCTCCTAACAGATGATTTTGAGATGATGAATAGCTACATGGATTTTGTGGTCGTGGGCGGAGGTCCCACAGGAGTAGAGATAGCTGGTGCATTGGCAGAGCTCAAAAAACACGTCTTTCCTAGAGATTACAAAGAACTTGACCTCAAAGAAATGGACATTCACTTGGTAGAAGCCAATCATCATTTGCTCAATGGAATGGCAGATATATCAGGTAAAAAATCCAAAGAGTTCTTAGAACAGATGGGCGTGCAGGTGCACCTAGGAAAATCAGTAAAATCTTATGATGGCTACAAGGTCATCCTTAATGATGGCACAGAGATGATTACGAAGCACCTTATCTGGGCAGCAGGAGTTACAGGTACACCCATTGAGGGCATTGATGCTTCGGCAATTGGCAGAGGAAACCGCTTCTTGGTAGATGAATACAACCGAGTAAAAGGCTACGAAAATATTTTTGCAATCGGTGACATAGCTGCCATGATTACTGACAAATACCCTTACGGACACCCGCAAGTAGCCCCGACGGCTATGCAGCAAGGAAAACTCCTTGCCAAAAACCTTCCCCAAATTTTTAAAGGGCAAGGCTTAAAACCCTTCAAATACTTGAACAAAGGAGCAATGGCAACCATCGGGCGCAACAAGGCAGTGGTAGAAGTTGGTAAATTTAAGACACAAGGTTTCTTTGCTTGGTTTATCTGGATGTTTGTGCATTTGATGTCTTTGGTGGGCTTCCGAAATCGCATCTTCGTCTTTTGGAGCTGGCTATGGAGTTATATCAGTTATGATAAAAGCAACCGCCTCATCATAGACAAAGGAGAAGAACATTTTGAACAAACCCTCGAAAAAACCTAAACAAAACTTCTAACAAAGCCTCAGCAAAGTACCCTCTTAGCAAAATACTTGGCACTCAATTATCAGCCTCCGTAGATTATGATTTCTTTTATAAAAATAGCAGAAGCCCTACAAGGGAAAATACTCCAAAACACACTCAAAGAGGCTGAAATAAGGCATTTATTCATTGACAGTCGTAAAATATCCTTTGCAAATCAGGGGCTTTTTTTTGCACTCAAAGGAGATAGACACGATGGGCATGCACACCTCAAGGAGGTTTACCAAAAAGGTGTCCGAAATTTTGTCGTCTCCCAGATTACTCCCGAAATACAGGCACACCTGCCCGAAGCAAACCTGCTCAAAGTGCCTGACACGAAAGAAGCACTACAACACATGGCCGCAATGCACCGTGCTTGTTTTAAATATCCAGTGGTGGGCATCACAGGCAGCAATGGCAAAACCATCATCAAAGAGTGGCTCGCCCACCTCATGGCAGGCAAATACAAAGTCATCAAAAGTCCTAAAAGTTTTAACTCACAAGTAGGCGTGCCGCTCTCCCTCTGGGAAATGCAAGACTGGCACGAATTGGCGATATTTGAAGCAGGCATCTCCCAAAAAGGAGAAATGAAAAAACTTCAAGCAATGATTCGTCCAGAATATGGCATATTTACCAATCTAGGCACAGCCCATGATGAGGGCTTCAGCAGCAAAGAAGAAAAACTGCAAGAAAAACTGCAACTCTTTGAAGAAGCCAAATTTGTGATTTATAAGAGAGGTATCTCAGCATTAGATGAATCCCTAGCTCAAAAAAAAACTTCACCTACTCAGTGGCTTGCATGGCAGCCCATTGCTTCTGAGCCTGTTTTTGATACAGAAAACAAAATCATTTATGTAAAATACACTCGCCAAAGCCCACAAACGACACAGATAGACCTGTTTTTCTCTGCTTCACTTCAAAAAAATTTTTTACTGCCTTTCGCACTCCATGAGCACGCCTCCTTGGAGAATATAAGCCACGCACTCATCACCGCCTTAAAACTAGGGCTAGAAGACAATGCCCTACAGCAAGGGCTGCATACGCTGCCCAATGTAGAGATGCGGCTCACCTTAAAGGCTGGGCAAAACCAATGTGTGCTGGTAGATGACTCTTACAACAATGACCTTGCAGGGCTGCAGATAGCCTTGGATTTTCTAATATCCCAATCTCAGCACAGCACACAGATAGCCATTCTATCAGAAATTAAAGAATCAGGGCTTCCCGAAAAAATCCTCTATCAACGTATGGCAAGGCTTTTATCCGAAAAAAAGCTAAGCCAACTGGTGGGCATCGGAGAAAACTTTGCCAAATACCAAGACCTTTTTCAAATGCCTGCACATTTCTTTGAAAATACCGAAGGCTTTCTCGAGAGCCTCCTCTGGAAAAACTTCAAAGAAGCCACAATTCTGGTAAAAGGAGCTAGAAAATTTGCCTTTGAGAAGATTGTCCAAAGACTAGAAAAACAAAACCACGGCACTGTACTAGAAATCAACCTAGAAGCACTTGTCCACAATCTTAATTTTTACAGAAGCCTGCTCAAACCCAACACACAGTTAATGGTCATGGTCAAAGCATTTGCCTATGGGAGTGGGCTTGGGCAAGTCGCCAACCTGCTGCAATTTCATAAGGTAGATTACCTTGCCGTAGCCTATGCAGATGAAGGTGTAGCTCTCCGACAGCAAGGCGTTCACCTCCCGATTATGGTCATGAACCCAGGCGAAGAAACTTGGGAAAAAATATTTAGCTATGACCTAGAGCCTGAGATTTATAGCTTCAAGGTGATGCAACAGTACCTCAGTGCCTACCAAGAGTTGGTTAAATCTCCTTCTGCAAAGACACAAAAGATACACCTCAAACTAGATACAGGCATGCACCGCCTCGGCTTTGAAGAATCTGAACTAGAGCAGCTTCTTGATCTACTAGAAAAGTCAATCCCGTATCACGTGCAAGTTGCCTCCGTATTTAGCCACTTGGCAGGGGCAGATGATGCCCAGCACGAAGATTTTTCTAAGAATCAAATCGCTACATTCAGACGAATGGCTCAAAAAATAGAAGATACACTTGGCTATACCTTTTTAAAGCATATTCTCAACTCCCCAGGCATTGTGCGTTTTCCTGAGGCACAGCTAGACATGGTTCGCCTTGGCATTGGGCTTTATGGCATAGAAGCCAACGCCCAGCAGCAAGCCATGCTGATGCCCATCGGCACACTCAAAACGACCATTTCTCAAATCAAATCCATCCCCAAAGGAGAAAGCATCGGCTACGGCAGAAGAGGCAAAGCTCTGCAAGATACCCGAACCGCAACCATCGCCATAGGCTATGCAGATGGGTTTAGCCGCAAACTCAGCCAAGGCGTGGGCAAAGTCTGGATAAAAGGAAAGCCCGCAGCAGTAATCGGAAATGTATGTATGGATATGACCATGATAGACTTAGGCAATATACCTGCCCAAGAAGGAGATGAAGTGATTGTATTTAGCCCCGAACACAGCCTACTAGAGCTGGCAGAAAAACTAGATACCATCCCTTATGAAATCCTGACGAGCATCAGTGAGCGAGTGAAGCGTGTCTTTTACAGCTAACATACACTGTTAAAATATACCTAAACCACGCATTTTATACTGCATTGCACACAGTATTTATACTTTAATCAGAATATTTGTGTATCTTTATAGTGTTTTTAAAATGTACTCCCAATCCATTTGTACGCAAACAAAATTCACTACAAAATAAAGACACAATGAACTTTCTTAAAAAAAAAATAAGCCCACAAATATGCTTTTATTGCAATGGTAAATTTATATTTCTGCTATGTCTTGCCTATTTAATGACAAGCCCCACACTACAGGCACAGATAGACACAGAATTTTGGTTTGTAGCACCCGATGTAGATGCCAACCACGGAGATTCGCCTATTTTCTTAAGAATATCTTCTTTTGATAAAGCAGCTCAGGTAATCATTACCCAGCCAGCCAATGCCAGCTTTGCACCTATCCAGTTCATCATCCCTGCCAATGATACCCGCAGCATAGACCTCACCTCACGCAAAGGAATCTTAGAAAATCAACCCGCCAATACCATCCGAAATTATGGCTTACACATCACCTCCAATGAAAGTATCACGGCTTATTACGAGGTAGCCAGTAGTGTAAATCCTGAGATATACCCGCTCAAAGGACGAAACGCGCTTGGTTTGTCTTTCGCAATTCCTTCACAAGATGATTTTTTGAATGAATTGGGGAATGAAGTCTTAGATATCGTGGCAACTGAAAACAATACTCAAGTTACCATCACCCCCACCACAGCCGTTTTTGGGCATGCCGCCAATGTTCCTTACCAAATCACGCTTCAAAAAGGACAAACTTACTCGGCAAGGGCCGTAGGCAAATCTGCCGCCGTTTCCCTCAAAGGTACAGTCATCCGAAGCAACAGACCCATCGCCGTAACCATGAGTGATGACTCTATCGTCATAGAAAATGGGTGGGACTTAATAGGCGACCAAATGGTGCCTACCAACCTTACAGGCAAAACATACATCGCTGTGCAGGGCTTCGCAGGCTTTGCAGACAAGGTCTATATCCTCGCCATAGAAGACAATACTGAAATCTATATCAATGGAAGTTTGGTGAGTACGCTCAACGCTCTTCAGCAATACAAGACAACAGTAGGTAGCCCCAGCATATTTATAGAAAGCAGCAAAAATGTCTATGTCTTGCACCTCTCTGGGCATCCACAAGAGGCAGGAAGTGCTTTGCTGCCACACATAGACTGCACGGGCTCATCCCAAATGGGTTTTGTTCGTACAAGCCCAGATGATTTTGCCTTGTTTCTGCTTACTCAAAAAGGAAATGAAGGAAACTTTGTACTCAACGGAAGCAACAGCCTCGTAACTGCTGCCGATTTTATTGAAGTTCCTGGTAGCAATGGCGAATGGGTAGCAATGCGTAAAGAGTTTAGCACGGTACAACTGCCTGTCGGGCAGGCAAATTTGATTAGCAACAGTACGGGGCGATTTCATTTGGGTGTGCTTAATAACCTAGGGGCAAGCTCAGAATATGGCTACTTTTCAGATTTTTCTAGCCTAAATTTAGGGCCTGACATCATTGCCTGTGAAGGGCAAGGTGCGGTTAGGCTGCAAGCAGGGGCAGGTGCCAATGCCTACCTTTGGTCTGATGGCTCTACAGAATCTAGCATAGATGTGGACAGAACAGGGCTTTATTGGGTTAGGGTGAGCAGAGGTGAATGTATTTCTCAAGATACCATTTTGGTAGATTTCAAACCCATTCCACAGCCAGTTTTCACCAATCTCAAAGCCCAATACTGCCCTGATGGGGCTGCCTCTACCCTTACTGCAAGCCCTGCTGGAGGCGTATTCCGAATCCATGGGGTTACCAGCAATGTCCTGAATCCTCAAATACTTGGTGTAGGTACATTTGAGGTTAGTTATGTCTATCAAGATCAATTTGGCTGTGAAGGGATCATAAGTCAGCGTTTTGAGGTGATTCCTCCTCCTGCAGATTTGCAGTTTGATGATTTTGCAACAGCTTATTGTATTGCAGATGCCCCCACTATGCTCTCTGCACAGCCCACAGGAGGGCTTTTCAGCATCAACGGACAAAGCCGTACACAAATTAATCCTTCGGAACTGGGTGTGGGGCAGCACGAAGTTCGCTATGTTTATACTGATTATTTGGGCTGTGTTCACGAGATAAGCCAAGAAATAGAAGTAGTAGGATTTCCATTGCCCATCCTCACAAGTCAAGATTCCCTTTTTGTGTGCCCACCCAATGAGCAAGGGCTTCTTTTGAGTGCTTCGGAAGCAAAGCATTACCAATGGAGCACAGGAGATACCAGCAGGGTCATAGAAGTGCGTAGCCCAGGTGTATATGAAGTAAGCATGAGCAATGGCTACGGCTGTGAAACTTCACATAGTTTTGAGGTATTTGGCAGGTGTACGCCTGTATTTTATCTACCTCAGGCATTCTCACCCAACCGAGATGGGCTCAATGATGTGTTAGAAATTTTTGGGGCTGATTTTAACCAACTTGATTTCAAAATATACAACCGCTGGGGGGAGATTGTGTTTGTGAGCTACCGACAAGATACCCCTTGGGATGGCACACTCAATGGCAAAGACGCACCCACGGGACTTTATTACTGGAAAGCAAGCTACAAGCACCCTATTTATCCTGAGCGTATTTTTTATAAGCAAGGCAAACTCACTTTGATACGGTAGGGTAATTCTGTGCTTTACATCATTTAAAAAAAAAGCCTAGTATCTATGAAATTTCGTAGATACTAGGCTTTTTTATTTTGGTGAATGCCTTGCTAGGTAATTTTATGATCATTCACCATCAAAAACTACTAATTTATCGAAGTTTTACTTATCTGTAAGTTCGTAGCGCATCTTGATGCCTTTCTCAATGGCAGGCACACCTTCCTTCATCCAGTAAGGAGCAGGCTTGAATTTGAGGTAATAATCAAAAAACTGCATCATTCGGATAGACAAGTCTTTTCTGTTCTGGCGGAAACGTAAGTTATGGTCTTCGCCATTGTAGGTAAGCATCCAGGCAGGTTTGTTGAGCCTGCGCAGTGCCACAAACATTTCAATTCCTTGATACCAAGGCACTGAGCCGTCTTCGTCATTGTGCATCATGAGCAGTGGCGTTTCTATTTTATGGGCACTGAATAAGGGAGAGTTTTCCATATAAAGGAGAGGGTCTTCCCAGAGGGTTTTGCCTATTCTGCTTTGGGTGTGCTCATACTGAAACATACGGCTTATTCCTGTGCCCCAGCGGATACCCCCGTAGGCACTTGTCATGTTAGAAACGGGTGCACCTGCCATCGCAGCCGCAAATAATTTACTGCGTGTTACGAGATAAGCCACTTGATAGCCGCCCCAGCTTTGGCCTTGTATGCCTAGTTTGTCTCGGTCTATGTAAGGCTCTTTGAGTAAGCTCGTTACTCCTGAGATGATGGCATCATAAGCACTTTGCCCAGGGTAGCCTATTTTGTAAGGGATATCAGGCATAAAAACAAGGTAGCCATTGCTGACATACTCACTCGCTCTGATGGTAGAGGGGCTCGGTGTAGGCGGAATGTAGCTGTGTAATCTATCGGTTACACGCTCATAGAAATAGGTAATCATCGGATATTTCTTACCTGGATCAAAGTTTTCGGGTTTGTAGAGAAGCCCTTGGAGTTCGTCTCCATTCATGGCTGTCCACTTGACCAGCTCCACTGTTCCCCAGATATACGCTGCTTGTTGTGGGTTGGCATCGCTCAATGGATTAATTTTGGCAAAGCTCATATCCGCATAATAAAGATTGGGAGATTCTTGAAAATTTTCCCTTGTAAAGATAAATTTATTGCTGTTTTTTGATTTATCAGGATAAGAGAACCTGTAATCATCAAAGATGAGTTTTCGGGGTGGAGCAGCTTGTCCTAGATTACTCGCAAAATACCCACTTGCCCTTGTTTCTTCATCAAAGGCATAGAGAAGAGATGTTTCATTTCCTTTGATAAACTGCACTTCGGGGTCAAGGCTGATGTACCTGTATCTGATTTTATTTTCACGTCCGTTTTGTGTGATTCTGACTGGATTTTCACGCATTTCAGGATGAAATTTCCAAATATCAAATCTATCATAAATCAAGAAATGACTGTCATTCTCAAGCCATCCTGCATCGCCATAGTCACTTGGGTAATCGGGCGAGTCGTGTAGCTCATCATAAAACTTATTACGAACTTTTCCAGTGAGGTTGGTAGTTTGCCCTGTGCGAAAGGAGTGTGCATACCAAGCCGTATCTTGCACAGCATACCAATAAAGGTATTGTGCATTGGGCGATAGACTGACACTGGCACGGAGTTTTTCTTTGAGCTTCTGCTTCCGTCCGTCTTTGAAATTGATATAATAGACATCGGTATAAGGTGGGTAGCCTTCCCAAGATGCACTTTTGAGATAGGGCTGTGTGTTTATCCCGATGGCATAGTCGGCATTTCCTTCATTGCCGAGCAGCACACGAGGCATTTCTAAATCTGCCAATTGAATGATTTTGCGTGCCTTGGGATAGACTACAGCAGTAAAACTTGCCTTTTGGTCTCTCCCCAATTCTGCATTTTGTTGGCTTTGCAAGCGTTGGTCTTGCCAGTTCCAGACATCCACACGCACGATTTCTTCGGGCAGAAGGGTGGTATCTTTTACGAGAGGTGTCGGGGCTGTGCCAAAGTACAGTTTAGAGGCATCTTTTGAGAACTGTAAGCGGCCATACTGACTGACGAGCCAATCTTTGGGGATGCCTGCCGAGCCTTTTTCGGCAAGTTTGGAGGCTGTTTTTTGTTTTTCGGCCCAGTAGTAGAGGTCATGGTATCTGATGGGTGCTTTTTCATTGGCTTTGAGGGTATCTGTATCAGACACGAATGCCAGTTGTGTACCCATTTTATCCCAAGTAAGGTTAAGGTGTTTGCCAGGTTGGTTAAGTACATGGGCGAGGCTTCGTTTTTGGATGTCAAATACATACACTCCTGCCAAGAAGGTGCTGTCGTCTCCTGTAGAAGCAAAGGCAATTTTGGAGCTATTTTCGTCTATGGCGTATTGTGTTACGAACAGGAAAGTATCTTGGCGCGCATTGACAAGGTTTCTCAGGATAAGTTTAGAGCCATTTTCTTCACTCTCTTTTTTGATTTTTTTGGGTTTTTGTGGGGCTTTCTTTTTTTGATTTTCTTTTTCTTCAAGTTTTGCTTGTAGTTCTTTGATGGTTATCTGGGCTTTTTCTAGTTCTGAGAATTCTTCGCTGATTTCTTCTTCTTTCTTATCCTCTTTTTTAGGTTCTTCTCTTTTAATACTGAGTGTATCTATGCTTGCAGAGTCTGAGGGGCTTTTTGAAGGCTTGCTTGCTTTTTGGGGGGCAAGGTGGTAGGCGAGGTGTGTACCTGATTTTTCGGGCAACTGGAACGAAAGTACCTCAGGAATTTTGACAAGGCTGTCTCCTAGCAGTGCATAAATGCCAAGTGTATCTTTGGGTAAATCATTTTTTTTGGTTTTGATTCGGCGAAGCGCTTTCACACTGTCTAGCTGAGGTTTGATTTGGAAAACCGCAAATTTTGAGTCTGGACTTATCTTGCCATCTTCACCCCTTGGGATGGTTTTGGTTTTGTCTTCTCTTTGTCTGATGTCTTTGATGAATAGGTTGGCATCTCCCTCTTGTGGTGTAAGGGAGTAAATGACCCAGTTGCCATCAAAAGAGATTTTTTGCGCTCTCACAGTCTTCCAGCCATCATAGACGGTGGCATCAAGCGGCTTTTTACTTTGTGCCTGAATACTGGTATTCTGAAATAGAGCAAAAGCCCACATGCCCGCTAAGGTATATTTGAGTAAATATGTCAGTTTCATAAGATTTATTTTAATTGTATGCTCTTTTTTCGCTGATACAAAAGTAATGAAAGCCTAAGGATTGACCAACATCTGACTGAAATCTATCTCTCAAATAGGCAGATAATTGATAATATCATAAAAAAAAGCCACACTCTAGGAGTGCAGCTTTTTTAAAAAATAAAAAAATGGCTTTGATTAATATACTACGAGCCTTTTGGCTACTTTTCTGCCATCTTGACTTACTTGAACGATATACACTCCAGAAGGCAGTTTGCTTGTGTTAAGTGTTACATCATTGATTCCATTAATGGTTTCGATGATGCTCTGCTGAAGTACATTGCCCATCATATCCGCTACGATAAGTCCAGATTTTCCTGCTGCCACATTGAAGCGGAGTGTTACATTATCACCTTGTGTGATAGGGTTAGGAATAATCTGTAAATCAAAGGTATCTAAGCCAGAGATATTGACACGCACCAGAGGTCCCATTTTAGAAGTGCCATCTTCATTGTAGATTTTTAATCTGTAATAGATGTGTTCTATCCCTTTGGGGAGCTGAATGTCTGTAAAATTATAGTCATTCAGTGTAGTTACGCTTCCTTTGGCAAGCACTTCACCGATAGGGCTAAAGTTAGCTCCATCAAGGCTGCGCTGCACCTCAAAATAAGCTGCATTGTTTTCTCTGAGTGTAATCCAGTTAAGCAGCACTTTATCACCCAATAAACGGCCACTAAAATCAAGCATGGTTACACCTAGTGGAATGTTTAATGCATTGGGAGTATCTGCCAGCTCGCAAGGGTCTCCACGCAGCAGACGGTCAAAGGCTTCGGTATCTGGGTTTAAACACTCTCTAAATGAAATGTCATCTACAGCAAAGTCATTTCCATTCTTAGTAAGGGATAAGTTTTCTATACAGATATTCATCGCCTCTATGCCCGCAGGGGCACGATAGATACAACGTATCACTTGCCAAGCATCTGGCCTTTCGTCTATCAAGAAGGAAGAACCAAGTATTTTAATTCGTGCATCACGTGCCTCTGAAGGCGTATTACAAGGTGCAGCCGCTCCATAAGAAAAATCTACTCTGGGTGCTTTTAGCCTGTCAGTAGGAGGTGCAGGAGAGTGTATAGTATATGGCTTGACTGTGGGGTCAAATATACTAATGCCTGGCAATATAGAAGAGATGCCAGCAGGGTTGTCACTTGCCTGCACAAGTAGATTTGCGGGATTCGTTGATAAGGGAATATCACCCGTAATGGGGTCTTGCATATCACATACAGTGAGGCGTAACTGAGGCACGTCTAGGTTACGACCTGCACTGATCATGTTTTGCACCCATATCGTAAATACATAGTAGCCTACTGTTCCACCATCTCTACGTACAGTCTGACACCATACCTTCCCTGGGGGAAGCCCTGAGCCAGGGTCATAAGAGCCGTTTACAATCATAAAATTGGCATCTGATGTATAAGGAAAAGGGCTTGGTCTATCAATGCCTATGTTGTATTCACCCACAGTAGTCGCTGGGCCATTGGCGAAGTTACGTGTGATTTCTACACAAGGTTCTCCTTCAAAGCCTCCCCCACCAGTGAGACAGTAACTTGCTACAGGCACACCACCGCCCGTACGTCCTCCATAACCTGAGTATCCATTTCCAAAAGAGAACCAATCTCCTTTGACTGTCCAAGGGCTCTGCTTCACGACGTATCTACCCTCTGGGCCTAGCTCCCCTCTGTTTTCTATAAACCTAGCATAGGTAGCTGTACTATCTGTGATACTCCTATTATTGGGTAGGTTTCCACTGTTGTTGCCACCATTGCGATCTCTTACGAATCCATAGTCAGTCGCAAACTTGGCATTGCCATCTAGTTTGTTAGGGTAAGCTGAGGTCGTAGTGAGGAAAGTAGTTACCATTACGTCATCCAGTTGTCTGTTATAACCAGCGAGGTCTGTGTTATTCGCTATACCATCCACACCTGGGTCTATGCCAGGCCATCCTTCAAAGCCTCCATCTACCACGAGCTCATCCCCCACTTGGCAGGGAGCATAAGGAAAAATACGAATACGACCAGGCATTACACCAGGAGTAGCCAAGTTGGCAATGTTCATCACCCTCACATAGTAGGTACGTCCCTCTTCTACACCGATGGTAACGGATTCCGCTCCTTCAAAGACAGTATCTACACAGTCTATGAGTAGTAGTTTGTTATCACCTGTAGCAGCTGCTTCTTCACAGTTAAGTAATGCAGTAGCAGGGTCTGCATTATTGACGGTATAGACTGCGAGGGCAGCATTTTGCAAACTACCTCCAGATGAGAATCCACTATTGTCATATTGCACTGTTACGGCCGTAGTCCTACTAGGATCTCCCACAGGTAGCCCACTCACAGGCACAGTAAAGTTTACCCAGCCATGCGCACGGATAGGGTCTGTGCCACGTGTTCTAGGATTACTGCCCCCAGGTACTACACAAGCAGGGTCTATGATAGAGCTTTGAGGATTGCTTGTATTTCTCCAAGGAGCAGTGTTGCCTACGGTAAAGCTTCTAAACTCACCACTCAGTTCCCCATAGCTTTGTGTAGTGGGGCAGTTTTCGTCGGCGATGTCTGTGCCGTAGTAAATACATACTTTCCCAAAAAGGCTTTGCCCACTGGTTCTGTTGATTACTCTGACATGGTAAGTATCTAAATCGCTTACATTGGGGATAAGCACTTTTTCTACCCCTTCTATGCCAGACCCTAATTCATCTGCACATCCTATCAGTGTGAAGGTAGCTCCATCAGCACAATCTGTAACACGATATACCAAAAGTGCTACATCCGCTGCCACATCAAAAGTGTAATTTCGGTTGTCATATTCTATGGTTACATCCGTTTGAGTGCCATTCGTCTGAGGTAGTGTATTTCCTGGAAGTAAAGACTTATCTACCGTAAAGGTAGCCCAAGCATCACTTGTACCACCATCACAGCCATCAGCACCTAAGCCAGTGATATCACAAAGTGGTGCAGTGGTAATGTCTGGATAATTTGCGGCGTTGGTGCCGGGCACATAGCAGGTATTGCGGCCCTGCAACACATTGAGTGGCACACTACATTCACCTATTTCTATCTCTCTTGCATCAGCACAATCATCGTAATTTTGAGCACCATCAGAGATACAGAGTGTGCCTGTCATTCCATTCGTGTTGCCTCCATTCATATCTATGATTCGGATGATGTATCTCTGCCCTGCATTGGCGATGAAGGTAACAGACTCGGTTTGTTTGCCGATGACATTAAAATTATTGGCACAAGCATATTGGTTAAGTAGATTGCCTGCTCCATTCCCTCCTACACCACAGTTTACGGGGCCTACATCCTCTAGTGCAGTATAAACCACGATAGAAGGATTGCTGCCATCATTGGCAAGTGTACCTGCTTCATTGTTTTGGTAGGTAAGCGTAACGGCTCCCCCTGAGCCATTCATCCTTACCCAAGCATCTCTTGATTCACCTACAATGGGCTGTACGTTGGTATCAGTAGCCGTGAAGGGACTTTCTGTTTCACAGCTAGATTCTATATTTTGAGGAAGTGAGCCTGTGGTAACAAGTAAAGGGAGTGTGCCACTGTCAAAGTTACGTAAATTTGCACCTGAGAGGGTAAAGGCTGCAGGCACATCAAATCTCACATTACAGTCATTCACATTGAGGGTTACGAGGTCATTGTCATTACATACATCACTTTCCACAGTATTAAAGATACATACTTTTCCATTCATGTTTTCTTCTGCAGCCGTAGGAGTGGCACTCAGTCCCACACTCATAATCCTGACTTTGTATTCTAAGCCTGGAATGGTATTTACACGAAGTGTACGTACTCTATTGGGCTCTAAGGCTGCTCCTGGGTCAGTACATCCTATCAAAAACGGAGTAGCACAGCCTCCTCTATAAACGGCTATCATGGACACATTGTCAGTAGAGGGGCTTTGGTACTGGATAGTGGTTCTATTCAATGTAGCTGTAAAACTAAGCCAACCATCCTTATAAAGATTATAACTACCCATACATATTGGGTCAGGAATGGGCTGATCGTTCACAAAGCCTGCATCTAAGTTAAAGTCATAATCACAGAAAGAGCCTGGGGGGGTAGTAGTAATGGGGTCATCGCATAAATCACCCTGAGGCACTACGGCATCTCTAATACAAAGTGTACCGTTTGTGATTCTAGTTCCATCTTCTATGTTTGCCACTCGCACATAATAGGTAGTACCTGCCGTAGCACTCAATGTAAGCCGCTCTATGCCTAATTGGTCGCTCAGGGCATTGATGCAAGCGACTTGGGTAATCCCTGAATAAACTGTCAAAGATGCCCCTGTAATAGGTACAACAAGTGGATTCAGGATGTGGATGATGTAATTACCCGCAGGAAGTGAATATACACCCGTGTTTTCAGCTACATTGCTAAGTGATGTGGTCTGGAAAGGAGTACCGAAAGAACCATCATCATCATACACTACCATGGGTACTTGTGTTGGAGAATTGGAGAGGAATGAAATCGTGATATTGGTGGGAGCAGCTAGTGTAAATCTAGCAATGGCATCTCCTGAAAAAGTACCGAATGCAGATGAGTTATCGTGGTCTGTTCCTGGGCTATCAGCGTCCAGCCCTGTATTGTCTATACCGACACCCGTGTAGGTTGTATTCAATGCAAGTGAGGTAGTGATGGCAGTGTAGATATCCTCTACAAATCCTGTAGCAGGGGCAGTAGTAACAGTGCTACCTTCATAGACTAGCAATGCCACGTCATTTGCTTGCTCAGGGTCATTTACACGGTTATCGTATTCTATGACCACATCTCCAGTGGCTGCAGGGATAAACTTTGCCCAACCATCAAGAATGGAAGGCTGCCCAGGGGCACAGCTAATTGCTTCGGTTACACCAGGGGCATTTCCTGTGCTGCTTCCGAAGGTTGGAGAAATATTGAACTGTTCTCCACAATTAGTACCTTCCACATAAGTGGGTGCATTGAAGAAATCATCGGCCGCTGCCAGGCTTGTATTGTAGAGGCATATCTTTCCTGTCATGGTAGTGCCATCTACACTCACAATCTTAATGAGGTAAGTCCTGCCAGTAGTAACGGGGACATTGACTGTAACAAAATCAGGAGGTACAGTTGCACTACCACACTCAACTACGGCTGGTGCATCTCCGCAGACGAAACTAGGGGTTTGCTCAAAAACAGCAAGAGCTGGTCTCTCTCCATTGATAGCTGTATAATCTACTCGTAGCTGACCCGTGAAATCTGCTGTGTAAGCCACCCATGCATCCGGACTCTCAGGAGTACAGTCTAAGTCACCAGGTGTACTAGCAAAAGTACTTGCTACATTAAAATCAACATCACAATCACCCGTCTGTAAGTAGGTAGGTGAACTAAGTGCCTCTGCACAGGCATCACGTGCCACCATCTCACTAATGCACAGTGTACCCGTCATGGGGTCGGCATTGTCTATTTTCATGACTCTGAGATAGATAGTGCCTGTAAAATTAGGTGAAAAAGTAAGTTCCTCTTGCCCTATGTCATTTACACTATTGGCACAAGCCAAGGGAGTCAGACTGGAGCAATTCCCTTGGTAGAGGGCTAGTGCGGCATCACTTTCGAGGCTATTGTAGCGGACGGTGAATGTCTGAGAAGCTACCACTGGGAAAGATACCCAAGCATCTCTAAACACCGTTACGGGGCAACCCGCAGGGAGGGCTACATTTTGGTTGTTGAATGCCGCCGCAGGGATATCAAACTGATAACCACAAGTGCCGATATTTACAGGCTGGGCATTGCTGCACAAATCTGCATTGGGGGGGCTGCCCGTAGTAACACATAGCTCCCCAGGCATGGGTTGGGTGTTTGTGGTAGTATTTACGATTCTGATGTAATATTTTACACCACCTACGGCATTGATGGTGGCAGATTCTGTACCGAAGCCAGCTACAGCATTGGCGCACTGGTTAAGTGTGCCGTTGGTGCAGTCAGCTCCGTTGTCACGGGTGATGACGATGCTCGCATCTAGAGGGCTGAGGTTATTGTACTGAACAGTAATTGGCCCTGTGAAAGGTGCTATGAAGGATGCCCATCCCTCACGGAAAGCTGTTCCAGTAGGAGAGCAACTTGTAGGATAGGTTACAGCATCCTGAGTACCCACAGGTATTGTGAAACCAATGCCACAGTCAAGTACTCCATCACTTAAGTCTATGACAAGTTCGGAGTTACAACCAGGTGTATTGACAGTAGTCGCGATAGATGAGTTAGGATAGACACAAAGTGTTCCATTCATCAAGTTGGTATTACTCATATTACTCACCCTGATAAAGTATGTATCTCCTACTGTGGCTGCAAAAGTAACCTCCTCTGTACCAGTACCTATTACTCCATCAGCGCAAGCTCCTCCGATAGCTATGCCTGCATTGTCGTAAATGGCAATCCCAGCATTTTGATTTTCATTGAAATAACTTACAGTATAAGTTCCTGTAACAGAAGCTGTAAATCTTGCCCAACCATCTCGGTCTGCGCCTGCACCGAGGCAGCTTGTTGCGTCAGGTGATCCAGTTCCAAAAACATAGAAGTTGTCTGTGCAGCCCAATGAAGGTACTGAAAGGGCGTTGGTTCGAGTTTCTGGGGCTATGTTTTCTAGGCAAATAGTGCCTGCAACGGCGTTTGGGTTGTTGGGGTTCATCAAGCGTAGATAGTATTCTTGCCCCGCCGTGACAGCAAAGCGAACCTCTTCTGTGCCTATTCCTATTGCTGCATTTCCGCAGGCGGTGAGTATGGGGTTTCCGTCAGAATTATAGGCAAGGATGTTGGCATCTTCATCAGTATTGGTATAGCGTGCCCTCACTTGGGTGGTGGCAGTGGCTATAAACTTGACCCAACGCTCGGTAGTAGTACCTGCAGGAACAAAACAAGGTGCTGAGGTGAGCAAAGGTGTCTGCCCGCCAGTGATGTTAAAGGGCATGCCACAAGAGCCTACGGCGATGTTGGTAGCGTTGATTTGAAACTGATTAGAGACGCTCAGTGAGCCTACTACGGCAGCATTGTTGGTCATATTTACTACTTGAATATAGTAGGTAATGCCTGCCACAGCATTGAAGGTAATGGCTTCGGTGTTGCCAAGTCCCGGCCCTACTGTATTGACACAACCTAGGTTGGTAAGTGTGCCGCAAGTGCCACTCCAAGCTGCTAAGGCAATGTTGTCTGTTCCCGCATCTAAGTGGGTAAACTCTATGCGTACAAGCTGAGGTGTATTGACGGTGAAAGTGCGCCAACTATCTCGTTGCCCACCTACTACGGCAGCACAGCCCGTGCTAAATCCTGAAAAGCCTGTCTCAGTTCCTAAAGAGGCGGGGCCTACGGAGTTGGATGTGACAGTGGTCGCTGCTGCACAGTCATCTCCTTGGGCTCTTACTGAGCCTAGCCCTATGAGTGATGCAATACAAATAGAGAATAAAATCTGTAATAATTGATAATTTTTATGCATATTAAGGTGTGGATAATTTTCTTAGTAATAAGAACTATATTTATATTTAATACTTTGTTAATGGAAAATCATATTTTAAAACTTGAACGCTTAAATTATTTTTAGCTTGTATAGCAATACTTTTTTTTTATAGAATCTTGTTTAGACTGGATAGCAAAAAACATAAATTCCATTCACGAAAAATCAACATAATCATAAGGTAAATGTTAGACGCTTTTGATTTTATTTGAGTGAATAAAGGTTTATGATTACGTTATTTTCTTGTCTGTACATACTCATTCAAAATAAATTATCATACATTCCTTTCAAATTGCCGTTCGGAACAAAGTGAGACAACTGAATAGAGCGAAGTTTTATTTCTTCCGTAAGTTTAGGATGTGGGAGCTCAGGCGAAGACACTTGAACTAAGGAAAGGTTTTCACTTTCAATTCTCCATTTACTTAGGGGGTATTGCTTTATTTTTTGATTTTGTAGTTAATTTTGCAGCAAAAATCAAAAGCATTGAATACAAAAAATATCAAAATCGGAATGGTACAGATGTCTTGTGCCGAGCATCCAGAAGAAAATCTAGCAAAAGCCATTGCCCAAATCAAGAAACTTGCAAATGAAGGCGCTCAAATAATTTGTCTGCAAGAGCTTTTTCTGACACCTTATTTTTGCTATGAAGAAAATCTAGCATTTTTTGACCTTGCAGAAACCATACCTGGCAAAACCACAAACATCCTTCAAGAAGTAGCTTTAGAAACCAAAACGGTCATCATTGCCTCTCTTTTTGAAAGGCGTGCAGCAGGGCTTTACCACAATACTACAGCAGTCATAGATGCAGACGGAAGCTATCTGGGCAAGTACCGCAAAATGCACATCCCTGATGACCCAGGGTTTTATGAAAAATTTTACTTCACTCCAGGAGATACAGGCTACAGAATCTTCGAGACGGCTTATGCCAAGATAGGGGTGCTTATCTGCTGGGACCAGTGGTATCCTGAGGCTGCACGCATCACTAGCCTGATGGGGGCAGAGATTCTTTTTTATCCTACTGCCATCGGTTGGGAAGATGGTGAGCAAGCACACATCAACCAAGAGCAATATTTTGCTTGGCAGACGGTGCAGCGAGGGCATGCCATTGCCAATGGAGTGCCTGTAGTGGCTGTCAATAGAGTAGGCAAAGAGCAGGGTACTACTTTTTGGGGTGGTTCTTTTGTGGCAAATTCTATGGGCAGCATCGTTTATCAAGCACCTTTTGAAGAGGAAGTCAGCCACATCCAAGAGATAGACCTTGCCGAATCTGAACAATATCGAAGGGTCTGGCCTTTTTTGAGGGATAGACGGATTGAGAGTTATGCCCCTATTTTGAAGCGTTATATTGATGAGTAAATTTTGTCAGTTTAGTAGCTTTTACCTCTTTTCAAGATAAAAGCAATGCCCCTCCCTGCTATTTTGAGGTGATTGAAGAAAGTAACTTTCCATCCAAAATGTCTTTGTAAGATGGCAGCCCTGTCCCAGAGAGATTTGAGTAAGTGCTTTCTTGAAAATCCACCTTGCTTGTATTTTGCCAATATGAGCCCTGTGTTTTGCACTGAGTTGGCTTGTTTGAGTGCTTTGATGAGCCAGTCTATGTCTGCACTAAAAGGGTGATTGAGGTCATAAAGAGGGGCAATTTCTTTTTTGACAATGGCTGCTTGGTGGCAAACGACCATGCCCTTGTCAAAATCTTGCCAACGCAAAAGCTGCGGCAGACGGTGCGGCATGACCTCACTTCTCAGCCCCAAATAGTGGTTTTCCAAATCATAATAGGCTGCCTCTCCATAATAAATATCTGCATTCGGGGCAGTTTTTAAGGCTTTTTCTAGAGTGTCAGGGGCTTCTATGGCATCTCCTGCATTCATAAACCAAACATAATCCCCACTTGCGATTTGCAATCCCTTGTTCATCGCATGATAGATTCCTTGGTCGGGTTCACTCTGCCAATAGGTGATTTTTGAGGCATATTTTTGAATAATCTGAAGGGTATTGTCTTGAGAAGCACCATCTATGAGGATGTATTCTATCTTGGGGTATGTCTGAGCAATGACACTCAAAATCGTTTCTTCCAAACAAGATTCGGCATTATAAGTAATACTAATGATACTCACAAGTGGTAAATCAGGCGTTTGTGTAGGTTTCATGGCAGTTTGTATCTTTCTATTGTCTTACAAAATTACAATGATTCTTCGGACTCCTACACATTTCCCTAAAAATCCTTCTCCTAGCCAATAATTTAAAGATAGCTCAAACGATTACGCCATGATTGAGTTATATTTGCAAACAAAAATTAAAAAAAATATGTCATCTAAACTCGTCATGATTCTGGTAGTGCTTATCGGGAGCATTGTTTTTCCAGCAGTAGGTTATTATTTAGACTGGAAGGCTTCTCAAAAAAGGAAAAAAAAGAAACTCAAATCTTAAAATTCTAAGCATCATCTGTCATTAAATTATTGAGCAATTACTTATGAATATTCACCCCAAACGCATTGCCATCTTAGGCTCTACAGGCTCCATAGGCACACAGGCTCTAGAGGTAATCGCAAGTCAGCCCGATTTCTTTTCGGTAGAAGTACTCACAGCCCAGCGCAATGCTGATTTGCTCATCAATCAAAGTAAAAGATTCCGCCCCAAGCATGTCGTCATCACAGAAGAAACGCTGTATCCAAAAGTAAAAGAAGCCCTCCAACAACTTGATATACAAGTACATACAGGCAAAGAAGCCCTGCTAGAAGTAGTCAAAATCCCTGAGATAGACATCGTGCTTACGGCAGTAGTGGGTTATTGTGGGCTTGCCCCCACGATAGCAGCCATTGAGCATGGCAAAGACATTGCACTCTCCAACAAAGAAACCCTTGTGGTGGCAGGAGAACTCATTATGGCACTTGCCAAGCAGCATCAGGTCAATATATTGCCCGTAGATTCGGAGCATTCTGCCATCTTTCAGTGCCTGCCAGGAGAAGAGATAAACCCCATTGAGAAAATCATCTTGACTGCCTCAGGTGGCCCTTTTAGAGGAAAAAAACGGGATGAACTCTTGCAAGTGAGCAAGGCACAAGCCCTCAAACACCCCAACTGGACGATGGGTGCAAAGATTACGATTGACTCGGCATCTCTGATGAACAAAGGGCTGGAAGTGATAGAAGCTAAGTGGCTTTTTGGATTAGAAGCGGCACAAGTAGAAGTGGTCGTACATGCGCAATCTATCATTCACTCTCTGGTGCAGTTTGAAGATGGCTCTCTCAAAGCACAGCTTGGCTTGCCTGATATGAAGCTGCCCATATTGTATGCCCTCAGCTACCCCAAGCGTCTGAAGACTGATTTTAAACGGTTTAATTTTTTAGATTATCCACAGCTCACTTTTGAACAGCCCGATATGGATACTTTTCAGAATTTATCTTTAGCTTTTGCTGCTTTGCAAAAGGCTGGAAATATGCCTTGTGTGCTCAATGCAGCCAATGAAATCGCTGTTGCCAAATTTTTAGAAGATAAAGTAAAGTTTTTAGAAATGTCTGATGTCATCGCAGATTGCCTCGCCAAAATACCCTACATAGAAAAACCTTCTTACCAAGAGTATGTGCAGACAGATGCCGAAACAAGGCGTTTGGCACTGGAGCTTTGTGGCAAATAGAAAAAAGAAAAAAGAAACATCCATATTTAACAAGTCTTTATAAGCAAATGATAAACAATTAGCCCACAAGATGGCTATTTTAGCATAAATTTAATAAATTGGTATAACAGGACTTACTCCCAAGGTAATTTCGATAGTTTCAGGAGTAAAAATCATAAATAAAATTAAATGGGAACAGTAATCATGGTTGGGCAGCTCATTTTGGGGCTGTCTATTATTGTAGGTTTGCACGAGTTAGGACACTTACTGACCGCCAAGCTATTCGGGATGAGGGTAGAGCGATTTTCTATTGGTTTTCCTCCCCGTATTTTTGGGGTGAAATGGGGCGAAACGACCTACGAAGTAGGGGCTTTGCCACTGGGGGGATTTGTAAAAATATCGGGAATGATTGATGAATCTTTTGATACTGAGCACCTCAAAGAAGCACCCAAAGACTATGAGTTTCGCTCAAAACCCGCTTGGCAGAGGCTTATCGTAATGATGGGGGGCATCGTCATCAATGTGGTTACGGGCATCCTGATGTTTATCGGCATCGTGTATTATTGGGGAGATAGCTACATCCCCGCAGATGAAGTCAAAAAACACGGAATAGTAGCCTACGAACTGGGCGAGCAGGTAGGCTTGAAGACAGGTGATAAAATCATCAATGTCAATGGAGAGCCTTATGAAAAATTCTTTGACTTGCTCAGCCCCGAAGTGCTGCTAGGCAGTGATGCCTATTACACCATTGAAAGAGAAGGGGAGCGCAAAAAAGTAATGCTCCCCAATGATTTGGTAGAAAAAATATCTGACCGCAAAAATCCACAGCGTTTTTTCTGGATAGTACAGCCTTTTTCGGTAGGAGAAGTAGTCCCTGACTCTCCAGCTGCCAAAGCAGGACTCAAAGCTGGAGATGTCATCGTGCGCTTTGATGGCAAAGACATAGCGTTTTTTCACGAATTTCAGGCACTCCAAGAAAAAAACAAGGATAAACCCGTCAGTATAGAAATCAAAAGAGATGGCAAAATACAGCGCCTAAATGTACGCCCAGACGAAGAAGGAAAGTTTGGATTTCAGGCAAAAGATAATTTAGAAATGAAAAACACAGAATATTCTATTGCAGAGGCTGCCAGTTTGGGTACTTCCAGGGCGGTAATGTCTGTAGTCTATAATATTCAGGGCATCGGTAAGTTATTCAGGCAAGAGGTCTCTACCAAGGCATTGAGCGGGCCCATAGGAATCGCACAGATATTCGGGACTACTTGGGTTTGGTTTGATTTCTGGAGAATCGTGGCAATCTTATCTATGTGGCTGGCGTTTCTTAATTTTCTGCCCATCCCTGCATTAGACGGGGGGCACGTGGTGTTTATCACTTATGAAATCATCTCAGGACGCAAACCCTCAGATAGATTCTTACAAAATGCACAGGCCGCAGGAGTCATTATCTTACTTGCTTTGATGGTCTTTGTGATTTTTAATGATATTTTCAATATTTTTATACGATAAAATGAGATTTCCTTCCCCTAAATTTTTTGGCTGTTTTTTAGTGTTTTTATACCTGTTAGGAAGTGGGCAAGAGGGCAAAAGTAGCCCCTTCCCTCCTACTCCCTTGCATGATTTTCATACAAGCTTGGCAGAGCTTAACTATAACCCCGACACCAAAAGCTTCGAGGTAAGCCTGCGGGTGTTTACAGATGATTTTGAAAAGGCACTCTCACAAGCCAACCAACTTGATAAATTTTATCTGGACAAAGGAAAAAAACACAATGCCCTAATAGAGAGCTATCTAAAAGAGCATTTTTATTTGCTCAATGCTAAAAATCAAAAAGAAGCCCTTGTTTTTTATGGAAAAGAAATGGAAGCCGACATTACGTGGCTGTACTTTGAGATTTCTGTAAAGAAATCACTCAAAGGCTATCAAATTCATAATTCTATGTTTACCGAAGTATTTGCAGACCAAATTAACATGGTCAATTTCTTTTACCTCAAAGCCAAAAAAACATACCTCTGCACAAGAGCCCAAATACAGCACAGTATAGATTTTGAATAAGCATTTCGCTTTGTGAAGACACAAAACAAGGAGCATAGTAAGCAGCAAATCAACTCATAGCCAAATTAAAAAATCAACTCATTAACTCGAGCATCTCTTGGTGCACCTGCGGAATAATGGCGCGGGGAATCTCGTGCCCTACCCCCTCTAGCCATACCAGCTTGTGCTCAGGAATGTAAGGAGCATACGTTTTTGCGTGCACGGGTGGCACAAGTGTATCGGCTGTGCCGTGCAAAACCAGTGATGGGGCTTTGATTTTAGGCAGCTCTCGCAAACGTGAGCCAGAAGCAATGATGGCAGAAAGCTGCTGAATCTTCGCTTTAGGGTTTTGCCCTTTTCTCTCTATGATATTGTGATGAAAAAGCTCCTTAAAATAAGCCTCATTAAAAGGGTAAGCTGTGCCTGCCAATCTACGATAGACACTCAGATAATTGCCCACAGTTACCTCAAAATGTGTAAATTTGGTCTTCAACTCTACATTTCTAACCAGAAACGGAATCGCTGCAGCCTGAAGCATTCCTAGAAAAGTAGGCTGTACATTCACCTGAAAACTATAACCTGATGACATAATAGAAGTCAAACTCAGCACCCGCTCAGGGTAGCTAATGGCAAGGCGCTGAGAAATCATCCCACCCATAGATGCTCCCACAACATGTGCTTTTTCTATCCCTAACACATCTAACAGCCCAATGGCATCCTTTGCCATGTCTTCTAAGCTATAAGGTTGGCTTCTTTGCCAATCTTCTATCCAAGTAGAAAGCCCAATATCTCTGTTGTCATACCTGATTACATAAAAACCCGCCTCCACCAAGGGATTAATAAAAGAAGGCGACCAAATGGTGCATTGCGCATCTAAGCCCATGGTGAGCAAAATAGCAGGGTTTTGAGGATCTCCGAAAGCCTGATGATAAATCTCTATGCCATTGCTAGGTACTTTGCCTTGTTGATGTAGTGAAAAAGGATGTATGCTCATAAAAAAAGATAAATATAAAGTAAATGGATAATTATTTAAAGACATGACTCTCAATGACTTCTATTAAGAAAAATGAAGGACATTCATTTTGGACAATCGCTTGAGTATCGAAAATATAAAACTAGGATATATCTTTGGATTATCCAAAACCTATGTTTCTCGGAATTTTAATGGGGTTTCAGTTTCGATACCATAAATCCAATATAAACACCCAAGATTTCATAGACTTTGTAAATGAAATGAGCAAAGAAGACCACACGAATTTTCTGAAAGACAGATTGTATAAACGCTAAGTATTCAGAAAAAATAGGGTGCATATAGCAGTATTTGCTTATTTTTGAGTCTAGCTTTTGGTCTAATGTATGTATGATAAAAAAATAAAGTAAGTGTTTGAACATATTTAGTTCGCACCACACTTTGTGTAATGTCCTGATAGCCAGCACATTATCAAATAAATAAATCAGTACATTTGCTTATGTCAAATAAAAATATTTTAGCTATCATCCTATTTTTGTGTTTGCAACAAGCTTTTGTTTTTGCTCAAGTAATTACACAATACCCCAAGGTTCTGACTGAGTTCAACCCCAATAATCTAGAGCAGGCTACACTGAATGGAGTTGAGTTTTTGGCCGATAAAGAGGGTTTATTGAGCATAGAAGATGTAATGAAGCCGCCTTACCTGAGCAAATTTGATACAAATACACTGGCAAAAACAGGTATCAACGCGTATTGGTACAGATTTAGGATAAAAAACACTTCTGACACCCCCATTGATGTCTCCATAGGCATCAGCTTGGTGCGAGATTTTACTGCCTATATATTTGATGGCTCGGGCAAATACCGTACACTCCGAAACGGCTTTGGATTGTCTATGGAAGAAAGACCAGAAATTACGGATGCAGGTCATATTCATCTCAGATTAACACCCCAAGAAGAAAACACCATCTACATACGTTCCATTAGTGATTTTTTAGAAGAGGGTAGTATCTTGCCACTTCGCATCCATAGCCATGATGACCGAGTAAGCAAGCAGCGCCGAGCCACTGTGTTTATTGAATCTACTGCCACAACTTCTGTTTTGTTGGTGATGGCTTTTTATAATTTGATGCTCTTTCTGTTTATCAGAGATAGGGTTTATTTGTACTATACTTTAGCGATGATTTCTGCTGTGTTTTATTTTATTGGTATAGATGGGCTTTCAGAGTATCTTTTCGGAGTCAGAAGAGGTGATTTACTAGGCAACTACGCCATTATATTTATGTCTGCATTTTTAACTCAATTTACAAGGCATTATTACAAGACAAGCACGACATTAAAAAAATGGGATTTGGGGCTTAAAATCCTAAATATTCTATTGCTATGTTTCTTTATTTCATACTTTTTTGAATCAGAGGTCTATCCTATCACAGTATTTGCTGTCAATATCACGCTGCTTATAAGCATCATTTATTCTACCTCTCTTTCTATTTACAGCTACCGCAAAGGCATTCCTGCTGCCAAATATTACCTTATCTCAATGGCTTTTTTCTTTGTGTTTGCAGTTTACTACTTACTACAGCCCTCCTTCATCAATCTGTTGCCTGCAAGCTGGCTAGGAAGCATCAGCCTAAAAATAGGCTTTTTGGGTCAGTTATTGCTTTTCTCTTTGGCTTTGGCTGCCAGAATCAACATCCTCAGAGAAGAAATTAACCAAAAGAAACTAGAAGCTGAGAAAATAGAAAAAGAAAATATCCTAAAAGTACAAAATCTCATCAAAGAAAAAAATATAGAATTAGAGGAAACCGTTACACAAAGAACCGAAGAACTCAAACAAATCAACGAAGAACTCAATCAGACCATAGAAGAACTAGATAGCACAAACGAAACATTGAAATCTCTCAACCAAGAAATCTCCCGAAAAAACAACAACATCCTCGCTAGCATCACCTATGCAAGCCGAATACAACAGGCGATGCTGCCCTTTCCCGAAGAATTACAGAGAATGCTCGGAAGTTATTTTTTACTTTATCAGCCCAAAGATTTAGTCTCTGGAGATTTTTACTGGATAGAAGAAAAACACGAGAAGGTATTTATAGTAGCCGCAGACTGCACAGGGCACGGCGTGCCAGGAGCTTTTATGAGTATGATTGGTAATGAACTGCTGAACCAAATCATTATTAATCAAGGAGTTACGCACACCGCAACTATCCTGAGCTTGCTGCACGAAGGAATCAGAAAAGCACTCCAACAAGAAGAAACCAACAACCGAGACGGAATGGACATGGCACTGGTAGTCTGGGATAAAAAACAAAATACCCTCCAATTTTCGGGCGCTCATAACCCCATTATTTTAATCCAAAATGGCAAACTACAACAGATAAAAGGGGGGGCATACTCCATAGGAGGCTTACAAATGGAGAAAAACAGGGTGTTTGAAACCCATAATTTTGATTTGAATCAAATAGGTGATACGTATCTATATATGTTTTCTGATGGGTATCAAGACCAATTCGGTGGAGAGCTCGGCGGCAAATTTATGCGAAAAAGATTCAAAGAATTACTCTTAGAAATATACAATTTACCCATTACGGCACAAGAGAAAAAAGTAAAACAAGTCCTTAATGATTGGGTCAGAGATAAATACGAACAAACCGATGATATACTCTTGATGGGCATTCATATCTCTGCACAAAAAACGTAAGTTGGTCTATTATATCATACTATTTTTTGTGATTTAGCAAGGATTCTCTCTAAATATAGGGGATACTTGAAAGAGCTTCGTATTTTTGGGGTGGAAATAAATGTATATGGATAGTATAAAAAATTATAAACGCATACTTATTACAGGAGGAACGGGTTCTTTCGGGAGGCGTTTTGTGCATAAATTATTGACTGATTTTGAGCATATAGAGTTACTCATTATTTTTTCTAGAGATGAATACAAGCAATACCGCATGCGGCAGAGATTTCCCGAAGATAAATACCCCCAGCTCAAATTCATACTGGGTGATGTCAGAGACCGTGAAAAACTCAACCAAAGCCTGCAAGACATAGAACTGGTCATCCATGCAGCAGCACTCAAGCAGGTAGATACCTCAGAGACAAACCCGATGGAATTTGTAAAAACCAATATCTTAGGCTCAGAGAATGTCATCCAAGCAGCCATTTATAACAAAGTAAAGAAGGTAGTGGCACTCTCCTCCGACAAGGCAGTCAATCCTGTGAGTCTTTATGGAGGCACAAAACTATGTGCTGATAAGCTATTCTTGGCAGCCACTCAAGCCCAAAACAAACTGCATACGGTTTTTATGGTAGTGAGGTATGGCAATGTATTCGGGGCAAGGGGTTCAGTAGTGCCTTTGTTTTTAGAAAAAGCAAAAAAAGGAGAAGCCCTTCCGCTTACACATACTGAAATGACACGTTTTAGCATCCCCTACGGCTTAGAAAGTGATTTGATTTTGTTTGCCATAGAGAGAGGGCAAGGCGGAGAGATATTCGTACCCAAAGCCCCCTCCTACCGTGTAGAAGTGCTGGCAAAAGCCATTTGCACACAATGCCAGACCACCCCGATAGGGCTGCGGCCAGGCGAAAAGGTCTTTGAGGAACTTATCAGTGCATCAGAGGCGGCTTATACTTACCGCTGTGGTGATTTTTTTGTGATTTATCCATTTCCCAAAAAACTGACCGAAACAGAAGATTTCCAGAGAGTAGCCCCCGAATTTAATTATACCTCCCAAAATAATGAGCAATGGCTAGAAATAAACGACATCAAAAAAGAAGTAAAACGTTTTATAGAAAATGAAAAACTATTCGGCAATGATTTTGAGAGCCACCTGCTCACACAACAACTTTTGTAAATACACACTAAAAATTACTATTTGATATGGAAGAAAAAAAATATATCATCCCCCAACAACACCAAATACAAAAAAAAGATAGAAACCAACTGCATCAGCACCGCTCATTGTTGCTCTGGTTTACGGGCTTGTCTGGCTCAGGAAAATCTACCCTTGCCAATCTTTTGGAGCAAAAACTCCATCAAGAAGCTGTGCATACGTATATCTTAGATGGTGATAATGTCCGTGCAGGACTCAACAAAGACTTGGGATTCGGCACAGAAGACCGCCAAGAAAACATTAGAAGAATCGGGGAAGTAGCCAAACTCATGGTGGATGCAGGCGTGCTAGTGCTGAGTGCTTTCATTTCTCCTTTTGAAAGTGATAGGCAGCTCGTCAGAGAGTTACTGCCCGAAGGAGATTTTGTGGAAATATTCGTAGATTGCCCACTAGAAATCTGTGAGCAAAGAGATGTCAAAGGACTTTATGCCAAAGCACGTGCTGGGCTTATCCCCAATTTTACGGGCATAGATTCTCCTTTTGAAGCCCCCAAAACACCCGAAATTCACCTTAAAACCAACGAACAGGATTTAGAGGACTCTGTAAATATATTATATAACTTTTTAAAGACTAGACTTAAGTTATCTTAGAATACTTCTCCTATATAGTGTATCCTTTCATCTTAATTCATAAATTTGTAACCAGTCTAGTTGAATAATATTTGAATTGATTAGCCAAAAAAATAAATCTATGCAAGATTACCACATTAACCACCTCAAAGAATTAGAATCTGAGTCCATTTATATCATCAGAGAGGTAGCCGCACAATTTGAAAAGCCTGTACTCCTCTTTTCGGGAGGAAAAGACTCGCTCATCATTGCGCATTTGGCAAAAAAAGCATTCTACCCTGCCAAAATTCCTTTTCCGCTTTTGCACGTGGACACAGGACATAATTTTCCTGAAACCATTGAATTTAGGGATAAACTGGTCAAAGAATTGGGCGTACACCTCATCGTAGGGTCTGTGCAAGCATCCATAGACAAAGGAAGAGCCACAGAAGAAAAAGGATTCAATGCAAGCCGAAACGCACTACAGACTGTTACGCTGCTAGATACCTTAGAAGAGTACAAATTTGATGCTGCCATGGGCGGTGCAAGGCGTGATGAAGAAAAAGCCCGTGCCAAAGAGCGGTTCTTCTCACACAGGGATGAGTTCGGACAGTGGGACCCCAAAAACCAAAGACCCGAACTATGGAATCTGTTCAATGGCAAAAAAAATGTAGGAGAGCATTTTAGGATATTCCCTATCAGCAACTGGACAGAGATGGATGTATGGCAGTATATCCTCAGCGAAAACATAGAAATCCCTTCTATTTACTTATCACATACCCGTAAATGCTTTCTTAGAGATGGCGCCCTCCTTGCACAGTCAGATTTTATCAATATGAGGCCCGAAGAAGAAATCAAAGAAATGATTGTCAGATTTCGGACCATAGGAGATATGACCTGCACAGGTGCCGTAGAATCAAAAGCCGCTACCATCCGAGAAATTATAGAAGAAGTAGCCAGTGCACGCACCACCGAAAGAGGCACACGCTCAGATGACAAACGCTCCGAAACTGCCATGGAAGACCGTAAAAAACAAGGATACTTCTAAAAAAATATACCAAAAAGACTTACTCTCATTCAAAAAAATATGCCCTCGCTGTGCCGAGGCTTTAAAATACACTCAAATGCAAGACACTTATTTTGATATGGAACTCCTCCGCTTTACCACTGCAGGAAGCGTAGATGATGGCAAAAGCACCTTGATTGGCCGATTGCTATACGATTCTAAGACTATCTTTGAAGACCAATTAGAAGCCGTAGAAAAAAGCAGCAAACACAAGGGGCTAGAGCACGTGGACTTATCTCTGCTCACTGACGGACTCAAGGCAGAGCGTGAGCAAGGCATCACCATTGATGTGGCTTACCGATATTTCGCCACGCCAAAGCGTAAATTTATCATTGCAGATACCCCTGGGCATATCCAATATACCCGCAACATGGTTACGGGGGCTTCCACTGCCAATCTTGCCCTTGTGCTGGTAGATGCCCGAAAAGGCATCCTGGAGCAGACCCGAAGACATGCTTTTATCGCTTCTCTACTCAAAATCCCGCACTTGGTTCTCTGTGTCAATAAAATGGATTTGGTAGATTATGACCAAGAGGCCTATGAGAGAATCGTAATGGAGTTTAAACGCTTTGCTGCCAAACTGGAAGTGCCTGACATTCATTTCGTGCCGATTAGTGCCTTAAAAGGAGACAATGTAGTAACTCGCTCCGAAAGCATGCCTTGGTTTGATGGAGCTACACTCTTGTATTTATTAGAGAATATTTACATAGGCAGTGATTACAACCATATAGATTGCCGCTTCCCTGTGCAGTATGTCATCCGCCCTCACACAGATGAGCACCACGACTACAGAGGCTACGCAGGCAGAATCGCCAGTGGAATATTCAAACCTGGTGATGAGGTAACTGTGCTCCCCTCTGGATTTAACTCTAAGATTAAAAGCATAGATACCGTCAATGGCAGTTTAGAAGAAGCTTTTGCCCCGATGTCTGTCAGCCTTACATTAGAAGATGACATAGATGTGAGCCGTGGAGATATGATTGTACGCACCAACAATCAGCCCGAAGTAACCCAAGACATAGATTTGATGATTTGCTGGCTACACCCCAAGCCTCCCGTGCCTCGTGCCAAATACTATGTGCAGCACACCTCCAGAGAAGCCCGCACCATCATCAAAGATGTAGTCTATAAAATGAATATCAATACATTGCACCGCATCACAGACAATGTAGAGATTCAAATGAATGACATCGCAAGGGTACGCCTCCGCACCACACAACCTTTGTTTGTGGATAGCTACCGCAAAAATCGCTTTACAGGAAGCCTCATTTTGGTAGATGAAGCCACCAACGAAACCGTGGCAGCAGGAATGATTATCTAAGCTGGTTTCTGAATAAATTCTAGCTAAAGCATCAAAAAAGGCAAGCCATTTTACGGGCTTGCCTTTCTTATAAGATGTGAATAAAACTTAAAACCTATATCTTAAGCAAGTTCGAAGCGGTCAAGGTTCATTACTTTGTCCCAAGCAGCTACGAAATCTCTCACAAATCTCTCCTTAGAATCATCACAAGCATATACTTCTGCGATGGCTCTTAGCTCTGAGTTTGAGCCGAAGATAAGGTCTATGCGCGTACCCGTCCATTTCAATTCGCCTGTCATGCGGTCACGTCCTTCAAATACATCATCATTCTCTGAAGCTGCCTTCCAAGTAGTGCCAAAATCTATCAAGTTTGCAAAGAAATCATTGCTTAATACGCCCTTGCGGTCTGTGAATACACCATGCGAAGATTTGCCAAAGTTGGTATCTAGCACACGCATTCCACCTACAAGTGCGGTCATCTCAGGGGCAGTAAGCGTCATGAGTTGTGCCTTGTCTATGAGCATCTCTTCTGCCGAAACTGCATGTTTGCCTTTCAGGTAGTTGCGGAAGCCATCAGCAAGTGGCTCTAACACTGCAAAAGACTCTGCATCTGTCTGCTCTTGTGAAGCGTCTGTACGTCCAGGCGTAAATGGCACTGTGATGTCGTGTCCTGCGGCTTTGGCAGCTTTTTCTATGGCTGCACAGCCACCTAGCACGATGAGGTCAGCGATAGATACGCTTTTGTTGCCAGACTGTGCTGTATTAAACTCACTTTGAACTTTTTCTAATGCAGTCAGTACCTCTGCGAGCTGTGCAGGATGATTTACTTCCCAGTCTTTTTGTGGGGCAAGGCGGACACGTGCACCATTGGCACCTCCACGCTTGTCGGAGCCACGGAAAGTAGCGGCAGAAGCCCAAGCAGCAGATACTAGCTGTGATACAGATAGACCTGAAGCCAAGATTTTACCTTTCAATGCCGTAATATCTTGTGCATTGATGAGCTCATGCGTAACAGCAGGGATAGGGTCTTGCCAGATAAGCTCTTCTTTTGGTACTTCTGGACCTAGGTAGCGAGAGATGGGTCCCATATCACGGTGTGTCAGTTTAAACCAAGCACGGGCAAAAGCATCTGCAAACTCATCAGGGTTTTCATAGAATCTTCTTGAAACCTTCTCGTAAGCAGGGTCAAATCGCAAGGCAAGGTCAGTAGTAAGCATAAAAGGTGCATGCATCTTGTTGGGGTCATGTGCGTCAGGCACTGTGCCCGCACCGCCATTTCCTACGGGTTTCCATTGATGTGCACCTGCGGGGCTTTTGCTGAGTTCCCATTCAAATCCGAAGAGGTTCTCAAAATAATTATTGCTCCACTGGGTTGGTGTAGTAGTCCAAGCACCTTCAAGCCCACTTGTGATGGTGTAGCCTGCGTTTCCTGTTCCGAAGGTATTTTTCCAACCAAGCCCTTGCTCCTCTATGCTTGCACCAGCAGGCTCTGCACCCACATATTGGTTAGGGTCGGCAGCACCGTGTGTTTTTCCAAAAGTATGTCCACCAGCGATGAGGGCTACGGTTTCTTCGTCATTCATGGCCATACGCCCGAAAGTTTCACGAATGTCATGGGCAGATGCCAATGGGTCAGGGTTTCCGTTAGGGCCTTCTGGGTTTACATAAATGAGTCCCATTTGCACAGCGGCTAGAGGGTTTTCTAGTTCACGCTCACCTGTGTAGCGTTTGTCGGCGAGCCATTCTGCTTCTGAGCCCCAGTAAATGTCTTCTTCGGGTTCCCAGATATCTTCACGGCCACCAGCGAAGCCGAAAGTCTTGAAGCCCATAGATTCTAAGGCACAGTTTCCGGCAAGTACCATCAAATCAGCCCAAGAGATTTTTTTGCCGTATTTCTTTTTGACAGGCCAAAGTAGCAAACGTGCTTTGTCAAGGTTGGTATTGTCAGGCCAGCTATTGAGAGGTGCAAAACGCTGCGCACCTGAGCCACTGCCCCCACGCCCATCACTGATTCGGTAAGTTCCTGCACTGTGCCAGGCCATTCTGATAAAGAAAGGACCATAATGACCATAGTCGGCAGGCCACCAATCTTGTGAGGTAGTCATGAGCTCAAAGATATCTTGCTTGAGTGCTTTGAGGTCAAGTGACTTGAATTCTTCGGCATAGTTAAAATCTTTGTCCATAGGGTTAGACAAAGATGAGTGCATTCTGAGGATGCTTAATTTTAATTGGTTTGGCCACCAATCACGGTTAGATGTACCGCTTCCAGCAGCTCTGTTTAGCTCTCCACCCATAAAAGGGCATTTGCCTTCACCATTGGTATTATAACTTGTAGCACCTGGTAAGGTGCTTTCAGACATCGTGTGTTCCATTTTTGATAAATTTAGATTATTTAGAAGTTCAAATTTACAATATTTTTTTTATAGTATTTATCTATAATTATTATTTGTATATAATCAAAAACTATATGATAAGATTTTTTGCCTTTCTTCTCTGTATTGTTTGTACAAATATAAGCGAGGTTGAATAAAAACTTATAGATTTTCACTGAAAATTCATGTTCATATAACAGCCAAAAGCCTTGTAAGTTTGGTTTTAGTGATTTTTAATGAATGCAGGAGGAATAGAAAATGGATGGTTATTTTTCCAATAGCATATTGCTCTGAGAGGATACAGCAAGAGTACGACAGCAGTCAAGGCTAGAGCATGAAAAAAGCCTATCTCTTCAAGGAAATAGGCATTTTTGAAACATTCTTCAACCAGCTATGCATTGAGTTTTAATCTCAATATAAATCGAATATTACCAAGTTTATGCCAAGCATTAAAGCACTGACTATCAATTACTTATAAACAAAAATGAGATGTAGTTTTCCCAATTTAAGAAAACATCTATTTGATTGGGAAAATTATTCCTCGGGGCAGTCTTTGATGCACTTTCCTTGGGGATTGATGTAAAAAGTTTCACCCTTTCTAATTACTTTGGCGGTAGCTTTTTTAAAATCAAAAGCACGGTCAAAGGCAAAATCAATGCTTACCTTTCCTTTTTGGTTGAGGTAGCCCCATTTTCGGTCTTGCCAGACTGCTGCAAAGCCCTCATTAAAATCTCGGGCAGCATCAAAGGCAAAATCGGTGAGCATCTCCCCTTCTTCATCCACGAAAGCCCATTTACCTCTTTGCTCTACTTTAGCAAAGCCCTCTGAAAAGCTACCTGCCCAATCAAACTGTGGCTCGATGATTTCTTCCCCTTTTTGATTTACAAAACCATACTTTCCTTCTAGCTGCACGGCGATGTATCCTTGCTGAGGATTTCCGACATTGTCATACTTTACTTCTATGATTTCATTTCCTTGATAATCAATAAAGCCATACTTGCCCTTGAGCATCACTTTGGCAAGACTATCCTGAAAACGCTCAGCGGCTTGGTACTTGATAGGGATGACTTCTCTGCCTTCTTCATTGATAAAGCCATATAAACCTTTGAGTTTTACCCTTGCCAAATTTTCACGATAGACATCTTCTTCATCATAGTCTTTTTTGGTGAATGTATCAATCTGACTTTCAGTGAGTTGTCTTATTCTTTGAAGAGAATCATCTAGCTCAAAATCAGGGTTATTGGGTTGGTTTAGTCCTTCATCTTTGATGGCAGAAGACCCGCAGGCAGTCAGCAGGCAAGCCCAGCACAAGCACAAAAAGTAGCTGTTGATGTTGGTAGCTACTCTGTGATGCCTAGTAAGTAATGTTCCATTGTTGTTTTGTGAGTTCATAATAGTCATATTTTTGGGCCTTGTAAGTATCAGGGTGGGTCATAGAAAAGCCTAGCTTTTCTAAAAATGCATGTGCAGGGCTATTCTTCTTTTCGGTGAAGGCAAAAACTGTCTGCATTTGATGTTTCTCAAAGGCAAACTGCAGCAAGTGCCTGACAGCCTCTGTGCTAAGCCCCGTGCGGCGATGACTTGCGACAGTGGCAAAGCCAATGGTGCAGCTTGCTTGTGCTGTTTGGTAATTTTTAGTATTGAGGTCATAAAAATGCAAAACACCCAGATACACGCCTTGTTTGTTTTTGAAAAGATAATCACAGCCTCCTTTTTCGGCAGACTTCCGAGCATACGTGGTTTGGTAGGCGGTATATTTCAAAAAATGACTTGGGTTTTTGAATTTTGGGCTGATAAATGGGTCTGAATCTTCCCAAAACATATCCCAAAGCTGCTGGGCGTTTTCTACATTAAAAAGCTCATATTCTAAATTAGCTGAAGACTCAGGTGGGCTAAAATCAAAATATATACTGGGTTGATTTTCTGGCTCGGGCATGTTTTAATAGATGTTTTTCTTGGGTTTGAGCATATTTCTGATAAGTTCGGGCTTGACAATTAGCCCAAATATCACTGCCGAAAAAAAAGTGAAAAGAGCGTAAATAGAGGCTGGAATCGCCATGGTCTGGCTTCCTAAGAACAACTCACTGGTGGCTACGGTAATGGCAAGCCCTGTATTTTGTAAGCCCACTTCTATGGCTATAGTGATTTGATTGTCCTTGTTTAGCCCTTGCCATTTTGCTGCAAAAAAACCAAGTGCCATCCCTGCCACATTGAGTATTAATACAAAAATGGCGACCTCGGCATAATCTAAAACTGATACAGACTTGGCATCGCCATTTTCCCAAAAGATAGCTCCTAGCATCGCAAGGGCAAGCAAGACGGGCATCAAATATTTCAAGGGCTTTTCTACAGCTTGAGCCCATCTTGGGCTTTTGTGCTGTATATAAATCCCTAATACACAAGGGATTACAGTTATCAGCAAGATTTGTAATAAGGTATCCCAAAAAGGAAGATTAATCTCGGTCTGCCCTGCATCTAAAAATAACATGAGTGCCAGAGATACTGTCAGTGGAATAGAAAAAATCACCAAAAAACTATTGATAGTGGTCAGTGATACAGAAAGAGCGACATTGCCCTCCAGAAGATACGTGATGAGGTTAGAGACTGCCCCACCTGGGCAGGCAGCTATCAGCACGATGCCGACCTGTAGCTCAGGGGATAAGCCTATCATCCCTGCTGCCAAGGCGATAAGAATGGCAATGAGGGGAAGCAGCAACATCTGGCAAAATAACCCTAAAAAGATAGATTTAGGATGCAAAGCTATATTTTTGAAATCTCGAGCAGTGAGAGAGAGCCCCATCCCGAACATAATAAATGCCAGCACACTGGGCAAGATATAAGTAGAAATTATCATCGTGAATCTATCAAAAAACCCATAGCCTCACTTTGAAGCTATGGGTCAAAATTACGATTAAATTTATGAGTTTGACAGAGAACGTGGTAAGAATTGATAGAAGTTTCTTATTTTATTACATCCCAAATCCATAATAATACTCGCCTGAGTTATTTCCATAGATTCCGCTTAGGAGTACACCTCCTTTGATATTTTCTATTTTCTTTAAGAAATCTTCTTGAGATTTGATGCCTTCTTCACCTATTTTGGTGATGATAAAGCCCTCACGCATATTGGTTTGGCTGCGAACCTTGCCAGGGAGAATGCGTTTTACTCTTACTCCTGATTTAATGCCCAGTTCTGCACACTCTTCGGTGCTAAGGTCTTCCAAATCTACGCCTAGTTCACGTAGTATCTTACTTTGGGGGTTGGCAGCTACTTTGTTTTCACCAGCTTTGCCTTTGAGAAACACATCTATTTTTTGTGTTTTTCCATTTCGGCGTATTTCAAGGTTAATCTTGTTGCCTGGCCTGCGTTTGGCTACTTCTTCTAGCAGCTCAGGTGAGCTTTTGATTGTTTTCCCTTCTAGCCCTGTGATGATGTCACCTGCTTTAATGCCTGCTTCTGCGGCAGCGCTTTGGGGCATGACCTCTTGTACATATACCCCCTCACTGATGTTCTCGAATCCTTTTTCTTCAGCAAATTTCCCGTCTATCTCACGGATAGAGATGCCCAAGTAGCCTCGTTGTACTTCGCCATACTCTATGAGATCTTTCATTACTTTGCGTACAAGATTGACGGGCACAGCAAAAGAGTAGCCTGCAAAAGTGCCTGTGGGCGTAGCGATGGCTGTATTGATGCCGATAAGTTCGCCTTGTGTGTTGATGAGTGCCCCTCCGCTATTGCCAGGGTTTACGGCGGCATCTGTCTGTATGAATGCCTCAATCGGTGCTTGGTCTTTATCTCTGAGGATGTTCAGGTTACGCCCTTTGGCACTGATAATGCCCGCCGTAACGGTAGATTCTAGGTTAAAGGGATTGCCTACCGCCAATACCCATTGCCCTACCTTCACCTCGTCTGAGTTTCCAAGCACTATATTAGGCAAATCATTGGCATCTATCTTAATGACGGCAAGGTCTGTAGAAGGATCTACACCTATCATAGTTGCTTTGTAAGATTGCTTGTTTTGTAACACTACTTCTATCTCGGAGGCATTGCTGACCACGTGGTTGTTGGTAACGATGTAGCCATCTTTGGAGATAATCACACCCGAGCCAGAGGATTGTTGTGGACCTCTGGGCATCATTTCTCCGTTGAATTGCTCTCCAAAAAACTCTCTAAAAATATCGGGCATGTCTCGTCTTGTATCTCTTTGAGCCGTTCTTGGATTTTGTGTAGTAGTGATATGCACCACGCTAGAAGTGGTCTTAGTGGCTATTTCAGTAAAATCCAGTGATGTGTTTAGCTCGGCAAGTTTCTCTTTTTTAGTGAGTTTGATAAGACCTTCATTTTCTGCTTTACCGCTACTTGCCTCTTCAAAAAGCACTAAGTTACGGTCTAGTCCTGCTATTTTATAAGTAGCTAAGGTCAGTGTGCTGCTCAGCACTGCTACCAAGATTAAGGGGATTAATTTACTTTTATTCATAGGTTATTGTGTTTTTGTATGGTTTACTATTGATTGTTTAATTACTTTTATCATAACTAGGATATTCTTTTTTTATTTTATGTGTGCTGCTGTCTTGGCTTACCTCCCATTGGTGGGTGTCTTTGGGCGGGTAGTAAGCAGGTTTTACTCTGTCTGTAACCAGCCCAAAGAAGCCATATAATGCCCAATATAGCAGTATGAAGGAAAGACTTGGTACTAATAAAATTGCCAACTTGCCGTGGTTACGAAAGCGATTTTTCATTGATATTTTGTGTGTTTGTAATATATTGTATTTCAGTGCTTTACATCTAATAAATGGCGTAAACTAACTTTATAATAAATAAAATAACAAGTTCTTTGCCAGTGCTTTATTTCTTTATAATAAAGACAAAGCGTCAGGTATCTATGTTAAATTTTCTGACACAATGACTGCCACTAAGGAGGATTGCATTCTACGTAACACAGACGTTTATTAAACAAGTTTAACCCAAGTTTTGATTCCTATTTAAGGTTTTTTAACGTTTTTATGTGCGTTATTCACTTTAAAATTTGATGAAGCAGGCAGGCAAAAATGATTGTATTCTTTTTTGCTCCGTTTCATTGAGCAGATTTTTATGTAGGTTTAGCTCTTTGAGTCCTGTCATTTTGCTGATTTGATTGTCAAAACTTTTGATTTGATTGTCTCTCAGGTTGAGCAGCTCTAGCACATTGAGCAGTGTCAGTTCTTGGGGGATTCTCTGAATTTGATTGGCTTCTAAGCTAAGAGTTTTAAGTTTTTTCATTTGCTGTATTTCTGGTGGGATGCCTTGCAATTGATTGTGGTTGAGCTTTAGCACTTGTAGTTGCTGCTGTTGATAGATTCCTGTGGGGAATTGAGTGAGTTGGTTTTTAGATAAATCTAAGAATTCTAGTTTTTGTAAGCTAGGCATTCCTTCTTCAAACTGCCTGATTTGGTTATTTTCCAAAAACAGGTAGGCAAGTTCTTGCAGATTTCCGAGTTCTTTGGGGAGGTATGTGAGGAGGTTATTTTGCAGATATAAGTAAGTAAGCTGAGAAAGTTTTCCTATGGATTGGGGGAGGCTGGTAAGCTGATTGCCTTCTAGGTCAAGCATTTTGAGGACTTTTAGGCTATCTAAGCTTTGGGGTAGCTGTGTGAGTTGGTTTTTTTCTAGGTCTAAGATTTCCAATGCACTGAGCAGGCCTATCTCAGGGGGAAGTGCCCTGAGTTGATTGCCTTCTAGGTCTAGGATTTCTAGTTTTTTGAGCTGCCCGATTTGGGCTGGCAAAGAGGTTATTTGGTTATAATCTAAGTATAAAAACCTAAGATTTTTGAGCTGCCCGATTTGGGCTGGCAGTGCATTGAGTTTAGCCCCCCACATATCCAAGATTTGTAGATTTTGGAGTGTGGTGATAGAGTCTGGCAGTGTGGTGATGGGGTTAAGCCCTAAGTCAAGGTATTGTAGATTTTTGAGTTTGAGTATTTCTCTGGGAAAATTTTCTAGTGCTTGATTTCTTATCTTGAGTGCGATGACATTTTCGGGTTCGCTCAGGGCATCCTCGATAGATTCATAAATTTTCACTTTCTCGAGGGCCTCAAGGCTTAAAAGTTTGCTTTGTGCAATGGCAGGGCTTATTTTAATTAAAGTGAAGAGAAGAAAAAACACAAGCTGCTTTTTTACGGACATATTCTATTTGGTTTTAATGAATACAGAATATTACTTAATTGGATAAATGTGCTCATTTATTGATTTGATAATGTATTAATTATCGGCGCATTCTATGCAAAACAATTTTAACTAAATAAGTTAAAATGCTTATTGAAAAATAATACAGCAAATCAACTATGCACAAGCACTTAGTTTCTTTTACTTTGTCGTAAAAACTTTGTGAAAGTAACTATTTCTTGAGATATTTTCGGATTTAAAACTGTTTTTATTGTATATTATCCTCAATTTTTTAGCAAACTACTGATGCCAATACAGAGATTTAGAAATCTGTTACTTTTAATACAATCCCCACAATCTGAAGCTCAAAATAAGTATTTGAAGCTGTATGATTAACCCGAAATTAACAAAAAGACATGCCCCCAAACGTAACCTTATGATTGTCTATTACTTATAACTATCAAAACCTAAACCATAAAAAACCATGCGATATATTCTATATTTCTTACTCCTCTGGTTTACAAATCAATCTTTGCAAGCCCAAAATGAAGCACCTGTATTTAATCTAAGAGGACACATACACCCCATCAACACTGTAGCATTTAGTGCAGATAGCAAATATTTGCTCAGTGCCTCAGGCAGCCAAGCCAACACCCTGCAGCCAAGCCAATGCATCATGTGGGGGCTAGAAAATGGGCAAAAAATAGCCGAACTTACACAGCACCCCCAAGAAATCAGGGCAGTAGCTTTTGGCAAAAATGATGATTATTTTATCACCGCAGGGGGATACCAAGCCCCCCAAAACTTCAAAATGTGGAATAAAAACACAGGCAAAGAAATCAACAACATCATCGCACATCAGGCCATCAATAGCATCGCCCTGAGCCAAGACAAAGAAATCCTCGTCACAGGTGGGCTTGACAAAACCGTCAAAATCTGGGGCTTGCACACCCAGGAAATCCGCAAAACACTCACAGGGCACTCCGAAATCATCAGTGAAGTCGCTATCTCTCCCGACCAAAAATGGATAGGCAGTGCCGCTGCCAATACTCAAGCAAAAAAAGGCGAAATCAAAATCTGGGACTTAGAAGGAGCACTTATTTACACCCTAGGCTGGGATACAGGAGGGCAAAGTGACGCCGTTCATTCCATTGATTTTAGCCCCGATAACCGCTACCTCGTAAGTGGAGGTGAAGACGGAGCACTCAAAATATGGGATTTGAGCACGGGCAAGGTCTGGAAAAACCTCACTGAGCCCTACACCAACATCACCAAAGTACGCTTCAGCCCCAATGGTGATTTTATAGCCACTGCCAGTAAAGACCAAACCATCAAACTCTGGAATGTAAATACAGGTCAAAAAATCATGACCTACAGAAGCCATTTTAAAGCCATCCAAGCCCTCGCATTTAGCCCTGATGGCAGGTGGATAGCCAGCGGTGGAGAAGACCAAATTATCAAAATATGGGAAGCTCCCTCCTATGCTTACATCGCACAGGCGCAAGTGCAGCAAAAAATGAAAGAATGGTACCAAAGAGGAAAATTTGAAAAATCAGAAGATTACCAAGCCCGAATCAACAACGAAACCCTCAAAAACGATAAAATACAAGGGCTTTACAAAGAAATCAGCCAGCAAATAGCTGAAGAAAAAATAGGCTTTCAATATACCAACGCACACCGTGACAAAACCTACAATATCAAAATCAAAAAAAACCACTATGATGCTGATAATGAAGTATTTAAAATTGAGATAGCACAAGTAGAACCCATTTACCTAAAAATGCCTATCCAAAAAGCAAAAGGCTTTGATGCTTGTATGGCATCGCTCAAGTTTAATGAATGTATCTTTAACATCAGCCCCCAAGGAAAACTCGTGATGCAGTTTGCCAGCATTCACTGCCCACTAGATAACCAATATTACCGCTACGAAATCCAGACGCTGCCCTTTACGCTCCAGCAGCCCGTGGAGATAGACCTCATCAGTCAAATCTCTGAACCCAAACAAGAGGTGCAAAAAATAGAAAAACAACAAGAAAATAACATCATCACCTCAGGCGGAATCTCAGAAATAGACTATCAACTCCCCAAAACTCGGATGAAACAGCCCGATGCCATCGCTGTGGTGATAGGCAATGCACAATATCAGAAAACAAAAAACGTAGATTTTGCCATCAATGATGCCCGAAGTATCCGCAATTACCTCATAGATGTCATGGGCTACAGCAAAGAAAACATCATCTACCTAGAGAATGCTTCTTATGCTGATTTTAAAATGATTTTTGGGAGCAAAGAAAATCCCAAAGGAAAACTCCATAACCTCATCAAGCCTGATAAAAGTGATGTGTTTGTGTATTACTCAGGGCATGGCGCGCCAGGGCTCAATGACAAAGCAGCCTACTTTGTGCCTGTAGAATGCGACCCTCAGTATGTGGAACTTACGGGCTTTGCAGCCGATATTTTTTATAATAATCTCGCCAAACTGCCTGCAAAATCCGTGGTGGTAACTCTAGATGCTTGCTTTTCGGGGGAGAATATCTATAAAAATATCTCACCCATCGTCATCAAATCCAAAGGAGCTCTAGGGCTGAAGGCAGGGGCATTGCTGGCTTCCTCTGCTGCAGACCAAGTCTCGGCTTGGTATCCGGAAAAAAAGCACGGAATCTTTACTTATTTCTTCTTAAAAGCAATCCATAATCAAAATGCAGACTTTAACAAAGACAAACAACTGACACTTGCAGAGATTTTCCAGTACATCAATGATGAATCCGAAGGCATTCCGTACTATGCCCGAAGGCTACACGGAATCATACAAACACCTGTGCTCAAAGGGCAAAATCCTGAAAAAGTAATCGTAGATTATAGGTAGATGCCTTGTTTTCTGTCTTGATGGCAAGGCAAAGGCCAAGCAATTCATCACTGCTTGAATGCCGTAAATTTGCTTGAAAAAATCGTAAATCCCCACTTTCAAGTTATATTTGTGCTCACCAGATGGCCTTTGTAAAAAGGCTGCTGACACTCAAAAATTCATTTACCCAATGTATATTTATCTATGAAAGTAACACAACACACATTTTATTTATGCTTGGCATGGAGTCTGTTCTTTTTTCAGAATTGTGCTGAACCAGCCATAGAATCTACCTCTGCCCAAGCCCCCAATGACTACCTTAGTTTTGTTCAAAGAGATGACCAATTTACAGGTGGCATCAAGATGATTCCTATCAGCACAGCCAAAGGAAATTTTAACGTCTGGACAAAACGTGTAGGCAACAATCCAAAAATCAAGGTATTGCTACTCCACGGAGGCCCTGGCGGCACACATGAGTTTTTTGAATGTGCAGATGGCTACTTCCCCGCCGAAGGCATTGAATATATTTATTATGACCAGCTCGGGTCTTACTACAGCGATCAGCCTAGTGATACAAGCCTTTGGACGATTGATAGGTTTGTGGAAGAAGTAGAGCAAGTCCGCAAGGCATTGAAGTTAGACAATTCTAACTTTTATCTTTTGGGGCAGTCTTGGGGAGGAATCTTAGCGATGGAATATGCCCTCAAATACCAGCAAAATCTCAAAGGGTTGATTATCTCCAATATGATGTCAAGCGTGCCTGAATATAACCAATATGCAAAAGAAGTATTGGGCCCACAAATGCCCCCTGAAGTCTATAAAGAAATACAAGCCATTGAGGCAAAAAATGACTTTGCCAACCCTAGATACAATGAACTACTCTTTGAGCATCACTACACTGCCCACGTGCTCAGAATGCCCGTCAATGAGTGGCCAGAATCTATCAATAGGGCATTCAAACATCTCAACCCCGAAGTATATGTCTATATGCAAGGCTACAGCGAATTTGGAATTACTGGAAATGCTACCCTAAAAAACTGGGATAGAAAAGCAGATTTATCTAAAATCACAGTGCCTACACTCGTCATCGGGAGTAAATTTGATACTATGAAGCCCGAACACATGGAATGGATGTCAAAAGAAGTCAAAAACGGTCAATACTTGTTTTGCCCCAACGGAAGCCATCTCTCTCAATATGATGACCAAAAAAATTACTTCAAAGGAGTGGTTGATTTTGTAAAAAAGGTGGACAAAGAAGTAGGTAAATAAAACACTCCAACTAAAATCTGTGCTACGGTAATCTATTTTGATACTTTTCAGGCTCGCTTCTCACCTCATTGGCGAGCCTGTCTAGGTACGAAAAGCCTAAAAGTTGATATTGTGCATACTCTTCTTGGCTAAGAAGTATTTCTACCTCAAATAGGGCCACTGTGCCTGCCAATACCGAGAGTAAAAGTCCCTCAGGGGTTTCATAAAGCGTATAGTCCCAGTCTTTTCGGATAAGTTCTTTTCTCATGTTAGTGAATATCTATGCTGGTTTCGGTGTATTGTCCTTGGCTGATTTGATTAACTACGCACTCTCTGTAACCTTTCGGAAGCCTTCCTCCTGGCAGCCAAAGTTCGTTTGCTCCTGCTTCATTGCCATCTGGAATCCTAAGATGAAGAAGCTGAGGTGCGGGAATATCTATGCGTACAATGGTCTTGTTTTTCCACATACCTTCTGGGATTCCTAGCTCGGTTTCTACATAAACTACATTTCCTTTGGCTTTTTTGAGAAGTTTGTCCATTTCTTTTTTAGACATCACAAATTGCCCATCAGCCCTGCCAAGTTTTTCTCTTCCATATTTATCCAAGATATCTTTAGAGGTCAAGAAGCTCGCCCCCTTCTTAAACTGGCGGAGATGTTTGCTGATGTATTTTTGGCTGAGATATGTGGCTGGTGAAGGTCTTTCTCCTTTGGGAGTCTGGATAATTTTTTCTTGGGTGTATCCTCCTACAAACGGAATGACCGATTGGGCGAGGCCACTTACTTGCAAAGCAAGGAATATACTGAGGAACAAGCCTATTTTTTTCATAATACAGCCATTGTTTAAAGCCAAATAATCTATCCAATATACGCCAATTTCAGGAAACATTTATTTTTCAAGAAAAAACCCCTCCTAGATTTGCTGCATCTCAGAAGGGGTCTGTACATTGTGTGCTTTACTTGTCTTTGCACAAGGTTTTTATTCTTATTCTTGAGCTTTATTTTGCTTAAATTTTTTGAATCGATTGTCTTTTCCCTCACGAGGGTATTGATTGTTATCTGTATCTATATCGGCAGTTTCTTCATTGGGGTCAAGAGCAAAAGATACGATTTCTTTGGTGGTAGTGATGACTTTACTTGCCTCTTCGGGATTGATTCTCCAGATTTCAGCAGGAATGTGCATCATTTCTTTTGAACCATCTTTGTAATTAATCTGCAATAGGATAGGCATTGGGAGTCCGCCTATGTTTTTAAATTTGACCTCATACATCAGCATTTCTGGGCTAAAAAGTGCTTGGTCTTTTTTGTCTAATTTTGTGAATACTTCTGCATTGATTTCCTTCATCTCAAAAGGGCTATCGGCTTCTTTCACTTTTTGCATTCTGTTAGACATTTGGTAAGCCACCACACTGTCTAGAGCGATGTCCACAGGCTCAGTACTATAAAACCACCCTCTCCAATACCAATCTAAATCTACGGCAGAGGCATCTTCTATGGTTCTGAAAAAATCTGCGGGCTGAGGGTGCTTGAATGCCCAGCGGCGTGCATACTCTTTAAAAGCATAATCAAAAAGCTCAGGCCCCATGACGGTCTCTCTCAGGATATTAAGTGCCGTGGCGGGCTTTCCGTAGGCATTGTTCCCGAACTGTCTGTTGGCAATCTGCTCAGAGTTGGTCATAATCGGCACCAGAGATTCTGCATCACTCTTCATATAAGGGATAATGTTTTTGGCGGGGCCTCTGCGCGAGGGGTATGTTTCGGGGTAGTCTTTCTTGGCCCAAGCCTGTGCAGGAAGCTCTTTCTCGGCAAGGTGCTGGCAAAAGCTATTCAAGCCCTCATCCATCCAAGTCCATTGGCGTTCGTCAGAGTTTACAATCATCGGGAAAAAATTATGCCCTACTTCGTGGATGATGACCGAAATCATAGCACGGCGAGTACGCTCAGGCACAGTGCCATCAGCATCGGGTCTGCCACCATTGAAGCAAATCATGGGGTACTCCATCCCGAATACAGGCCCGTGCACCGAGATAGCCACAGGATAAGGATAGTCAATGGTATATTCAGAATACACCCTCAGCGTATGTGCCACCACTTGAGTGGAATACTGCCCCCAAAGTGGATTTCCTTCTTTAGGATAGTAAGACATCGCCCATACTTTTTTGCCTGCAATCTCTACCTGCATGGCATCCCAGATAAACTTGCGAGAGCTTGCCCATGCAAAATCACGGACATTGATGGCCTTGTATTTCCAAGTTTTGGTTTTTTTATCTTTCTTTTTTTCTTTGAGAATGACTTCTTCTTGGCTCACAATCACTACAGGAGCATCTGCTTTTTCTGCTTGCTTGAGGCGTTTTTGTTGAGTGGCATCCAGTACTTCGCTGGCATTTTGCAGCTCTCCTGTGGCAGCCACGATGTGGTCTGCAGGGGCTGTAATGGCTACTTCGTAATCTCCAAAAGGAAGGGCAAACTCACCACGACCCAAGAATTGCTTATTTTGCCAGCCATTTACATCATCATAAACTGCCATGCGTGGAAACCATTGAGCAATCTCGTAAAGGTAATTATCTTCTTCGGCAAAATACTCATAGCCTGCTCTTGCGCTCATTTTTTGCTGCTCTATGATGTTGTAATTCCAATCTACAGAAAACACAAATACACCACCATTGGCTTTCAGTGGCTCAGGAAGCTCTATACGCATCATTGTTTGGTTGATGGTGTAAGGAAGTGCCTTGCCTTGTGCATCTTTGACTGCGGTGATTTTGTGCCCATAATCAGCCCCTGCCCCTCTGAGTGTAGTCAAAACACCTCCAAAATCATTCATGTCATAACTTTCAGTCTTAAATGTATTAGACTCAGGAGCATATCGGTTTTGGTCAAGTTGTAACCAAAGGTATTTTAAATCATTGGGAGATAAATTATGATAGGTAATGGTCTCACTGCCTTGTATAGATTGATTCTCGTCATTGAGTGTTACCTTAATTTTATAATCCGCCTTTTGCTGCCAATACTCATGCCCTGGTGAGCCATCTGCTGCACGGTAAGTGTTTGGAGTAGGAAGAATCTCCTCTATTTGCTCAAACTTAGAGCTGGTGTAAGGAGGTTTGGGGCTTTGTGCATATAGATTGGCGGTGATGCCTAGCACAAGCCAGAAAAACAAGATTCTGTTCATCATTTGTTTAAAAATTTAATTCACAATTTTAACTATAAAAATACCGATTGCCGCTACTGCCGAGCCTCCTGAGAGGGCATAGTTCCAAGTAGAAGCTTTCAGTTTTAGGGTCCATTCAAGCAAGACCGAAAGCATAAGTACAAACAAAACCACAATGACCTGCCCTACTTCTAGCCCTAGATTAAAAGCAAATAGCTTCGCTACGATACTCTCTCCACTCAGTGCAAACATACTTCTGAGCACATTAGAAAAAGCAAAGCCATGGACAAGCCCAAAAAACAAGGCCGTAATATAGCGAATATAAAGTGTGGAATTCCAAACAGAAGCACTTTGCTCAAAAGGCTTCTCATAAAAATTATACATCGCCGTCAAAAATATAGTGGCAGGAATCAAGATTTCAATCAGACGAGGATTAAAAGGAATCACATCAAAAGCAGCCAAAGCCAGTGTGAGCGAATGCCCTATCGTGAAGGCAGTAACCAGTACCAAGATTTTTCTCCAATCTCTGAGAGGATACACCGCAGACAAAACCAAAATGAATAAAATATGGTCTATGCCATTAAAAATACTCCAAGCACTGCTCGTGTCTAAGATGTGCTGAAACCCAATCCAAAAAAAACCAGATAATTCGCTCATTTGTCTTTCATATTTGCTTACACCTGCAAATAAAAGCAGCAAAAGAAGTTTTTGCAAAAAAATAACCCTAAAGCTGCCTCTATTCACTTTTTGATAACAAAGTGAATGCATCTCTAAAAAATAAACCTTGCTTGATTTTTAAAAAATACCGAAATGCCCTAAACCTACTGAGTGTGCCGCAAAATATTCTTAGTAAAATAGTAGGTTTTTTTGCTTAAATCTATGGATTTAACTATCATTGCCAAAGCAGCAAAGATATTTTCCTTAGAACACAAAACCACACACAATGAAGCCATACGAAAAGCTACTCACCGACAACAAGGCTTGGGTCAAAGAAAAACTTGCCCAAGACCCTGCATTTTTTGCAAACTTGGCCATAGAACAGACCCCAGAGTTTTTGTGGATAGGCTGCTCAGATAGCCGTGTGCCTGCCAATGAAATCACCAATACAGCACCTGGAGAGATGTTTGTGCACCGCAACATTGCCAACATGGTGGTCAATACTGACCTTAATGTACTGAGTGTGGTAGAGTATGCTGTAGAAGCACTCGAGGTAGCACATATCATCGTCTGTGGGCATTATGGCTGCGGAGGTGTAAAGGCTGCCATCGAAAGCCAAAGCCTAGGAATTATCAATAAATGGCTGCTTAATATCAAAGACATTTATTTTAAACACAAGGAAGAACTTTCACAAATAGAAGATGAAACTAAGAAGGTAAACAGACTTGTGGAACTAAACGTAATAGAGCAGGTTTCTAATCTCTCCAAAACATTCATCGTGCAAAACGCTTGGGCAAAGCATCAAAGACCTGTCTTGCACGGGTGGGTGTACTCTACCTCAGACGGAATCTTGCACCCACTCTGCAGACTAGACCATAGCTCACCCATGGATGACATCTATAAAATCAAATCTTGAATGGAAGAATAAAAAAACCTGATACAGACAAAACATTGTATGGCAAAAAAGCAGGCAATGAGTGTCGGATGACTCATCACTTGTAGTAAGAAATACATGTTTGAGGCTTGAAAGAATCAGAAAAGGAATTAGCCCTTCTTAGAAGCTTGAAGTTTGAGTATTTCGGCTTTGATACTCTGGCTCTCTAAAAGTCTGTTGGTGTAGCTCATCATGCCATGAGGCACAAGCACAAAAAATTTACCATTCTTAAGCTCGGCAAGCTTAGACATGAGTTTCCACTTTCCTGCAACCCTGAGCTTGTCTTCAGATTTGTCTTCTATAATCTCAAAATAATGCTTGCTAAAAGCTGTGCGGGCTGTCAAATCAGGCTGATAAACCTCATCAGAGTCCACTTGATTGAAGGCAGTAGGCTCTTCAAAATCAGGCAAAGTAGTTTTAATTTCTTGGTAGCCTTTTCTCTCCAACATTTTTACGGCTTGTCTTCTGAGGGTTTCGCTACGATTTTCTTTTTCTAGTTCTAAAGGCATGATGTTTTCTTTGATTAAATTTGTAATTAAGATATATTATCGGATTTTGTGCAAAAAGCACATAGCTCGTAATTTACTAGTAATAACGCAAAAATACAAAAAAAATTTTACGTATGAAACATAAGCCACTGAATATCAAACTTATACAAAGTAAATTATTCTGGAAAGACCCCACAGCAAACCGAGCCATGCTAGAAGAGAAAATCTGGACTGACTCCCAAGAGGTGGATATTATCGTACTGCCTGAAATGTTTACTACAGGCTTTACGATGGATGCCGAAGACTGTGCCGAGCCCATGAATCTACATACTTTTAAATGGCTACAGCAGATGGCAGCACAGCAAAAAGCCGCCATTGTGGGCAGCTACATCATCAAAGAAAATGAGCTTTTTTTTAATCGGCTAGTCTGGATGTTTCCTGATGGCACTTACCAAAGCTATGATAAAAGACACTTATTCAGAATGGCAAACGAACACCATACCTATAGCCCTGGCAAACAACATACAATCATCCAATGGCAAGGCTGGAATATTATGCCTCTGGTATGCTATGATTTACGCTTTCCTGTCTGGAGCCGCAACACAGCGCTTAAATATGATGTACTTATTTATGTAGCCAACTGGCCTCAAGCACGCCGCTCAGCCTGGAACACACTCTTGGCAGCACGTGCCATTGAAAATCTATGCTATACTGTAGGCGTAAACCGAGTCGGTGAAGATGGAAACCAAATCCCGTATTCTGGTGATTCGGCAGTATATGATTTTAAGGGGCAGGCAATGTTTCATCAAGAAGGTACAGAGATTATACATCATCAAGTCCTTTCTTATGAAGAACTGGCAAACTACCGTAAAAAATTTCCTGCTTATTTGGATGCAGATGATTTCGAGATAAAATAACAGGTCAATCTTAAAAAAATTCTATTTTCACAAAACAAACTTAATTTTTAGAGGTACAAGCCTTATTTTGAACCAAAAATCATAAAAAAACTTACTTTTTACTATTATTTGGTACATTTTAATACTATATTGCAAGCTTTATTTGAAATCCAATAACTCACTTAAAATCTAAATAAAAAATATGGCTGTTTTACGCTTCAAAGCAATTGAATCTGCACAAAATCGCACTTCAGTGCCTATCAACCTTCATTCTGAAAAAGTTTCTGAGTATTTCGGAATCAATACCTTCAGTGATAAGGTGATGCGCAGCACTTTAAGTTCTGATATTTACAAACAAGTAAGCCAAGCGATTCGCCAAGGCAGTACTATTTCTAATGAAGTGGCAGATGCTGTAGCCTCTGCCATGAAATCTTGGGCAATCGGGCGTGGTGTAACTCACTACACACACTGGTTTCAGCCCCTTACAGGCACTACTGCCGAAAAACATGATGCTTTTTTTGACATTGATAGCAACGGTGAAGTCATCGAGAAATTCAAAGGTTCTGCCCTCGTACAGCAAGAGCCAGATGCCAGCTCATTCCCGAATGGCGGTTTAAGAAGTACTTTTGAGGCACGTGGCTACACTGCCTGGGACCCTAGCTCTCCCGCCTTTATTATGGAAAGCGGTCAAAGCAAAACCCTTTGTATTCCTACTATTTTTATCTCTTATACAGGTGAAGCTCTTGATTATAAGACACCTCTTTTGCGTGCCTTGCATGCTGTAGATAAAGCCGCTACTACTGTGTGTCATTTTTTTGACCGTGAAGTAAAGCAAGTACAAGCTACTCTAGGGCCCGAGCAAGAGTATTTCTTGGTGGACAAGGCCTTGTTTAACTCACGCCCTGATTTGGTCATGAGCGGGCGCAGTGTATTCGGGCACCAGCCTGCCAAAGGACAGCAACTAGAAGATCACTACTTCGGCTCTATCCCTGTGCGTGTGCGAGATTTTATGGTGGAATTTGAATATGAAGCTACCAAACTCGGGATTCCTGTCCGCACAAGACACAATGAAGTAGCCCCTGCACAGTTTGAGTGTGCACCTACCTTTGAAGAAGCCAACCTTGCCGTAGATCATAATTTATTATTGATGGATCTGATGCGCCAAGTAGCCAATAAGCACAATTTTGAAATCTTATTCCACGAAAAGCCATTCGCAGGGCTTAACGGAAGCGGAAAGCACAACAACTGGTCATTGGGCACAAACACAGGCGTAAACCTGCTAGGCCCTAGCACCAAAGCCAAAGAAAACTTACAGTTTTTGACCTTCTTTATCAATACCATCAAGGCCGTACATGATTACGCCCCTCTTTTGCGTGCGAGCATCGCCTCGGCTGGCAATGATTACAGACTAGGTGCAAACGAAGCCCCTCCTGCCATCATTTCAGTGTTTATAGGCTCACAGCTAATGAAGGTACTAGAAGAGCTAGAAACCAATGCCTCCGTACAAATAGGCAAAGGTGAAAACCTTTATATGAAATTAGGCATAGACAAAGTACCGCCTGTATTGTTAGACAATACTGACCGTAACCGTACTTCGCCCTTTGCTTTTACAGGCAATAAATTCGAGTTTAGGGCTGTAGGTTCTTCTACTAATTGCTCCTCTCCCATGACTATCTTGAATACCATCATGGCTCATCAGCTCAATACCTTTAAGGATGAAGTAGAGGAAGAAGTCAAAAAAGAGCCCAAACGTGAGGTAGCCATCGTCAATGTATTGCGTAGGTATGTAAAAGAATCTAAGAATATCTTGTTCGAAGGTGATAACTACTCAGAAGACTGGGCGAAAGAAGCCGAAAAAAGAGGGCTAGAAAATATCAAATCTACCCCTATCGCTCTTGATGCGATGATTTCTGAAAGTACGATTAAGCTATTTGAAAAGGCAGGTGTACTCAATAAGCAAGAACTACACGGAAGACACGAAATACTGCTCGAGAACTTTATCAAAAAAGTACAGATTGAATCAAGAATGGTCGGTGACCTCGCCGTCAATCATATAGTGCCCACAGCCGTCAAGTATCAAAATAAACTGATAGAGAATGTCAGAGGCTTAAAAGACTTAGGCATAGAGACAGAAAGCATCAGCACGATGATAGAGGCCATCAAAATGGTGTCTCATCATATCAGTCAGATTCAGAAGCTCTCAGAAGAAATGCGTGTGGCTCGTAGAGAAATCAACAAACTTGAAGATACCCGCGAGAAAGCCGTTGCGTATGATGAAAAAGTGAAGAATGCTTATTTTGATTCTATTCGCTACCACGTAGATAAGCTAGAGACCATCATAGACGATGAAGACTGGCCTCTTGCCAAATACCGTGAATTGCTCATGATTAGATAAAAAACAAAGCTTCGTAAATGAAGCCCTTATCTCAAAATAATTCAAAAGAGTACTTAAATAAATAAGTACTCTTTTTTTGTTTAGAAGCCTTCCTTATTATTTTGTGTATATGTTGTAAGAAGAAGATTATTCTTAGTAAGTAGTTATTTTATAATAAAATCTTCATATAAGTCAATTTAGTAAAATACTCTCACAAAAAAATAATTGAATAAAGCTATAAAGCCTTGCTTTTTTATTTTTTTTGCTAATTTTACATCAAGAGGTCTTAAAAAGAACCTACTTCTGCTAAAATAATAGAGTTTTAAAAATTTTTGATTCGTAAATAGACCTATTTCATAGGTCTATTTATTTTTAAAAAAAGTAAAAACATGAAAAATATTCTACACAAAATCACCTTATCCCTTGGATTTGTCTTATTTTCAGGGCTTGCCTTTGGGCAAGAAACTGGCCCAGCTCCTCAGCTCAATGCAGGCGATACCGCCTGGATGCTCATAGCCACTGCTATGGTGATGCTGATGACTCCCGCAGGCCTGGCACTCTTTTATGGGGGGCTCTCACACAGCAAAACAGCACTCAACACGGTGGGGATGAGCTATGTCTCTTTTTGTGTGGCTTCTGTGGCTTGGGTGATGATTGGCTATTCTTTAGCTTTCGGAGAGGGCAATGCCTTCATTGGTTCATTCAGTGGATTAATGCTTGAGAACATAAAAATAGATGACATCGCCAGTGGTACTTCTATCCCTACCTTGCTGTTTGTGGTTTTCCAAGGCACATTTGCTGCCATAGCGGTTGCCATTGTGAGTGGCTCCATTGTAGAGCGGGTAAAATTTTCATTTTGGTTGGTTTTTTCCTTTTTGTGGGTGCTGATAGTCTATAGCCCGATTACGCACTGGGTCTGGGGCGGAGGCTTTTTGAGCAACAGTGGTGAGCTAGATTTTGCGGGTGGTACAGTCATTCACATCAATGCAGGTGTAGCAGGTCTTGTGCTGGCCTTGCTTTTGGGCAAGCGCAAAAGCTTTGGCAATGGAGGTGATATGCCTTTATCCCTGACACTGACGGTCATCGGGTCTGCCCTTCTTTGGTTTGGCTGGTTTGGGTTCAATGCAGGAAGTGCTTTGGGTGCAAATAGTACGGCTGCCAATGCTTTGTTGGTTACGAATGTAGCAGCAAGCATAGGAGGACTTTCTTGGATAATGATAGAGCGGTTGAGCAACAAGAAGCCGAGCCTTTTGGGGGTAGCTTCGGGTGCTGTATCAGGTCTAGTGGGTATTACTCCTGCCTGCGGCTTCGTGAGTGTAAGTGGTGCATTGGCGATTGGGCTCATCTCTGGCATAGTAGGCTATTATGGGTCTATCAAACTAAAACATTTACTTAAATATGATGATACATTAGATGCCTTTGGCATTCATGGCTTGGTCGGAATTTGGGGTTCTATTGCTACGGGCATATTCGCAAACCCCGCCATTAACCCTGATGCGGCAGGCCTTTTATATGGCAATGCAAGTCAAGTAGGCGTACAGCTAGTCGCAGTAGTGGTGGTCGTGGCTTACTCAGCGATTGCTACCTCTGTGGTTTATTTTATTAGCTCTTTGATTACAGGGGGGGCAAGGGTAGATGAATCTATGGAAGCCACTGGTCTGGATGAAGCTTACCATGGGGAGCGTGGATTTAATATTCACACGAGCTAATGGTTTGTTTATAGTTTAGTTTTTAATTTTAGGTATAATTGATGAAAATCCAGATTCAGATTGAGTCTGGTTTTTTTGTGTTTAGTCTGTAACATCGGGCTATAGTCTGCCGTATCTAGCTCCAAAACAGCTTATTGAAAATAAACCATTGTCAAGGTAAAAGTCCTTCTGAACGTTGGATAATGGGGCAATAAAAGTATGAGTTTTAAAATGAGCATCGCATTGCACACTGGTTTCTGGAGTTGATTTCAAGTTTCCTGAAAATAAAAAAATCCTTCTGAGATGTTTTCTCTTAGAAGGATTTAAGATGATTATTAAATTATTGTTTAAGCCTCTTCGTGCATCCAAGATTTTTTGGTGAGTAGGTCTTCCTCAGATTCTCTATACTCAGGGTCTTCTACACAGCAATCTACAGGGCAGACTGCTGCACATTGCGGCTCTTCATGAAACCCCATGCATTCGGTACATTTATCAGAAACAATGTAATAAAATTCATCTGAAACAGGTTCCATAGGTTCGCTTGATGCCACTACAGTGCCATCACCCATTTCTACTTCTGTGAGGCTTGTGCCATCACCCCATCGCCACTCTACACCGCCTTCATAAATAGCAGTATTGGGGCATTCGGGTTCGCAAGCTCCACAGTTGATACACTCATCAGTTATCATGATTGCCATAGTTATTTCCTCCTTTTGTTTTCGTTGAGTACTTTTACATTAAGTAAATCTAACTTACTATTTTTTGTTTCAAATTATCAACAAAAATAAAAAGATTATTAGTCTTAAACATCAGTTATTTTTTAAAAAACTTTGATTATTATTACGCATTATGAATTTAGCACAAAAAATTAAGGCCTTTGTACAATTAGGAGAAGCCCTCTGTGATTTTTCACAAGACCATATACAGGCATTGATTCAGAAAGCCGAAGTGCACAACCGCTGGTTTTCTAAAGAAAATATCAAGACAGCCCTAGAAGGAATCAGGCAGCACTATCTAAACAAAGAAAAACTGGAGGCTTGGGTAGCACAGTATTCTTCTTTACAGTCTCCTCGTCACAGATTCTCCAAAGTGGGTGTGGTGATGGCTGGTAATATCCCTCTAGTAGGTTTTCACGATTTTTTGAGTGTGTTGATGAGTGGGCATCATCTCATGGCAAAACTTAGCTCTCAGGATGAGGTACTGATGCAAGGCGTGGCTGCCCTGCTGCTCGAGATAGAACCTGCATTCAAGCCTCAGATTAATTTTATAGATAGGCTAAATGACGCAGAGGCATACATGGCAACAGGGAGCGATAACACTGCCCGCTATTTTGAGTTTTATTTTGGCAATAAGCCCAACATTATCCGACAAAATCGCCATTCTTTGGCAATCATTCAAGGAAATGAAAGCCCCGAAGAACTTGAAAATCTGGGGGATGACATCTTTAGTTATTTTGGGCTAGGCTGCCGAAATGTAGCCAAAGTATATCTGCCCGAAGGCTATGAACCCACACAGCTATACCCACACTGGGAGTATTGGGCAGACCGCCTCAGAGCTCATAACAAGTACAGCAATAACTATGACTACCACAGGGCTGTACTCTCACTTAATCAAGACCCTTATTTTGACAATGGATTCTTGCTTTTGCATCAGCATACAGGACTCTCCTCTCCTACTGCCAATCTTTATTATGAATTTTATCAAGATGACATTGACCTCAAAATGAAACTTGCACCCCTCAAAGAAAAAATCCAGGTCATCGTAAGTAAAGACGGCAGCTACCCTGAAAGCATCCCCTTTGGCAAGGCACAAAGCCCCGAACTCTGGGACTATGCCGATGGAGTGGATACTATGCGTTTTTTGTTGGCGCTTTAGATACAAAGACTTCTTCTTTCTGTAATTATCACTCTTGGCTGATTTGCTGCATTCTGTGTTTTTTACATTTTTTAACAAAGGAACATGACTATAATTCAAATCCTTTTGCTACATTTGTATTTACCTTAGGAGTGTGTCATACTTGAAATTATAAAACCTTTTTACACATGAGAAATCACCGATTTCTGTCTATTCTTTTGGTTGTTTCAGCCCTGTTGCTTATTCCTTTTATAGCAATGAAATTTACGGATGAAGTCCATTGGACTTTGTTTGATTTTGTGGTGGCAGCCCTGCTTTTATCAAGCACAGGCTTGGGAATTGAGCTTATTATCAGAAAAACAAAAAGTACTCCGTACCGAATTGCCCTCTCTTTGGCAGTATTTATGATTTTATGTCTTACTTGGGTTGAGCTTGCAGTGGGTATTTTTGGGTCTCCTTTGGCAGGAAACTAGCACTTAAACCAAGGCTAATTTCAAAACTTTATTTTGTGTTTGAGTGTAAGTAATTGGCAAAGTCTGGTCTGGACACTCAAAATAGTTTACAGTTGTCAGTGTATGAAATCAATGCTGTTACTGATGATTAACGGGAAACTAGTTCATTCTAAAAATCCTAAAAAATATCATTGTTTTTACATCTAAATAAATAGATATATCGTTGAAGCATAAGAATCTGTTCTAACTAAATAAACTATTTACTTAATTTGTCACACCCAATGTCCATATTTTACCGAATCATCTCCAAATCTTCTCAGGCATTTTCTGCCTTCTTACTTTTGTGCTTGCTGACACTTTCATCCAATTTATCTGCACAATCCCTTTATGAAATCACCTTTAAGGCAGCCGATGTTTCTTACAAAGCATTCTTGGTCTATTTTAATGAACAAGATGCGTATATGCGTATTGGCTATACATACCAAAATAAATACAATGTAGTAGATGTAAAATACCAATCTGTCATCGAAGAAGAAGATGGCTACAATTATTTTATTATGGTGGGCAGTAGCCCAACTTTTATCACCGAAGCAGCCAAAGGGGCAAGCTATAACCCTGACCACTTTATATGGATGTGGAATGAGGAGGAATCTCACAATGAGCCTTATGTAACCGATGACCCTCACTTTAATGAAGAAAACATCTTATTGGCAGATTCTTACAGAGAAATCACCGCCAGCGAACTGACCCCGACCTACCTCAGGCAGTTTTTTGGAAGTGGAGAAGATCAATACAAAGCCCTCCTGCGTATGAATGCCGCCAACACAAGCCAGCAAAGCACAAACAATAACACCAATACCAATACCAACTCAGGGCAGATAGATGCCTCTAAATCTACACTTCACCTTTTGATGGCAGTCAATACTGAAATCCCTGATATAGGACAAAGCTGTGCAGTTGATCAAAGAACCATAGAAACTGAGTTTCGTGAAATCTCAAGAGCCGTAGGCATGCCCTTCAAAAAGTACATCGTCAATGGAGAAAACTTCACCAAAGCCAATGTAGAAAAAGCACTCAAAGAAATGTCTGTAAAAAGCACGGATGTAGTTGTGTTTTATTATAGTGGGCACGGCTACCGATTCTCTGACCAGACAGACCAATACCCACAGCTAGACATGCGCTACTCTGAATACACTCAACTCAGCGAACAGACAAGCCTTTCCCTCTCGCAAGTCTATCATACTGTGGTGGGCAAAGGTGGCAGACTTAACCTAGTGATGAGTGACTGCTGTAACTCAGATGTGGGCAGAAACCAATTTACTAGCACTACTTTTATGGCAAGCCGCTCATTTCAAGGGGCTGAGATTGGCAAGCTCAAAAAGCTATTCTTAGACAGCAGTGGCACGATGATTTTTACGGGAAGCAGCCCTGGTCAATACGCTTGGTGTAATTCTAATGGGGGCTTCTTTACCCTCAGTTTTTTACAATCTCTCAAAGAAGAAATAGGCTACATGCGCTCAGATGTGCCTAGTTGGCAAAGAATTATCCAGAATACCAATAAAAACACTGACTACAAAATCAAAAACTGTAATGGATGCCAAACCCAAACGCCATTGCATTACATCAAAATCTCTCAAAAATAAAAAATATCCCATATACGCCCTTGCTAGACTCAGCTCAGCGAGGGCTCTTCATCAATTCTTAAAATCAAAAAACTTATGAAGCTAATAAGCATTGCTATCATCTCACTCTTTGCTATGATGACCTGCCAAGATGAACACCCAATATTCAAAAAACATACTGACATCATTACGCATACCAAAGAAGTCATCCTCTCAGAAATAGCCGCACAGCCCACAGAGCCTAGCACTCAAGATTCATCAAAGGAGTATCTCCACGATTATGAGGTCTTAAAAATAGATACCCTTGCCGAAGACCTGACAGAGAAACTCAAAACAGCAGTGCTTGATACCGAAAGCTATGTGATAGGTTCTAAAAAAAGCTGCCCCATGAATGCCAAGTATGCCCTGACCTTCGCCAAGAAAAAAAAGCAACACATTACGCTTATCCTCTCGGGGCATGGCTGTGAAAAGGTGGTTATACACTCCTCCGAAAAAGATTTGGAGACTGTGTATCTTGATTTAAAGGAAAAAAATCAAATATTGACATTGATTGACGAGCTAAAAATGCCTTGATTTTCTTCTCTAAAAGCCTTTCTTAGAATAGTGAAACCCATTCTCAAAAAGTACATTTTTTGAGAATGGGTTTTTTTATGCCTTCAAACTAAACCCTAATAATCTAACTAGCTATTAGAAAAATACATTACATGTTATTGAATTAGCACTTCTGTCTTACTTTAATCCAAATTAAATTTGTTTGTCATTCAGCTTTTTGTAGCTTTGCATCCTATTAAAAAAATATGCTACCCTGCTCAAAGGAGTTTTTTATAGCAAACAACTACTAAAAAAAGCTCCATTCTTTTTAAAAACAAACCCTTTAAAAATATGAAGAAATACTTTAACTTATTTGACTTTAAACAAAAAGTAGATTATAAAATAGAAATCTTATCGGGGCTGACCGTAGCAATGGCACTGATACCCGAGGCGGTAGCCTTTTCTATCATTGCCGATTTATCCCCCCTTACTGGCTTGTATGCTGCATTTAGTATAGGCTTGATTACCTCTGTTTTTGGAGGCCGCCCAGGCATGATTTCGGGTGCTACGGGAGCTATAGCTGTGGTGATTATAGCCCTTTCTAAATCACATGGTGTAGAGTATATTTTTGCCACGGTAGTGCTTGCAGGGATTATTCAAATGCTGGCAGGAGTTTTTCGTTTAGGTAAATTTATCCGACTAGTGCCTCACCCTGTGATGTATGGCTTTGTGAATGGCTTGGCGATTGTGATTTTTCTCTCACAACTAGACCAGTTTAAATTCACGACTACAGACGGTAGCCTACAGTGGCTCACAGGAGGCCCTCTCCTTTCTATGCTTGGCTTGGTCCTCTTGACGATGGCTATTATCTGGGGCTTGCCCAAAATCACCAAGGCAGTTCCTGCTTCATTGGTGGCTATTTTGACAGTCTTCGGTATAGTTTTGGGCTTCGGCATTGATACCAAAAATGTAGGCGATATTGCCTCTATTCAAGGTGGTTTTCCCCCTTTTCACATTCCCAATGTACCTTTTACTTTTGAAACCTTACAGATTATTTTCCCTTATGCCTTCATAGTGGCTGGTGTGGGCTTGATAGAGAGCTTGCTTACACTCAATCTCATAGATGAAATCACAGAAACACGTGGCTGGGGCAACAAAGAAGCTGTAGCACAAGGCCTAGCCAACTTCATAACGGGTCTGTTCTCAGGAATGGGCGGCTGTGCGATGATAGGGCAAAGTCTGATTAACATCTCTGCGGGTGCTAGAGCCCGTCTTTCAGGGATAGTAGCCTCTGTGATGCTCTTGTTTTTTATCATGTTTGGCTCAAGCCTGATAGAGCAAGTGCCTATGGCTGCACTCACTGGTTTGATGATTATGGTAGCCATTGGCACTTTTGAATGGGTCAGCGTAAAAGCTTTAAACAAGATGCCCAGGCACGATATTTTGGTGATGATGCTTGTGATGATTGTTACCGTCTTTTTGCACAATCTTGCCTTGGCTGTCTTGATAGGTGTGATTATCTCCGCCTTGGTATTTGCTTGGGAAAGTGCCAAGAGAATCCGAGCCAGAAAATACATAGACGAGCAAGGAGTAAAACATTATGAAATCTATGGGCCTCTTTTCTTTGGCTCTACCACTGCCTTTGCCGAAAAATTTGATGTGCTAAATGACCCCAATGAGATTATTATTGATTTCAAAGAAAGCCGCATTGCAGATATGAGTGCCATAGATGCTGTCAATAAAATCACCGAACGCTATGCCAAGGTAGATAAAATAGTGCATCTCAGACACCTCAGCGGTGACTGCCGCCAACTGCTCCAGAATGCGGACAAGCTCATAGAAGTGAATATCTTAGAAGACCCTACTTATAAAATTCCTGTTGATTTTGTGTAAAAACAATGAGGTAGATAAATTTAGAAGTGCCTGCCTACAAAAGATGCTTATAACTCAAAACCTTCCACTCTCAGAAAAAGAGAATGGAAGGTTTTTTTATCAAAGAATACCTTTTCTGAAAAGATAAAAATATTATTCTAATTCTTTATAATTGACTGAGATTCCGTATTTTTTGTGAAGCTGAAAAAAACTTTTGAACATCCTTGCACTCTCACTATAGCCACTTGGTTTTTTCATATTTGTATTGTGTTTCTTTATTATTTTATCTTTATTTTCTTCATAAAAAGGAAAAGGCATACCTGAGGTCATATTCAAGTCTTCAAAAGGAATGATTCGGGTAAACATCAAAGAACCTACAATAACTGATTGAGAATAATTAAGGTCAATAATTACAATATCTTCTTCTTCGGGGTATAATATATCTCTCAAGGTGATTTCACATCTTTCTTTATTCCTGTCTATTACTTCAAAAAGAGAAATAAAATAGTTTAATTTTGCATCCAAAGTTTCTTTTTCAAGAGGTTTTAACTTTGATTGATTCAATTCATAATACAGTTCTGTAAAATTCTTATCATCTTGAAAATAATCAAAAAAAGCAAAATCGTTTAATACATCCATGTCAATCGGATCTTCCATAATCAAGGCATTTTGCCCGTTTATTTTTTCCAACATACCCCAAAAATGTGCTGAACCTAGTAAAAAGGGTTCAAAATCTATTTTTGAGTTATTCATCATCACTCGGTGTAAATGGATACCCACTTTCCTTAAATTTTTATAGCGATTTATCAAAGGATTTGAAGAGTTCTCAGATTTATTTTTGAAGAAAGAAAGCATATTTAATGATTGTTTTAATCCTATTTTTCTGAAACTCAGATATATCAAAAATACAAGAATTATCAATAAAGCCAAAAAAGCAAGTGAACAAGTTGTCATTTATACGTGTTTTTTTTGTGAATCCGCTAAACATAGCCTTTCAAAATTAAATTGTAAAACACAGCACCCAAAAAACCATGAGACTCATCACACATACAGATAAAATCTGGACTATTGAAGCATTTTTGACTGAGAAAGAATGTGAAGATTTGATACTATTTAGTGAAAACAAAGGCTACCAAGAGGCAACAGTAAGCCTTCCCGAAGGGGCAAAGATGCTCAAAGGAATCCGCAACAACCATCGCTTGCTTTATGAAGACTTGGAATTGGCTCAAAAATATTGGCAAAAACTTAAGCCTTATTGTCCCGAAAAGTTAGAAGACTGTGTGGCTGTAGGGCTTCATGAGCAATTTAGGTTTTATAAATATGAAATCAACCAACGCTTTAAAAGACACATAGACGGTAGATTCAAGAGAAATGAGCAAGAAGAAAGCAGAATTACTTTTATGATTTATCTCAATGATGATTTTGAAGGAGGAGAAACTGCTTTTGATTCAATCCAGATTCGCCCTAAAACTGGCGATGCTCTGTGCTTTGTTCACGAACAGAAACACGAAGGCAGCCCTCTTAAAGATGGTGTAAAATACGTGCTTCGCTCAGATATTATGTATAAAAAATCCTAACTTTACAATAAATGTTATTTGCTTTAATCTCTGCATGACCAACACCGAAAAAGCCATTCAGGCGACTTACTTCAGCATTGTAGGAAATACTTTTCTGGCACTCATCAAAGGGCTGACGGGCTATTTTGGCAATTCTTATGCCCTGATAGCAGATGCTATAGAATCTACAGCAGATATATTTGCTTCTTTTCTGGTGCTGTTAGGAATCAAGTTTGCCAACATCCCACCTGATGAAAATCACCCTTATGGGCATGGGCGTGTAGAGCCTTTGGTTACTTTTACGGTGGTTGGTTTTTTGATTATTTCGGCAGTAACCATTGCTTATCAGAGTATCCAGTATATTTTTACGCCCCATGCACTGCCTGCCTCCTATACACTTTGGGTGTTAGGAGGCATCATCATTTGGAAAGAAATTTCTTATCGTTTGGTGATGAAAAAAGGCATCGAGACCAATAGTTCTTCGCTTAAGGCAGATGCTTGGCACCATAGAAGCGATGCCATCACTTCCATAGCGGCTTTTATCGGGATTTCAGTGGCATTGATACTGGGCAAAGGCTATGAAGCCGCCGATGATTGGGCTGCACTCTTTGCTTCTGGCTTTATTCTCTACAATAGCTATCTGATTTTTAGACCTGCCTTGGGGGAGATTATGGATGAGCACTTTTATGATGACCTCATAGAAAGAATCAGAGATGTATCACAGCAAGTAGAGGGAATTATAGACACTGAAAAATGCTACATACGCAAATCAGGGATGCAATACCATGTAGATTTGCATGCAAGAGTAGATGCCTACATCACTGTCAAAGAAGGGCATGCCCTTGCACATCAGCTGCAGGACACCCTTCACGAGCAAATCCCTGAATTAGGGCATATCTCGATACACATAGAGCCACACGAACACCCTTAATTATTTTTTATTTTTCTTGGCTGAGGTGCTTATTACGTTGCTTATTGAGTGAGTTCATGGCAGGCTGATAGCCGTTGAGTTCCTTTTGATAGAATCCTGTGCCATCGTAAGTTCGCTTTTCAGGGTGTGTTTTACACTCTTCTGAGCAAGCCCCGTCCATTTTCCAGCCACAGTCTTCGCACATCGGGAAGTGTTCGTTGCAAGTAGGGTTGGCACAATTGACCATACGGTCACTGACTGTACCGCATACATGGCAAGTAGCGATTACCTTTGGGTTTACCTTGTTTATGTCTGTAACTACCCGATTATCAAACACATAGCACTTTCCTTCAAAATCTTCGCCACCTGCTTCTATGCCGTATTTGATAATGCCACCGTGTAGCTGATAGACCTCTGGAAAGCCATTTTCTAAGAGATAGGCACTTGCTTTTTCACACTTGATGCCGCCAGTGCAATAGGTAATGATTTTTTTATCTCTAAATGCCTCGAGTTCTTTTATTTTTTGAGGAAATTCTCTAAAATGACTGATATCTAGAGTTACTGCATTCTTAAATCTCCCTACTTCGTGCTCATAGTTAGAGCGTACATCTAGGATGACTACATCTTCAGCATCTTTCATTTTTTTGAAATCCTCTGGCTCTAGGTGTATGCCTGTTCTTTCGTTGGGGTTGATGTGCTGCAAGCTAGAATGTACGATTTCAGGTTTTACACGCACATATAATTTCTGAAATGTATGGGCATCGCAGCTTTCTACTTTGAAGTCAATGCCTGCAAAGCGTTCGTCTTCTCTGAGGTGCTTCATGTATGCTTCACAATCTGCTTTTAGCCCTGAGATAGTGCCATTGATGCCTTCTTGGGCGATGATGATTCTGCCTTTTAGCTGGTGGTCTAGGCAAAATTGGTGGTGTGCTTCACGAAACTCTTCGGGCTGCTCAATGTGCGTATAGTAATAATATAAAAGTACGGAATAGGCTTTCATGTCTTCTCTTATTTGATATTTTTTAAGATAAATCTTCTTCTAAATTTCTTAAAAAGTATTTATCTCTCAACTTTATTTCTAGATACACCTGCAAAAATACAAAAATACTCCACGATTTCATACAGCAGTATTTTTTTGTCCTGCCATAGCATCGGCTTTGCTGCGTAGCTTTTTACAGACCGTCAGATTCCTAGCAGGAATAGACAGCAAAGCCTTCAATCGTTTTAAGACATCTCTTGCACCGCTCGGTAGGCACTCTCTATCGCTCCGTGCACTGTGCCTGCATGCCCGTGGTAGTTGGTGGCTTCGCCTGCAAAGAATATTTTTTCTTGGACAGGCTGTGCCAGCAATGGGCGAAGTCGCTCAGCATGGAGGTGCGGATAAGAGTATGCTCCTTCTACGAATGGTATTTTTTGCCAATCGGTGAAGGTATGTGCTTCATATAGAGCCTCTACTGGCACTTGGTATATTTTTTTGAGAATCTGGAGTGCCCTCTCGAGGGTGGGGGTCTCCCCTGCTTGGCTGTATTTGTGGGCAGCCTCTCCGCCGATGTAAGCCGTCAGGAGGGCGGTATCGTCTTTGGCAGAGGTATAAAACTCTGCAATGTCTTCGCCTGTATAGATAGAACTGGTATCTTCATCCCAAAAAGCCGCTCTAAATCTAATGCTCAGTTTGATGACATTGCCTAGCTTCAAACCCTGAATGGCTCTCATCTTCTCAGGAGGCAAGGCAGGGGTAAACTGAATGGCGTTTTTTTGGAGCTGAGTAAGCGGAATAGTAATCAAAATCTTGTCTGCGGTGTAGCTTTGGCCGTCTTGGGTCTGGATGGTGATTTGCTCGCCTTGGTAATCTAGGGCTTGGACGATTTGCTCATAGTGTATCAGAGGTAAGGCATCTTTGAAGACCTTCCCGAGTGCGGTTTGATATGCCTCTTTTTTGAGTATAAAGTTTTCTTCGCCTGAAGTCCATTTTTCGCCTATTTTCACCATATCAGGCACATTGAGTTGGGAGGCAGGCACGCCATAAGCACTCTGTAGCCATACTTTGATAAATGGATACATCTCTCCGAAATCTTTTTGTTTTTTGAGCCATAGATTCAGGGGCATCGCTTCTTTGTTAGGATATTCCATGAGATAATCCCAGTACTCTAAGGCGGCATTGAAATCTTTTCTTTTTTCTAAAATCTGCTCAGGTACGAGTGTATTTTCAAAAAAATAGAAATCTTCGGAGTCTTCGGTATAGTCATACAGGTCTATATCGTGGGTTTGCAGCAGCCAGCACCAAGCAGAGTTTTCGCCATGGATTTCTTCTGCACCTAACTCTACTGAGACAGGCGCCAAGGTATGATTAGACCAAACTCGCCCGCCATAGCGGTTGCTTGCTTCTAAAATGGTGCAATGTATGCCACTTTTTTGGAGGAAATGCCCTGCTGCCAGCCCTGCTGCTCCTGCCCCGATGATGATGACTTTTTGGGAAGTATTTTGAGTGCCTATCCCACTTTTAAATGCACTGATGATGTGTTTTGAGGGTATTTTCATTCCTTTTTTTCTTTTAGGAGTATGTTTCTTCTATCGGTTTATGGACTTTTTCTATGAGACCACTGCCAAATATTTGATTAAAATACAAAATAACTTTCAAAAAACATACGCAATCCTTCTATGTCATTTGCAGAAGTTTAATTGGTTTTGTTTATTTTAGCAGCTAGATTACCAATGAAAATTAATTTCATAGAAATATTTTAAATCCAAAATGCCAATTACAGTATGTAGCCGAGATTGCATGCTATAAGTAGCTTTGCTTAGATGCAATTTACTCAATGGAAAAGAAAGAAATTTTAATAAAATTCGGACAACGTGTAAGACAACTGAGAAAAGAAAAAAAACTTTCACAAGAAGAGTTATCTTTCAAAGCCAACTTACATAGAACCTATATCGGAATGATAGAACGTGCTGAAAAAAACATAACTCTTATCAATATTGAGAAAATTGCAAATGCTTTAGAAACAAATATTGACAATTTATTAAAATCTGATAATGGGAAGTGATGCAAACCGTCTTAGAAGAAAATGGCAAGATTACAGTGGACAAAATGCGGGTCAAGCCGAAAAAGATTTTTTCACAACACTTGAAGTGTTATTTGAAGATGCAGAATTTAGCATCAGAAACAAACCCAAAGAATTTACTGACCTTTATGTTGATTATCCTTTAAGTGAACAAACATTAAATGAAATTTATATTCCAGATGATACAATCACAAGACACGGTATAAAACCAGGTTATGCCAATTATGATGATTATACAGCAAACTTTTCCTTCTGATGTGACTCAACAAGGGCTGAACCGCTTATTGAGCATTTTCTTGAGAAGATAAAACCTCTGTTGGATTAGCTTCCTCTTCATATTCTTCTCTTACATCAAGTCCCCATACATCCCACCCATCAGGTTTATGTCTTGCAAATAATTCTATCCTGTCTTGAGTTGGAAACATCCTTTCAATAGCTTTCAAAACCTCAATTGGCTTTTGACTGTGTTTCCCCCTTGGTACTCTAATAAGCTGCTTCTCATTTCTAGAAGCTCTTGGAGTTGGAATTCTACCCCTCTTAAAAACCAAACACATTTCACAATATGAAAGTGTATATTGACCAGGATTGTGAACCATCTTATCCCAAACAAAAGCAACAGTTCTAAACTCAAAGCCCCAAGCCTTTCCTAATTCAATTCCTTGCTCCATGTGTGGGCTTGTTACCCACATAAATAGTAAACAATCATCTTTGACGATTTCCTTGATAGGAATTTTCTTTAAATCTTTCGTTTTAACTGTGGGATATTCAAAATTTGCAGCACTAATGAAAATATTTCTTTCCCAATTCTTATTCACCTCTTTTTTGCCACTTTTATCAAATTGCATTTTCCCACCATAGTCCCAAGGTGGATCACAATAAATTACATCATATTTTTTTTCAGGTAAATCAGGATACAGACTTGGTAAATCGTTTCTCACAGTTCTTCTTTTCTGCTCGGCATCATAGATTCTATAACCCGAAACAATTTTCTGTTTCCTATTAGATTGTGTATTATTTCCAAATAAATCTTTCTGCTCCATTCTTTTCGCTAATTATAGTGTGCAAATTTCTAGACATTTTTTAACCCTACAAAATTTTTCCCCTGTATTTTTGAAGAAAATCACAAGGCTTTGTGATAAGCGAAAGAAGTCTGCATGCCAACTGATACCTAAAATTCTAACCCAATTTTAAAAAATAATGTTTAAACAAAAAACACGTAAAAAAACACGTAAAATAGAGCAACTTTTGAGGTGATTTTCAAGTAAATATAAGCAAATAAATAGCATTGCTATTATTTTTACTTCAATTACTTTTTACACTAAATTATATCTCCATGAAGACATTCAAAGTATTCTTTTTAAGCTCCTTGATAGTTCTGCTGAGTGCCTGTGCAGTGGTGCGGCAAGACCAAATAGGCATCAAACGCAAATGGGGCAAAGTTACACCCGAAGTGCTTTCACCAGGCATGAGGGTCATCAATCCATTCTCTACGTACATCATCAAACTGCCTGCCCGCACTGTAAACCTAGAGGTAAGGGCTGATTTACCTTCTAAAGAGGGGCTTACGATTGTAACAGAAATCTCCATCTTGTATCACCTCATCCCTGACAAGGCCTCGATAATCTTGCGTGATGCAGGCACCAACTACGAAAACACGCTCATCTTGCCTGTATTCAGGTCTGCCGTGTCAGATGTCTCTGCCCGCTTCTTTGCCAAAGATATGCACTCTTCTAAGCGTGCTCAGATAGAAAAAGAAGTCCAAGAACGTATGAGTGAAATTTTGCTAGAAAGGGGTTTTATCATAGAATCTGTACTCATGAAGAGCGTCAGGCTGCCAGAAGGGCTCACTCAATCTATAGAAGAAAAACTGCAAGCCGAGCAAGAATCTCAAAGAATGGAATTTGTGCTTTCACGAGAAAAAATGGAGGCAGACCGCCTTAAAATAGAAGCAGAAGGCATCAGAGATTATCAGCGCATCATCAGTGAAGGGCTAAACCCTATGATTCTGCAGTTCATGAGTATTGAAGCATTTAGAGAGCTTTCTAAATCTAACAACAGCAAGGTTATTATCACAGATGGCAAAACACCCTTGATGCTCAACAACGCCCAGTAGCACACAAAAATACAGAAGCCGAGAAAATGGACACATGCCCTCGTTGATGACCTAAAAAACAAAACGGATGGATATGAATCTGTTTGACTCGGCTTTGTCTTTAGAAAATATCAAGCCTCAGTCCCCCTTATGAGGTTTTTTTGATGCTTTTATATTTAATTTGCATTGTATTGATTTAGAAAACACTTTTTTGAATGGCCCAACATAGTTTTCAAAAAAAGTAAAAATAAGCATTAACAAAGAATTAAAGACCTAATGCCCTAATTTTCGTTCAATACAAATAACATCAAATATAGCATAAAAAAACACCAAAATGAAAAAGTATCTACTCATCACTTTCACAATTCTTACAAGCTTCTTCTTAAGTTTTGCCGCCGAAGCACAGATTACTGCAGATTTACTGGACAAAAAATGGCAAGTACAGTTTGACGTTTATGAGCATATCCGCAACATGAACGAATCTCAGTGGGCTGCCTACAGCAAATTATCTGTTTCAAAACGCCGTGAAATAGAAAGCCAAATGAAAAAAGATGCAGCCTCCTCTCTATTTGAATTTAACTCAAACTTCACCTTCAAAGTCAGTAAAAATGGTGAACTATTGGAAGAGGGTCAATGGATGATTCAGTCAGATGGCAAAACCATCATCGCCAAGAATGACAATGGATTCGAGGATAAAATCATCCTTTTAGATGTATCCCCCCAAAAAATGGTAATTAGCTCAGAGCAATACGGACAAAATGTAACCCTAGTGCCACTCAAAGAATAAGCACCTTGATACATCCCCAAAAAATCACCGAAGTGCCGTGAATAGAAAAAATAAACCTCGTAAAAGCAAGATTTTTTTTAATATTCTCAAAAACTATTCTATAATCTCAATGAATATTTATATTTGCTGTTATTAAACAGTGAAAACATGGCACAATCCTCCTCATTTGCAAGTAATGTTACTCCAGAAAATGCAATCCCGAAGCCTAGACTAGGTTTCTGGGAAATCTGGAATATGAACTTTGGCTTCCTTGGCATTCAGTTTGGCTTTGCCTTACAAAATGCGAATGTGAGTCGCATCTTTCAGACACTCGGCGCTGAAGTAGATGAAATCGCAATTCTCTGGATTGCAGCACCTGCTACGGGCTTACTGGTGCAACCCATCATAGGCTATCTGAGTGATCACACTTGGTCAGCTCGCTGGGGCAGACGCAAGCCCTTCTTTATGATTGGAGCTATCCTGGCTTCTATTGCACTCATTTTTATGCCCAACTCTAGTGAACTCTGGATGGCAGCAGGAATGCTCTGGATCCTGGATGCATCTATCAATATCTCTATGGAGCCTTTTAGGGCTTTGATAGGAGACATGATGCCCGAATCACAGCGTACTGTAGGCTTTGCGACACAGAGTTTTTTTATAGGTGTAGGGGCGGTCATTGCTTCTGCATTGCCTTATATCCTGACCAACTTCTTAGGTTTTAGCAATGAAGCCCCAGAAGGAAAAATTCCAGACACAGTGATTTGGTCTTTTTATTCGGGCAGTGCTGTCTTCTTTTTGGCCGTGATGTGGACTGTATTCAATACCAAAGAATACTCACCCGAAGAGCTTGCCAAGTATCACGGCGAAGAAGAAGTAGATAATAGTGAAGCAAAAAAGAGCCTGAAAGAGATTCTTTTAGAAATCATGAAAGACATAGCCAAAATGCCTAAAACTATGGCACAACTGGCAGTAGTTCAGTTTTTCTCTTGGCTGGCTTTGTTTGCAATGTGGATTTATACTACCTCCGCAGTTACAAGTCATACTTATGACATGAAGCTGGATAAAACCTCTTTTGAAGGGATTAAGGCATCAGTAATGGCAATCAATGTCAAAGATGAAAACACTGCAGCAGGAAAAAAAGAAGCCAAAGAATTAAAAAAAGCTAAAGAAATACTGACTAAATTAGAAACTAAATTCAAAACTCAGCAAGAAATTTCAACTGACTTGGGGATTGTGATGTATGCACTCAACGGGAAAATATTGGATGAAAATAAACTCATAGACAAACTCGGAGGGCTGCCTATTGATGCTGACAGTGAAGAGGCAAAAAAAGCCAAAGATAAAATGCAAGAACTCAAAGATAAGAAGAGTAAATCTATCCCCGTACAGCTTGATGCCGAAACAGCAGACTTCTTTGCCAATACCACTACCATAGATTTGAAAATGCCAGAGGATGAGCAAGCCAAGCTAAAACTATTTGCAAAACTCAAAAATATTCAAAAAGAATATAACCAAGGAGCAGATTGGGTCGGGATTATGTTTGCCGTTTATAGTGGGCTTTCAGCAGTGTTTGCCTTCTTGTTTCCTCCATTTGCTGATGCTACCAGCCGCAAGACTGCCCACATGGTAGGGCTTACGATGGGAGGCTTAGGCTTAATCTCTATCTATTTTATGCCTAGCCCTGAGATGTTGCTGCTTTCTATGGTAGGAGTAGGCTTTGCTTGGGCAAGTATTCTGACCATGCCCTATGCCATTCTGGCGGGTTGTCTGCCTGCCAATAAGATGGGTTTTTATATGGGTGTATTTAATTTCTTCATCGTGTTGCCACAGTTGATTGCCGCCGCTTTTCTTGGGTGGTTTACAAGTGTCTTCTTTGATGGGCAGGCGGTTTATACATTGATGCTGGGTGGATTTTGTATGATTATCGCCGCTGCTTTGGTGGTTTTTGTAGATGACAAGACCACCTAAAAAAATTAGAAAAAAAATTAGAAAAAATTTGGAGTTTATTTAGAAATACTGCAATTTTGTAGTCCATAGCTGGTTGAAGGATATTGGAGGTTAAATGAGCATCCCCGCTCATACCTCCTTTATCTTTTTTAGGGCAATCCTAATCTACTTATAACAATTTACCAAAAAAATCATCTAAAGCATTTGCTACCTCTTGCGGCATTTCTTCTTGCACAAAATGCCCTGCATCTAAGCTAACAAGCGATACCCCTGCCTCAAAACAATCCTCAATGTGATGCGTATATTCAGGAATAATCACAATATCTCTCTTGCCATGAATGTACAAGCCTGGCATCTCAAATTTTTGCCCCCCCAGCGTAGCCCATCGCTTCATATCCTGATACAAAGCCCTGTAATAATTGGCACTTGTAGTAGAAGTATGTGCTATTTTGAAAGTACGTACGTATTCTTGAATATCTTCTTGGAGGAAACTTCTACCTTTTGCCATTTTCAAAAAATGACTGACCCATACCTCTTCATTGCCCCGAATCATGGCATCTGCCAGCTCGGGCTGCTGTTGGAATGTCTGGTACCAGTTATGTGTGTAGCCTTTTTCTTTGAGTACTTCCCGTACTTTAAGGTTTCCTTGGGCATTGTTGATGAGGATGATGTTCAAAATAGCCAAACGCTTTACTCTTTTGGGGGCTGCCAATGCCATTTCTTGTGCGATGACTCCCCCCCAATCATGCCCCACGAGTGCAAACTCTTCAATCTCCATTTTGTCTAACACCGAGAGCATATCTTTTGCCAAGGCTTCTTTGAGATAGTCTTCAGGGTGTAGGCTACGTTCACTGTCTCCCATACCCTTGGTATCAGGGCGAATCATCCTAAACTTACCCGAAAGCAAAGGCACAAGCGGCTGCCAGCAATGTGAGCTTTGGGGCCAGCCGTGGATACACACCAGCGGATACCCCTCTTGAGTATCTTTCACAGTAAATGTACCTCTCTCTGTCTGGATACGTTGTTTTAAGTCATTTTTCATAGATTTTATTTGTTTAATTCATTTAAAAGTAAAGAGGTAAATAAACAAAATAAATGGCGAAAACTATAAAACAGGAGGTATTTTAGGAAAAGACAGGCAGTTTTTTATCAAAAAAGCCAGGCAGGACGGCGAAAGCGCTCGTTGTGTAAGATTTTTTTTAAAATATCTATCAATTCTTCAAACACAGGGCAAGAATTATTACTGAGCAAAATAATGCTTATCTGTGCTTTAGGCTGATACAATACCACAGATTTGAAACCCAACCAGCTGCCCAAGTGATAGATTTCGTCTGATTCTGGATATAAATACCAAGCAAAACCATAGGGATAACTTTCCCCGTTTTGAAGCTTTACAGGGCGAAATGCTTGCTGTCGGAGTTTTTTGCTTATCAGTTTATCTTGTTGCCAAGCCTCGAGCCACTTTAATAAATCTTCAGTACTGCTGTACACACCATCTCCGCCATAGACATAATTCAAAAAGTTATCATCAAAAGGCGTTTTTCCATCCATCTGAAAACCGAGGATTCTATTTTCATTCTTAAAAGGCTGGTGATATGCGGGCAAAAAAGTATGTCTAAGCCCCAATGGTTTGATGATTTCTTTTTGTAAAAATTGCGGAAAACTTGTCTTGCTTATCTTTTCTACAATCCCCGCCAATACTATATAATTGCTGTTGCTATATTCCCAAGCGGTATTGGGCTGAAAAGCAAGCGGTATTTGTTCATTTTGAAGCCAGGCAATGATGTCTCTGTTTCGAGCATAAGTCATGAGTTCACTAGAATACGTATAGAAATGACTCAAATAATCTGGCAATCCAGAAGTATGTGTCAGGAGATTTCGTATCGTAACTTTGGGGTAGGGCATTTCAGGATAAAATCGAGCAAGGCTATCATCCAATGTTATTTTTTTTTGCTCTATTAATTTTAGGACTGCCATGGCTGTAAAGCTGCTTGAGATAGCGCCTATCCTGAACATAGATGCTGCGCTGAGTTTGGTTTTTTGCTCTACAGAGGCAAAGCCATAACTTTTATGAATAATCTCCTCTCCTTTTTCTAGGATAAGTACATTGCCATTGAAGAGTTTTTTTTGGTATATCTGACTGAGCAAAAGGTCTATTTGGGCTCGTTTGATTTCCCTCTGTTCGGCACGTATGATTTCTAGTTTTTTTTCGAGACTTCCCTGCACATCAGAGGTATTGTACAGGCTTTGGTAAATGACCAGAGAGACCAGTACAGCGGCCATCACTGTCAGGAGGATTAAAGACCTCAGGGAGGTAAGTGCCTCAAAGGAAAATCTACTTGCCATACATCTTGTTTCTATCAAAAAAACACCCCACAAATTAAGATTTGTGAGGTTTTGTGTTTTTATTGTTCTACTACAGTTTTTTCAGTACTATTTTGTAGCTGTGCTATCTTCATTAAGAGGCACTACTGCCACACTGTCTGTAGCGGCTGCAGCTGTTTTTGCATCTTCTTTGTCTAATCCGAGCCATTTTTTCTTAATTGCGGCTGCACGCTTGGCACCATCTTCGGGCTGTGGATATTCTAGGGCTGCTTGGCGAGGCGGCGCATCTTCACTTTCACCATATACACGGGCATCACCCTCACGCACATCAGGAGTATCAGCAGTTACGGCATTGTATCTATCAAACCCACAAGAAGATAAAGAACCAATCATGAGTATGAGTGCAAGAGTTTTCAGAGATTTTATCATTATTCGGAGAATTTTAATGAAATTTATAGATATTATAATTTGAATTAAAAACTTCTAGGCAAAACTAGAAAATTTTATTGAGAACCTAGATATTTTGAGGGGATTACTCTCATAAAATTAAGCCAAATCACCTATTTTTCTTTTTTAAAAATAGCCTTTAGGCTGTATCCGCTCAAAGAAGCAAAGCCCCCTGTCAGTGCCCCTATGCTTACTGTAATCACAAAGACCCATACGGAAGTCAGGCTAAAAAGCTCTGAGATTCGCCCCAATAACAGCCCTTCATTGCGTATGTTTAAAAAATAAGCCTGCCCTAGCCAAACCAAAGCTATCGCAAAAAAACCAGCAAAGAAGGAACTCCAAGCACCTTTGCCAAGCAACAAAGCACCCAAAAAAGCACTCAGTGCAGCAAACCACCAGTGCATGAGCAGTGATTGTGAGATAAAAGCAAGTAAAGCTATGACGATAAATAACAGCATGTCCTTTTAGTTTAGTAAGAATCTTTGCAAAGCTATAACATTTTTGGTGTTTTCAACCATTCTAAATGCCCTAAACCTTTCGAAATTTCTTCCCAAGTATCTATTTCAAAACGAATGCAGATGATGCCCGAAGTAGGAAGGTCGTAAATATTTGCACCCGTCAAAAAATCAGCCAGCATACACAGCCCAGGATTATGCCCAATCAAAAATACACGCTCTGATGCTGCATCAAAATCTGCAAGCACCTGCAGCAGCGCCCTGAGTGAGGCCTCATAAATGGAAGGCTCATATGTCACTTCTTCAAGATTAAAAGACAACTCCTCACAAAATATCTTGGCAGTTTGCTTGGTGCGCATAGCAGGGCTACAGTATATTTTATCAGGTTTTTGCCCAAGGTCTATCAAAACCTCCGACATTTGCTTGGCATCCGAGTGCCCTCTAGGGCGTAGCTTGCGGTCAAAGTCCTCTTGCCCTGCTTGTATTTCTTCAGTTTTGGCATGGCGGATAATAAAAAGATATTTAGACATATGCACTTGTCAGTTTTGAATAATGAATGATAGTTTTTGAATAATTTACCGAAGTTTGTGTGTTTTTTTAAATATCTACAAATACCTGGTTAACAGTATTTTAAATAGTAAAATGAGTGTTTGTTATTGATAATTTATTATTTTTTGATAGTCTTCAAGACAAAAATGATTTTTATCAGCTAATTCTCAAGCAATCTACCCTAAATTTGTGTGAATTGAAAAAAAATCAAACTTTTAGGCTCAACTTTACGATTTACTTACTAAAAATAGACGTGTAAGAAAATGAAGCTTTTAAATATTTCTGACATTTTCAGACAAAAAAGCACCATATTTGCGCCATTTGACAAAAATACAAAAATATCAAGGAACTGAAAACCATGCCAAAAAATTTAGTAATTGTAGAATCGCCCGCCAAAGCGAAAACCATCGAAAGCTATCTCGGAAAAGATTATCTTGTAAAATCTAGCTACGGACACGTGCGTGATTTGCCAAAAAAAAACGATGCCATAGACATTGCCAATAATTTTCACCCGACCTATGAAATCAATGCAGATAAAAAACAACTGGTCTCCGAACTCAAAAAACTTGCTAAAGAAGCCGAAATCATCTGGCTCGCTACTGATGATGACCGTGAAGGAGAGGCCATTTCTTGGCACTTAAAAGAAGCACTGAAACTAGATGATAAAAAAATAAAACGCATTGTATTTAGAGAAATCACCAAAACAGCCATTCTCAAAGCCATACAATCACCCCGAAAGATAGATGATGACCTCGTCAATGCACAGCAAGCTCGCCGCATCTTGGATAGATTGGTGGGCTTCGAGATTTCTCCACTCTTGTGGAAAAAAATAAAGGCTGGACTTTCGGCAGGCAGAGTGCAATCTGTAGCCGTGCGGCTCATCGTAGAGAGAGAGCGTGCCATAGATGCCTTTCAAGCAAACAGTGCTTTCAAAATCACAGCTGATTTTTGGGTAGAAGATAAAAAAATCCTCTCGGCAGAGCTCCCCCAACGCTTCGAAGAAGAAGGAGATGCAAAAGATTTCCTAGAGAAATGTGTGGGGGCTGAATACAAAATCAAAAACTTAGAAACCAAACCCGCCAAAAAAAGCCCTGCCGCCCCTTTTACTACTTCTACCCTCCAGCAAGAGGCAAGCCGCAAACTTGGGTTTTCCGTTTCGCAGACCATGACCGTAGCACAAAGACTCTACGAAGCAGGAAAAATCACCTATATGCGTACTGACTCTACCAACTTGTCAGAGGATGCCGTCAAAGCAGCCGTACAGCAGATAGAAAGTGAATATGGCAAACAGTTTGTGCAGACAAGGGTCTTCAAAACCAAATCCCAATCTGCACAAGAGGCCCACGAAGCCATCAGACCCTCAGATTTTTCTAAATCACAAGTAACAGGCGAACGAAACGAACAACGCCTCTACGAACTTATCTGGAAGCGTGCCATCGCTTCTCAAATGGCGGATGCCCAGCTAGAACGCACCACGGCTACTATAGAAATTAACCCTGTAAAATACAATCAAGGTCAAAGTAAAGCTGCCACAATGCCTGACCTGATAGCCAAAGGTGAAGTCATTAAGTTTGAGGGCTTCCTGAAAGTGTATCTTGAATCTAGTGATGATGATGATGAGGACGAAGATACCTCCAAAATGCTTCCACCCCTCAAAATAGGTCAAATCTTGGCACTTAAAGAAATGCTCGCCACCGAAAGATTTACCCGCCCACCTGCACGCTTTGCAGAGGCAAGCCTCGTCAAACAACTGGAAGAAATGGGCATAGGCAGGCCTTCTACGTATGCCCCGACCATCTCTACCATCCTCAAAAGGGGCTACATCGTCAAAGAAGACAGAGATGGCAAAGAACGCATCTACCGTGAGCTGCTGCTGGCTTCAGATAAAATAAAACTGACCCAAAAAACAGAAATCACAGGGCGTGAACGAAACAAACTCTTCCCCACTGATGTCGCCACAGTCGTCAATGATTTCTTGGTAGCGCATTTTAGCAGTATCCTAGATTATACTTTCACGGCACAAGTAGAAAAAGAATTTGATGAAATAGCAGATGGCAAAAAGGAATGGGTCAAAATGCTGACTACCTTTTATACCTCTTTTCACGAAAGAGTAGAAGAAACAAAAAAAATAGACAGGGCTGATGTCTCCTCCTCTCGTGTGCTAGGCAAAGACCCCAAAACAGGTCAAGATATACTCGTGATTCTGGGCAGATATGGGGCTTTTGTTCAGAAAGGTGAAACCGTAGAAGGAGAAGACAAACCTCCTAGAGCTAGTCTGCTTAAAGACCAACGCATTGACACAGTAACCCTTGAAGAAGCACTCGAGTTATTCAAATTACCAAGAGATATTGGAATGTTTGAAGATAAAAAAATGGTGGCAGCCATCGGTAGGTTTGGGCCTTATATCCGCCACGACAGCAAATTTTACTCTCTCAGCAAAAATGATGACCCCCTAGAAGTAGCAGAAGAACGTGCCATCGAAATTATTCAAGAAAAAAGAAAGGCAGATGCCGAAAAAACCATCAAAGTTTTTGATGAAAACCCTGATATTCAGATTCTTAATGGAAGATGGGGGCCTTATATCAAAGCTGGCAAAAAGAACGTAAAAATTCCCAAAGATAAAGACCCCAAAGAACTGACCTTAGAAGAATGCCTAGAATTGGCAGAAAAAACACCCGAGAAAAAAGGCAAAGGAGGCTTTAAAAAGAAAACTAAGTAATGAACCGAAATCTTTCATAAATGATTCTAAAACCAAAAAAACCGACCTTATCTCCTTGAGGTTGTTTTTTTTATGTGCCTTGCTTAATGCCCAAATACAGAAATCATTTTTGCCTGTGCTTATAAGATAACCAATAGCTTTCATAAAACAATCGTTTGCAATAAACTTTTTATATTTTTTTTGAAAAACATAAAATGATGATTAGCTTTGGGAAGTACATATTTATTTCACTTCATTAAGCCTAGAATGAGTTACCTCAATTTTGATAAGAATGAATTGGTTAACCTAGAATACTCACTCGCAAGAGAGACCATTCGCACCAATCGAAGCGGGTCTTTTGCCAGCAGTACCATCATTGGCTGCAATACACGCAAGTACCACGGCTTGCTCGTTTGCCCCATTGAAGAGTTTAACAGTGAACGGCACGTACTCCTCTCCACCTTAGATGCCACAGTCATTTACAAAGACAACCGCTTCCCCCTAGGCATTCACCAATACAAAGGGGGGCATTATGCACCTAAGGGGCACATGTATGTCCGTGATTTTGATGCTGAGCCTATCCCACGTATCACTTATGGCATAGGCGGGCTAGTGCTTGAGAGAGAGATATTGCTGGTCCAAGAAGAGGAAAGAATACTGGTGCGTTATACAGTGGTAGAGACTCAAGCACCCATTACTTTGAGCCTACAGCCTTTTCTTGCTTGCCGCCCTATTCATCAGCTTGGCAAAGCCAATCTGGACGCAAACCTAGAATTTAGCTGGGTAAAAAATGGCATAAAAGCCAATATCTACCCGCAGTATCCGCCTCTGTATATGCAGGCATCCAAAAAAATGGAGTTTATACCTGCCCCCGATTGGTACTATGATTTTGAATACATAGAAGAACAAAAAAGAGGCTATGCTTACCACGAAGATTTGTATATGCCAGGTTATTTTGAAATCAATCTCAAAAAAGGAGAAAGTTTTATTTTTTGTGTGGGGCTAAAAGAAGCCCAACCCACAAGCCTTAAAAAACTCTACGAAGGGCAGCTCAAAAAGCGTGTACCTAGAGATAGCTTCGAGAACTGCCTCATCAACTCAGCACAGCAGTTTCTGGTCAAAAAAGGCAGCCGTGTAGAGCTGATAGCAGGTTACCCTTGGTTTGGAAAATGGGGCAGAGATAGCTTCATTGCCTTGCCTGGGCTCACCCTTGCACTAGATAACCCTCACCAGTGTAGAGAAATACTAGACAGCAAAACCACTGAGCTGCGCCGTGGATTATTTATGAACAATGGAGAAAAACACCCTCCTACCTATAATTCTGTAGATGCTCCCTTGTGGTTTATCTGGGCAGTGCAGCAATACAGCATACATATCAAAAACAAGGCAAGCGTCTGGAATCACTTTGGCGTGCATCTCAAGCATATCCTGACATCTTACAGAGATGGCACTGATTACAATATCCATATGCTTGACAGTGGGCTCCTTTATGCAGGAGAAGAAAACGAGGATGCGCTCACTTGGATGGATGCTACCGAATCTGGCAAAGCAGTTACGCCACGTATAGGGCTTCCTGTGGAGGTAAATGCCCTCTGGTACAACGCAATTTGTTTTGCACTTGAGATTAGCAAAAAAGACAAAGAATTTCAGCAAGAATGGGCAAAATACCCCGAAATGCTCGCTCAAGCTTTCATACAAAACTTCTGGAGTGAATCTAGGGGCTATTTGGCGGATTATACCAATGGACATCACAAAGATTGGAGTGTACGCCCTAATCAGCTTTTCGCTACCTCTCTGCCCTACTCTCCACTCAATGAAGAGATGCGGCAATCTGTGCTTGAGGTAGTAGAGAATGAGCTGCTCACCCCCAAAGGCATCCGCACACTCTCACCTGCCCACCCTGATTACAAAGGCACTTATGAAGGAGACCTCGCCTACAGAGATGCCGCCTATCATCAAGGAACAGCCTGGCCCTGGCTGCTAGGAGCTTTCTGTGAAGGGCTACTCAAAATATATGGCGCAAGCCGATTGGCACAGGTAGAGAGAATATACCAAAACTTCGAAGAAGAAATGTGGCTACACGGAGTAGGCTCTGTATCAGAGATTTATGACGGAAACCCACCGCACAGACCCAACGGAGCTATCTCGCAGGCTTGGAGCATTGCCGAGCTACTCCGAATCCGTAGATTGATTCAGAAATACAAAAAGATGAAACCAAAATTATCACCCGAAATCCAAAATAATCTAATATGAAAGTCTTAATGTTTGGCTGGGAATATCCGCCTCATATCACTGGCGGGCTTGGTACGGCTTGTTTTGGGCTTACAGAAGGCTTGGCCCTGACTGACCTAGAGATTCTCTTTGTGGTGCCTAAAGCCTACGGGGATGAAGACCAAAGTGTAGCAACACTCATCGGTGCAGACCAAGTAAAAGTGCAGAGAATCATCTATGAATATGCCTCTTCTAAGGGCAGGCAAGAATACATCAATGCAGGTGGGCTGATGCTGCCCTGTGTGATAGATGAAAGCTTTGTGAGCCTAGGGCAGACTTCTATCAAAGAAAACCATGACGTAAAGGAAATCCACCTAGAAGGGCATTTTAGTTTTGAAGGAAAATACGGAAATAGACTCTACCAAGAGGTCAATAATTATGCACTCATCGCAGCACAAATCGCCACAGAGCATGATTTTGATGTCATCCATGCCCATGACTGGCTGACTTATGAAGCAGGCATCAATGCCAAGAAAATCAGTGGCAAGCCCCTTGCGGTGCACTTGCACGCTACTGAATTTGATAGAAGTGGGCGGCATGTCAATCAAAGGGTGTTTGAGATAGAAAAAAGAGGAATGGAGCAAGCCGATAGAGTGCTGGCAGTCAGTAATCTTACAAAGCAAATAGCCGTAGAAAAATATCATATCCCTGAGCATAAAATCAGCACCATTTACAATGCCGTCAAACCTTTGGAAGATGAAAAAGAGATTTTTCCTAAAAACATAGATGACAAAGTCGTGACATTCTTGGGCAGAATTACCCAGCAAAAAGGGCCTGAATATTTTGTGGAAGTAGCCCACCTTGTGCTCAAACAAATGCCCGAAGTCAGATTCGTGATGGCTGGCAATGGAGATATGCTTCAGCAAATCGTCAAGAGGGTAGCAGAACTAGGGATTGGGGATAGATTTCATTTTACGGGCTTTCTCAAAGGCAAAGAAGTAGATCAGATGCTTGCCATCAGTGATGTCTATGTGATGCCCTCCGTTTCTGAGCCCTTCGGGATTTCACCTCTGGAAGCCATGCGTAACAATGTGCCTGTGGTGATTTCTAAGCAATCGGGGGTATCTGAGATTTTAAAATATGCCATTAAAGTAGATTTCTGGGACATAGAAGCTACCGCTAATGCCATTTATGGTATTCTGAATTATCCTGGACTAGGCAAACTTTTTCAAAAACACGGACGCGGGGAAGTCGATAGCCTTGTGTGGGAGGTACCTGCACGTGAAGTTCGTCAGATTTATGATGAACTCATCGCCTGTGTCTGAGATTATGTTTTTCCTACAAATAAATTCAATTTTACTTTTTATATAAAACACCAACAAAATGCGAACTCTTTGCCTTAACTTTCAACTTCATCAGCCCTTTCGCTTGAAAAAATATCATTTTTTCGATATTGGTAAAGATTCTTATTACTATGATGATTTCAAGAATAAGTCCATTATCCGCAAAGTAGCCAAAAACTGCTACCTGCCTACCAATCAAATTCTGTTAGACCTTATCAAAGCTTACGGAGATTCGTTTAAAGTTAGTTTTTCTATCTCTGGAATGGCTCTTGACCAGCTAGAAGCGTATGCACCAGAAGTGATAGAAAGCTTTCAGGCACTTGCCAAGACAGGAAATGTAGAATTTGTGGCAGAGACTTACGCACATTCTCTTGCTTCTTTGAGCCATGATGAAACCGAATTTATCAGACAAGTTCAGCTTTATAAGCAAAAGCTAAAGCGTATGTTTGGAGTCAGCCCAAAAATATTTAGAAATACTGAAATGATTTATAATGACAGAATCGGGGAGGTTATCGCCAAGCAAGGCTTTGAGGCAGTGATGATAGAAGGCGCAAACCACGTACTTGGATGGAAAAGCCCTCATTTTGTGTATTACAACCCCCTCTCGCCCAAACTTAAAATATTGCTGCGTCATTATGAATTGAGTGATGACATTGCCTTTAGGTTTTCGGATCAAAACTGGGCTGCTTGGCCTCTTACCACAGAGAAATATGTATCTTGGCTCAATGGCTTGGATGCCTCCGACAAACTTGTAAACCTCACAATGGCTTATGAAAGCTTCGGGGAACATCACAAAGAAGATACAGGGATTCTTAATTTTTTGAAGGCGCTCCCAAAAGCCCTGCATGAGCAATCAGATTTTAGACTTTCTACGCCCTCCGAACTCTTACAAAAGCACACCCCAAAAGCACCCATGCACGTGCCTGACAGCATCTCTTGGTCAGACGTGGAGAAAGACCTCACAGCTTGGCTCGGAAATGAAATGCAAGAAGAAGCATTTGACAAACTCTACAAGCTCCAAAGCATCGTAGAGAAAATCAAAGATAAATCCATACAAAGGGATTGGCTATACCTTCAGGCAAGTGACCACTTCTTTTATATGAGCACTAAATACTATGCAGAGGATGATGTTCATAATTATTTTAACCCTTATGACTCTCCTTATGAGGCTTTTATTAATTATATGAATATTCTCAGTGATTTTATAAGGAGAGTGGAGCAAAGCACACCTATAGACAAAGTAGATGAGATTTTGATTCACAATGGCACTGCCGAAGATTTTGAAAACTTAATTAAGAAAACACGCAAAGTACTCAAAAGTCTTAAAAAAGAAGTGATAACACCCGAAAAGAAAACAGATGAAGCTACTGATAGTCCTGATGCTGTCCAAGAAAAAAGCAGTGCCAACAAAGAAACAAACCTAAGCAAGTGAGCAAGTATCTAATGTTGCTGATTTTTTTGAATAAATAAAACGAAACTTCCTATCTTAAAAAGTAGGAAGTTTTGCTCTTTAGTAATCATCATCATCGTCATCCTCTTCATCTTGAGGCAAGACTGTACGGTCATCTTCTTCTTCTTCATCATCTGAGCCTTGGAGACCGTCAGCACCCGTAAAATCATCACTGAGGTTTCCAAATTCGTCATAATCATCATCTTCTTCAATGATTTGGATAGCTTCCTCCTCTGTCATCCTTACCAAGTAGTAAACTTCTTCGGTCTCAAATGGGAGCGCAGATACTTTTTTACCTTGTGCATTGGTAAATCTAATAAGATGCTCTGAGAACCCATTGGGGTATTTCATTTTTAAATCTGCCAGCACATCCTCTGGCAATTGGTCGTAGTCTTTTACTATACGCTTTTTCACAGTTTTTGAGGGTTTTTGTTCAATTACTTCAAGGGGCTAAAACTAAAAATTAGAAACGAAAAAAGATTGTTTTTGGGAGTTTTTTTTTGAAAAATTAGTGTAAAAACCTAAAAATCACAGTATTTCCTTTTTATATGCCTATCTATTCTCTCTAAAAAGGATAAAAATAAGGAATCAAAAATGTAGCCATCAGCCAAAACATGATATTTAGGCTGACTCCTACTCTAAAAAAATCTTTAAACTTATACTGACCCGCACTATAGACCATGGTGTTGGTCTGATAACCCACTGGAGTCATAAAACTGGCAGAGGCAGCAAGTGTAATCGCTATTAAAAATGGCAGAGGGTCAAGCTCCAAACTCTGAGCCGTAGCGATGGCAATGGGGGCTAGCAAAGCCGCAGTGGCATTGTTAGACATTATCTCGGTGAGCAGTGAAGTAAGCAGATACAGCCCTGAGATGACTGCCACAGGCCCCCACTCTCCAAGTGAATCTATAAGTACTACGGCTATGGTTTGGTCAAGTTTGCTGTTCTGCAAGGCAGTCCCGAGGCTCAATGCCCCTGCCAGCAAGAATATGATTTTCCAGTTGATAGATTCATAGGCTTCATTCATAGTAAGAGATTTGGACAGCACAAGCAGTACTACCCCTGCGATGGTTCCCATCATAATCGGTACTATGTCAAAGGTAGCCAGGGCAATCACTCCTAACATCACACCCAGCACCAGCAAAAAATTGGGCAGACTAAAATCAACCTGTGTATCTTCTGAAAGCAAGACAAAGGAAGCATCTTGCTCTACTTCCATTCTTTTTAATTCTTTGATATAATGTGTTTTGACTTCTGCCAAGATAATATCACCTGAGCGAAGGGGTGTTTCGTAGAGATGCTCATGCTTTACCTCTTCTCTCTGCTTGATGGCTAGAGGAATAGCCCTGTATTTTCGCCTAAAATCTACTTCTTTCAGGGTCTGTCCATCTATCTCCGAGTTGGCAGTGATGATGAGCTCCACGAGTGTAGATTTTTCGTTTTGGGGGTTTTCTCCTCCTATTTTAAGGGGAATATGAGGAAGAATACGAATTCTGTCTTTGAGGGCTTTAATCTTGGTGATGTTGCAGCGTACTTTGAGAATATCTCCTACTTCTAGCAAGAAATCACCTGAGGGAAGCATAAAGGTGCTGTTGCCCCTTCTTACCTCTATGATGTCCATTTCAAGTTCTTTGGCAAGGGAGGCATCCATAATCTTTGTGCCTACCCATTCTGAGGTTTTGAGAAGTTCTATTTCGGTAAGGTAATCCCACATTCCAAACTTTTGTTTGAGGTCGGTTTCTTCTCTTCTTTCTGGAAGCAGACGCATTCCGATTAAAATCATGTAACTGATGCCCACAGCCAAAAATGTGATACCTATGGGAGCTAGGCTAAACATAGAGAAAGGAAGCACTCCGTTTTTTTCGGCGATTCCGCTCACCAAGATATTGGTAGAAGTGCCTATGAGCGTGCATGAGCCTCCAAAAATAGAAGCAAATGAGATAGGAATAAGCATTTTGGAAGGAGACTTCCCCGCAGCATGGGCTATCTGAATCACTATCGGGATAAAGACCGCTACTACTGGAGTGTTGTTGATAAATGCAGAAATAAATGCCACCATCAGCATCAAAAGTGCCATGCCTAGCCTAAAATTATACCTAAACACAGGGGCAAGCCACTGTGCAAGGTACTGCAGTGCACCGGTCTTAAGCAGTGCCCCGCTGAGCACAAACATAAATGCTACAGTGAGTGTGGCTTGATTGCTAAAGCCTTCTACACTCTCTTGGGCAGTGATTACACCCGTGAAAGTAAGCAGCACCATAATAACAAGTGCCACTAAATCTATGGAGATAAATTCGGTAATGAATAAGAGCAATGCTAGAATAATTACTCCAAGAGTAACTAGAGCGTTCCATTCCATGGTATCTAATTTTGTGAAATACTATTTGTCTGAGAAGCACAAAAGTAAATTTAAAATCTTGTGCTACAAATAAATTTAACCCTTAATTTCAGTGCTGTCATCATTTGGTCTGATGAATGTCATTTTAAGTCTGCCAATCCTGTATTAATTTTATGCCTAGATATTTATTTTACTTTTTCTAAAAGATATAAGACATGAAAAATTCTGAGGATTTCAAACTATTTTTATTCGTAGGTACGATGCTTTTTACCTTTGCAATATCTATATTGATGACTGTGTTCTTGATGTTTGGTGCAGAGAAAATTGGAGAAATACTCCTCTGGACAGGGGTGGTCGCCTCTGTCATTTTTAATATCATCACAGGGCTGTTGGGTGGCTCTGAATATGCCCGTGGAGAGGCTACTGAAGTAGCAGAATAGTATTTTTAATAAAAAAATAAACCATTCATAGCAGTTTATATGAACGGTTTATTTTTGTTTGGTCTTGGTAAAGTCATCAATACCTTGCTGTCCTGAATTTGATTTCCTTGACTGTTTCATTTCTGAGCTTGTCATAGGCAGTTATTTTAATTGTGTATCTCTTATTTTTTGAAAGCCCTTTGATTACTCCCTCATATTTTTGTTCTTTCCCTCCATTGATACTGTATTTTATTTCTCCGTATCCTGTTTGCTCATCTGTAGCAGCCAAGAATATATCTACATAGGCAGGGTATAAGGGGTCTTCTTTAGAAGATTCTATCTGACCGACACTGAATGTAACCAATATCTCAGGGCCTTCATTGTCTATAATAAAAGTCGTATCTCTTGCATTTCTGTTGTTTACATTGTCGTATCCAAAATAACTTACTTTGTGGAGTCCTTTTTGGGAGATGCTAAATGCTTCACCAAATAGCAGCTCGCTCTGGCTTTGATCTATGCTGTAGGTGATTTTATTAAGCCCTGACTCTGGGTCTTTGGCTGAGAGGTTAATCTGGGTTTGGCTGCTGATGTAGAGTGTATCACCTTTTAAGAACTTAGGCCCGATGAATTGATTACTGAGCATAGGCCCCGTCAGATCTACATATACAAGCCCTACATTATGGACATATTGCTGAATATCAGTACCTTCACTGCCTCCCCCTCGGTTGCCCATGTTATCTACTGCATAGTATTTGATGGTGTGCAGCCCTGACTTGCTGGGCAGGTAAAAAGGGTCATCATAAAGAAGATAAGGCTGCCCGTCTATGGAGTATTTGACTTCTTTGATGCCAGATTTATTATCTACAGAGGTCAGTTTGAGCTTGGTTCTTCCAGAGAAATAGACTTGGTCACCGACTATAAATTTATCTCCAAGTACATCTGCAGACATAATGGGAGAAGATTTGTCTAAGTAAAATTCAAATACCTTGGCTTCTTCTTGATTGCCTACTTGGTCTATGGAGTAATAAGTAAGGGTATGGTCTCCATCTGGTAAATAGCTAAACGGCACTATGTCTGTATATGGCCTTTCTATTTCATCATCTATTTTGTAGAATGTTTTGGCTACCCCTGAGCGCTCATCTTCTTTTGTGAGGTATATTTTGGTGCTGCTTGAGATAATATTTCCTTGGGCAATCCCTACTATGTTGTGATAAGTCTGTGGGGGTGACAAGTCTATGGTAAAATTTCTAACTTTGACATCTTCTGCATTGCCTACATTATCTACGGCATAGTATTTATAGCTTACTTCGCCTTCTTTGTCAAAACGCACATCTGTTTGATAAGGTTGATAAGGCGCTTTATTGATGGAGTGATACAAAGCTTTGATACCAGACATTTCGTCTTTGGTGGCTAGTGAGACAGTCAGATTTTTGCCATAATACACTACCGAGCCAGTGTTATAAGTCAGTGCATTTTTGAAGCTACTGATGCTTATGGGTGCGATTCCATCTGCATATACTGCAAATTTATCAGAGACATTGTGGAGCACATCTTCATGCTTTACGTAGTGCTTCCCGTGTCCGTCCAGATAGATAGGTTCTAATATTTTGTCTTCATTGGGTGCTAGTTGTGTGGGTTTCTCGCTAGGGCTAGTAGCCACGTAAATATAAAGTGGCAAAGATGCCTGTTGGTAATATTGATTGAGTGAATCTACATGGCTTCCCATTCTGTGTATCAGCTGCTCTTGTGCGGCAAGTTTAGTACATACTATGGTCATCATCAAGAAAAAAAGTAGTATAATTTTATTCATAAGATATTTTATTTTAGGATAAATTAATTTGGTAATTTTGATTATTAATGTGGTACATAAAAAATAATTCAAACTAAGTAACTTTAAGTATTTTAGTTATGGGTGCATTCATTATTTGATTTTACCACCTATGACTAGGATGTCATCTACTTGTTGGCAGTCTTGAATCCATTCATCTAGCCTCTGAGCGAGGCGTTCTTTTTGTTCTTCGAGTTCTTCTGTATGTATTTCCAAGAGCATTTTTCTAAGATTTTTAGACATAAATTTTTTATTATTTTCTCCTCCAAACTGGTCTTGATAGCCATCCGAGAAGATATAAAATGTAGTGGGTTTGTCAATCTTTACTATGTGCTTTTGGAAGTTTCTTTTTACGTCTTTTTTTCTCCACATATTTCCTCCAATACCGAATTTGTCTCCCTTTATCTCGAAGATCTGCTCATCTTGGATGTATATAAATGGGCTATGGGCTCCTGCAAACTGGATTTCTTTTTTTTGCTGGTCAATGATAATGAGTGCGACATCCATTCCGTCTCTGTTTTCACTGGTAGATTGGTTGAGGATGGTGTTCACACCTTGGCTCATTTCATCAAGGATTTTGTCAGCTTCTAGTATCTCTTTGTCATGTACGATTTGGCTAAGCAAAGAATCTCCGACCATGCTCATAAAAGCACCTGGCACTCCGTGCCCAGTACAATCTACGGCGGCCATGATAATTTTATCTTGCTTGCTTGCAAACCAATAAAAATCACCCGAAACGATATCTCTTGGTCTAAAAAATATAAAATGCTCTGGAAGATTGACATCTGCTAACTGGGCTTTGGAGAGCATTGCATTTTGGATACGGCTTGCATATTTGATACTTGCCACAATCTGTGTTTGTTGGCTAAGGATTTCTTCATTTTGGCTCTCAAGTTTTTTATTGGTTTTGCGTTTGTCCCAATAGCTATAAAATACAAGCCCTGCCAGCAAGGCAAGAAATATAGAACTTGCGATGAGGATATTCCTTGTTTTTTGCTCGATGGCTATTTGGGTTTTTTGTTCGGCTTGCTTTGCTTGATTTTGTAATTCTTTTAGCCTAAATTCTTGTTCTTTGAGCTCACTGTCTTTGGTCAGTACTTGAAGGGCAAGTTCTTGTTTATTGTATTTACCTGCAAGCTGATTGACTTTTTGGTTGGTTGCTTTGATGGTTTTTTCTTTTTGCTTAAGTTCTAGTTCTTTTTTTTCTAATTCTAGTTCTTTGTATTTTTTCTCTGTTTCAGCTATTCTAGCTTCTAGTAGGGCTTTTTCTGTTGTTTCTTTATATTTTCCTTCCTTATTTTTGAGCTCTACTTCGTGAAAAGTCCTGTATAGATTAAAGTAGTGTAGCATTCTGTCTTGGTTTCCCATTTTCTCATAAGTCTCCGCAAGCATCCCGTAGCAGGCACGCATTTGAGTGGCATCGCTCATTTCTCGGGCAAGGCCTAGTGCTTCTTCTAGTGCATCTACAGACTCTTGGTATCGAGCTAAGTTATTGGTTACTACAGAGATATTTACAAGTGTAGAGATGATTAAAGATTTATTTTTAGTCTTTCTTCGGGTATTGAGAGTCAGCTTAAAGTAAAACAAAGATTGCTCATACGCTCTCATATCAGCATAGATAAGCCCTAGGTTATTGTGAAGCATCATGATGCCCGATTCGTTTCCGATATCACTGTTTAGCTTGATAGATTTTTTGAATAATTCTATGGCTTGAGTATATTTTTTTTCTTCCCATTTGAGGGTAGCAGCCTCATTTAGAAACCTTGTAGCCTCTTTTTTATCCCCTCTGTTTTCCTGCTCTTGAGCCAGTGTCATGTATTTTGTGTAGAGAGAGTCTTGGCTAGACTTAGGTATTGTGTTCTGGGCAAAGGAACTCACAGATATGCCTAAAATTATTACATAAATCAGATAAATTTTCTTCATTTCTAGTACTTTCACGTGTCTTTAATGCAAATATACAGTGTAGATTTCATACCTGATTACTGAAGTAATTCAGGATTGCATCATCATTTTATTGATATAAGTTTTGGTTTGGTGTATTTTTAAAAGATGTTTTTGCAATATACAAGTCCAGAATACATCAAAAAAGTCACATGCCCCACTGTGTTTTTATCCACTCAAATTTACGTTTTCGGTGCAGTGCTCCCCCTCCTTGATGCCCTCCCAAAGGATAGATGTATAATTTTTTGATGGCAGAGATTTTATTATAAGTGGCCAAGCCCGTCAAAGCAGGGCAAGTAGTATCTTGCAGCCCGATGCTCATCAGCACGGGTGCTGTGATTTGTGCCGCGAAATTTTTGGTGTCAAAATAACTCAAATTATACTGTACTCGCCATGTGCTCAGGCTTGGGGTGGTTTTTTGGTAGCGCTTCATCTCTTCAGAGACCCAGTTTGTGAGCACAAATAAATTTTCTATATCTGATAAAAAGGGGACATCAGGTGCACACAAACTCACTCTCTTGTCCAATCCTGCTGTAAAAAGGCTCAATGCACCTCCTTGACTAGCACCTTCTACAGCTATTTTTTGCTGGTCTATTTCGGGGCGTGTATCTAAAAAATCCAATGCCCTGATGCAATCGGCTATGGCACCTCTATAAATATACGTTTCACGAGATTCTAAGCCGTGTGATATAATTCGGTGATAATCTGTGCCTACATCTAAGTATTCTTTGCTATTGCCATGCCCTCTGACATTAAGCGAAAAAACTGCAAAATCAATCGGAACACCGTGCTTGGGCCTGTCTTCTAGTGAACCTACATTGTAAAATGCCCCTCCTAATGAGGGCAGCTGAAGAATGACAGGTACTTTAGTTTTTCCTTTTGGCCGGCGATACCAGCCACGCACTTTGACATTGCCGAGGCTCTGCATTTCTACCAAAAAAACCTCATAATCTGCTGTATAGAGGCTTGGCTTGGCGATGATTCTAAAGTCGGGGGCAGTCAGTTTGAGTGTATTGAGGGTGCTTTGCCAAAACTGCTCAAAATCTTGTTTTTTTGTCAGTGGGCTTTGTACTTCTAGGGGTGCATAAGCCATCCGAGTGGAGTTTGCAGAGAGTGTGCCATTGGCATTGCGGATGTGTGCATAGACCTGATAGATGCCTGCTTTCTGGGGCTGATAATAAAAAGTGTATGTGTCGCTTTGCCCAGGATCGAGCTGTATAAATCTTTTAAAACTATGCAATATGGTGCCTTCAGAGCTAGATACACTGCCTGCCACATAGCATTTGAGGGTGTGGGCAAGTTCGTTTTTTACTTTATAATCAATCTTCAGAGGCGTGCCTGCCTGAAAAGAGCCATCTCCTGCACCAAAGTCAAAGGATGTCTCAATGCCCTTTCCCACAAAACAAAAGGTGCTGAATACTCCTAAGACCATTATCCACAAACCAGTGCGCATCAATTTAGACATATTACCGTTCTTTTTTTTGAGAAAGCCCTTTGCAATTTACAAATTTTTTAAGGCTCGCTCATGGCATACAGCTAAATTTGTGCAAAAAATGACTCTTGACAATTCGGATATACTAAATTCAGAAAAATAATTTACTTTTCTTGAAACCTGTCAGGTATCTTAGAGTACATCCAGTTTTTTTCTGATTTGCATGAGGTAATAATTGGCCTCTTCATCTCCTAGCTTTTGAGCCCTCTGAAAATTGTATTTTGCCTCTTTGTGTTTGCCTAATGCATAATAGCAAAGCCCTCTGTAGCGGAAAGTTTCGGGGTGTTTTTCTCTAAAATGCCAGACTGCAAGGTCAAACTCTGTCAGTGCATCTTGGTACTCTTTGAGGTCATAAAGGGCCAAACCTCTGAACAAATAACAATCTGATAGTTGATAATCTATGCTCAAAGCTCGGTTACAATCGGCTATACACTGATAAGTATTTCCTAAGCGGTAGTTTGCTTCTGCCCTGTAGCCCCAAGCAATGCCACACTGTGGGTCTTGCTGGATTATTTTGCCAAAATAAACATGTGCCTCAGAATAGTTGTCTGCAAGGATGAGTTTTACGCCTTCCTTGTACTTCTCTACATCTTTCATACTTTGGGTTTTGTGGTGCCCCAAAAGCAGGCGAATGCCTATATAAATGCCTAGCAAAGAAAATATAGAAACAGCTTCCATGAGGTGATTAGTTATAAATAATATGAGTAAGTAAATGGATAATTGAAAACTGACGATTGATAATTACTCAATATACTGGCTTTCAACTGCTTATGATTAAATAACAATACAAACTATTTTAGTAAAAGTACTTAAGTAGTAGTTTATAAAACCAAATCTAATAAATTATTTGGAGAAACCCACCTGTATTCTAAGAGCGAAAATTAGGTAAATTTTAGCATCATGATAAGTGAAAGTTGAGCCAAAAAGTTTAACCCAACAAAAACTTTCTGACTTCACAATAAAATCTAAGCCAGTGATTCGTAAAAAACTTTTTCGGTGATGTTAGACCATTCGGTGATATTTTTCTTAAACTCTGAAAAAGAAGCATAGACTTTTTTGCACATAGGGTCTTGGGCTGTCAGTTCGTCTATGACTTCTTGGGTATAGATTTTGAGCTGTGCCAGCACTTCGTCTGGATATTTTTTAAGTTTTACGCCATTTTCTTTGATCATTTTTCGCAGATAAAAATTATTCTTCGCCTCAAATTCACCCAGCACCCAAAGGCCCATTCGGTGGATAGCACTTCGTATAATCTCCTGTAAATCAAGGGGTAAGGCTTCAAATTTATCTTTGCTGACCATCATCTCTAGCATAGGGCCAGGCTCGTGCCAGCCTGGGTAATAATAGTTTTTGGCTACATTATAGAAGCCCATTTTGTAATCATGGTAAGGGCCTATCCACTCAGTGGCATCTATCAGCCCTCGCTCAAGATTGGTATAAAGCTCATTGCCAGGGCTAAGGACTACTGTGCCGCCTGCTTTGGCAAGCACCTTGCCGCCTAAGCCGGGCATACGCATTTTTAGCCCTTGCAAATCTTTGAGAGAGTTGATTTCTTTGCGAAACCAGCCACCCATCTGTACGCCTGTATTGCCCCCTGGTATCGGGATGATGTTGTGAGGTGCATAGAGTTCTTCCCAGAGCTGCAGCCCTCCTCCATTGATAATCCAAGCATTCATTTGCTGGGCATTCATCCCGAAGGGAATGGCAGCAAAAAACTGTGCAGCAGGCAGCTTGCCAGACCAATAATAAGACACACCACTTGCCATTTGTGCAGCCCCTTGACTGACGGCATCAAAGCACTCAAGAGCAGGAATCAGCTCACCCGCTCCCATTACTTTAATTTTCATTCGCCCTGCAGAGGCTGTTTCTATCCACTTAGAAAGCATCTCTAGCCCCTCTCCCAACACTGGAAACCTAGGCGGCCATGTGCTCACCAGAATCCAGTTGTATTTCTTATCAGAGGTAAGGGCTGTATTTGCTTTTTCTTTGAGGCTACTTTGGCAGGCAGTAGCCAATGCCCCAGCAGTGGCAAGGGTCGCAAAAGAACCTTTTTTGATAAACTCACGGCGATTGGTTTTTGACATCTCAAACAATACTTAGGTCTAAAATCTAACAAGCACAGAATAGAGTCTAAAATTAAAGCAAATTCGGAGAAGCTACAATTTTTTAGTAGAAATGTATGTAAAATTGAGGCATCGATTTATCCAAAAAACTCTTTTGCTTTTCTAATATCTTCATTTTTTATGGATTGCTGCTGTAGCCCTTGATGATGAGGTTATTGTCTAGCTTACAATCTTCACGCACAAGGGCGGCACTGGTTCTGCAAAAAAACTGCAAGAAATTTTCCTCAATGGTGCATTTCTTTAAGAAAACCACGGGGCCTGTAGCTCCAGGGCTTAGAGGTGCATTGATGAGTGCGTAGCTGTCATACTCTGCTCCAGTGCCCGTATAATTAAAATCTATGCGGCACTGCTCTAGGTTGATTTTTTCGGAATCAAATATATTAATCAGGTCAAACCGATGATTGTTATAAAAATGGCTACTTTTGATATTGAGATTGCTGCAATTACGCAATGTCATCATCCCTTGTGTGCATCCGCTGATGCTGATACATTCTAAATTGGCATCTCTGACGGCATTCAGGTCTAGTGCCTGCCCTGCCTCGCCTCGCAGTGCTACATTTCGGATTTTAAGTGTTTCTATATTCTGAAAATAAAGCAAAGAACCCTTGGCTGGTGTGTTGCCAGGGCTGTAGCCTACCTCAAGATTTTCTAATACCAAGTTTTTACAATTCACAAAACTAAGCACAGGTATTTGCCGGCTATCACTTGTGATTTTAACAGTAACACCTACATCTCCCTCGATGGTGAGATTGTCCACATCTTTGATTTCAATAAAAAGCCCCTGATTGGTTTTGTTTACTGTGATGTGGGCATTGCTGCTTCTGTAGCCCAAGGCACTGAAATTAAACTTCTCTGATTTGAGTTTTAGAACCTTGTTAGGGCCGATTTCTTGAAGAAATTCTTCAGGAGTTTTGATATTTTGTGTGCGGCTTTTTTGGGCAAATACACAGACAACAGAAAGCCAAAATACTATGGCAAGTAGGACAGTATATTTTTTCATGTGATTGTTAGATTCTGATAAATACAATGTATAATTTTTTCAAAAATACTACAATTTCTAATCCATAAGGCAAGTAACTGTATTTTGTGGATTATTTTTTTATTTAAAATCCCTGAATTGTTGTTATTTTGCAAAATGAGTGAGTACACCTTGATGATTAGGGTATCAAGCCATCTATCAAGTTACTTGAATGCCTGGGCATCGATGCGTTTATTCTACTCATTTTTTAGACAAAAAATACTAAACTTTCAGAAATGATTCGCAAAAAAATAATCAAAAGCATCAATGCTCCTTCTCCTATAGGTCCTTATAGCCAAGCCATCTTAGTAGGAGGCACACTCTATGTTTCTGGGCAAATAGCCCTCAACTTAGAAGGGAAAATCTTAAACCAAGACATAGAAACAGAAACGCACCAAGTCATGAAAAACCTAGAGGCTATCTTAATAGAAGCTTCTATGACCTTCGCTCAGGTGGTCAAATGCACTATTTTTGTAAAAGATATGAACAATTTTCAGGCAATCAATGAAGTCTATGGCTCTTATTTTTTTGCCTCGCCACCTGCTAGAGAGACCGTAGAGGTCAGCCGCCTGCCCAAAGATGTCAATGTAGAAATTTCTCTGATAGCCGTGCAAAGCCAAGATGATTATGTAAGCTAAAAAAACAAAGATTCAGTGAGTTGGTTAGAGATACATAGCAAAGCTCCTAAAACAATGCACCTCATCCCCTACCAAAAAAGCACTTGGGTCTCACACTACAGCCCCGAAGAGCTTCACCAAAAAGTGAAGCCCTTGGTGCGTCCTGCTGATGAAAAACCTTCTTATGGAATGGCAGCGGAATACAGCTTGCTCGGAAGAAAATTGGATGAGAAATACTGTTTTGAAGGCATCGCCAAGCCTCATCGCCTTTATCTAAGGCGGATTAGTCTGTATCCTGAGCATTTTATGCCCATCGTGCGTGCTGAGATAGAGGCTACTTCTCGGGGCAGCATTGTTTCTTTGCTTTACAGCTTACCCAAAGGCACTTTGTTTATCGCTGCCTTGGGTACTTTCGTGTTTTGGTGTGTGATAGCTGTCTTCTTACTGGTAGAAAAAAACCAGCTGCATGCAGGCTTGGTCTTCCTATTCTGGCTACTGGGCTACATCGTGATGATTCTCAATTTTCAACAAAAGCTAAAAATCACCCAAAAACTATTGGAGAAAGTGTTGGCTTAGGGATAGTTCAAAATAAAATGAACACCTGTGTTTACTAATACACTCCCCCTCTGGTGAAAGCATCGCTTCGCTTATGCTTTCACCATTTATTTACGAAAGCGTCTGCTTTCCGCCGAAGGCGAAGAGTCCTTGAACTACTAAATTACCGAAAAAACATAAACACTCTCACCCTTATCAAACACTCCCGCATACCAACTCCTGCACCTGCGGTGAG
>JAABSX010000069.1 GCA_011390205.1 Microscillaceae bacterium | reverse complement strand
CTAATTGCTTATTTTTAGGCTTAATGAGTCCTTTTTTAAGATGAATATGAATACAGTCTATTAAGAAATTATAAAACTTATTCCACTGATTTTCATTCAAATCATTAAAAAACCAATGCTTGTATTCATCTTCGGGGCTATGTGATTCATTGAAATAGTCTGAGAACTCAAACTCTACTACCCTATCTCTATCACTTCCAGAATTGAGCTTTAGCGGACGATTAGAGCATAAAATCATTTTAGGTTTTACCTTAAAAGGGAATTGATTTTTGCGTTCTACACTGATGCCTTCGGTGATGTCATTGTAGATATGCTCAATACTGAATCCTTGTTTGATGTCATTCAGGTTGAGCAATTGTGTATCTAGGTCGGCAGACTGGTATTTGTGCTTATTGCGAGGGTCAAAATCTTTCCCATTGATTTCACAATAGACACGCAATTTGCCGAGAGCTTTGGCTAGTAAGGTCTTTCCCGACCTACCATCATTACCCATAGAAAGCGACCCATCTGTAAAGTTGATGGCTTTCTGCTTTCCTTCTTTGTAGTTGTGGAGCAGGTAGCCAATGATGCTACGGAGAGAAAGAAAGTTCTCGTCATCTTGGTTGCTGATTTTATGGCAAAAATCATAGAAATGATTCTCTTCTTTAAGCCCATCTTTGATGAGTGAGAAATCGTGTTCTATGATTTGACTATCCCAGATGTAGCCATCTAGTTCTGTATATTGTTTAAAAGTACAGTCTGATTTTGTAATCTCTACAAAGCCATTCCTGAAATATACATAAGAGGTGTTTTTAGTTTCTTGCTTGAAAACGATATCCTTGGCAGGGGTCATCCTGTACATTAATTGTTTACTAAAATAAGAGTTGATGCCTTTGTAGAGTTTATTAATCAAGGCTTCTTTACTCACGTCTTTGAGCTTGTAGGGTAGTTCTCTGATACTCTTAAAGACAGTATCTAGAATTTGATTGAGATTTACCACTGTGAGTATATTATCTGTGATTTTGACAAAAATTGTATTATCAATAGATACATCATAGCGTGTAAAACCAAATTGCTGAACATACTCTACTAGCTTTAAGAAGTTAATTTCTATCCTGACTTCATCTTTCTCATCTTTGACTTTACGTATGACTTTGTAGAAATCAAGTTGGTTGTTTATTTTGGAAGGTATTACCTCCCCTTTACCCTGACTGTCCTGTCTAAGATGAACAGATGTATTGGCTTGACTCTTCTGGTGATAATTCTCACGTTCTTGTAGGAGTTTATCTTTGTAAATGGGAGCTTTTGCTCCATGTTTGATTCCTTCACGAATCGTTTTATAGGCATCCTCCAAACTATTAACATCGGGTTTTTTCTCAATCTCTGTCTTTAGTATCTCCTCTGCCTCTTGTGAACTCAGAAGATTCCCACCAACATAGCCTCCTAAGAGGTTAGCCGCTTTTAATAGAGAGTTATGCTTTGTACCATTGCTACTAGTCTTGATGAGATTTTTAGCATTTTCAAGGGTATTAGAAACGCATTTTTGGATGTAAGCTTCTTCACTAGAACTTTGTATGTTGGGTTTCTGAGGTGATTCTTTTGTGCTAGACTTAGATGCTACTTCTTCTTGGGCTTTGAGAGAAGGCTTACTTTCTAGTAATTCAAAAACTTTTGCATCTGCATTAAAGCGTAACTCAGGGTCATCACTTATAAAAAAAGCCCTAGACACATCCTTACAAGATTCATCAATGGTGTATCCATACTTTGTCTGGTAATACTTCTCTAAGGCATAAAAGCTTTGCTTATGTTTGGCATCGTTAGGGTGAGTAGGAATCTTGACAATCAATTTTAAGCCTTTACCACTGGGTGAAATAAAGCCTGCAAAGGTGTACTCATCTGCATATAGCTCTGAACGCATGCTATCAAGGTCAAGATGAGTGATATGCGTAGAGTCAAAGTCTATTTGTATCAAGCCACTATGTTGTAGTAAGAGTTTATTGCTTCTTTTGCTAAAAGTACCAGAAACAGTAAAATAGGGTAATGATTTCTTATCTTCCTTATACTTCCTTTCATCTACTGATAAGGTCTGCCTTAGTTGAGTAATATGTGTCCTCCACTTCCCTTTTCTAATCCCTGAGAGGATATTTATTAGATTGGTATTTTCCTTAGTTGGAGTAATTTGTTTGATGCCATCAGAAAAGAAAGAAACTTTATACATAGTTTTTTCCATGATTATTTTATATTTTAATTCTTTCCTGAATTGCTTATATTTGCATCAGAAAAAGATAAGTTTCAAAATTAATTTAGAGAGCAAAGCGGGAACTTTGCTCTTTTTTTATGTCTTATTAGGACATAGAAATCCTGTCTTCTATATTAAGTAGAAGTATCTTCATTACTCTTTTTGGGGTTGGGTTTTGGGTTTTTTAAGGAGCTTAGATGTTATGTAAATGAAAGGCATTCATTCTCTAAATAACGTTTTTTTAATCAGTTATTTAGCCATTCTAGCCCTCCGAATAGTAGTCTCAGAGCAATTTAACAAGGATGCTATTTCTTTGACTTTCAGACCTTTATCTTTCAATTCTCTGATACGTTCATAGTCATAACTATTGCTTCTTGGCTTCCGCTTATTTTGAGACATCTCTTCCCGATTTTCCACCTCCAAATCTGCTTCATACACCTTCGTTTTATCCTTGTTGTGTGTGGGTGCTTGAGCGGTATATGGAGGTGAAGTATCAGATGCTTCATAAGGGGTGGCTTGTTGTTTGGTATTAGGGAGATTCTCTGACAATGGTATGTGCCATTCTTCTGTGTTATGGAGTAACAAATTACTCGCAAATTGCTTGAAATCATGTAAACTCATATTGAATAGAGGTAGTGAGTGAGCAAAGATTTCACTCTCAGATGCTGCCTTAAATTGATAACATACTGGAAAGGTAAGAGAGATGAATAGTAAGAACTCATTACACACACTCAAAACTATCCAAAAGATAATGTTAAAGCCTGTTTCATCTTCTAGCTCTTTTATATCCTGTTGAGATTGAGCAGAAATCGCTTGTAGATGTCTGGCTTTCTGTGCCTCCAAGCTATCAATCTTTGCCGTATGGCTTGATAGCGTCTGGGCAACCGTCTTATTCTGTAAATTGATTTTACCTTGCCAACTTACTGATGCCTTGAACTCATTCAAATCCTTTTTCTCCGATTTGATTTTGCTCTCATAGTCTTCAATAAGATTATGCTGCTGGCTTTTGACCTGTATTTGATATTCTTCCAAGTTATTATCTGTCTGCAAATAGAGTTCTTTTGCTCCACTGACTGAGCAAAATACAGACAATGCAAAAAAGGCAAAGGAAAAGAGTAATAAGACAATATGGCTTATTTTGCTCGTCATGAGTACTTTCCTGATACTGAGTGTAATGGTCTCGGCTTTCAGATACTCCAACATTACCAGTAATAGTATTGCAAAGCAAGCTGATACTATGATAGGTAAGTTGGTATTGAAATTATAGAATAAGAAGGCAAAACCAGTAATGACAGAGAACAGACTCAACACAGGGCGAAAATACAAAGCTGCTTGTTTGAGTTGATAATACTCGCTCACAAAAGGCTTTGGTGTAAAACGCTCCTTAGCAGACTTTACCTCTTCCTTGAGCTTAGCCTCTTCTATAGTCTTCTCATATATTCTTTGGTAATTGTTCATAGGTAAAAGGGATTAGTCATTAAATAATTTTTCAATTTCACTCTCATGGATAAACCACCTGCCCAATACCTTTTTAATTTTGCTTGGGCGTGCATACTTGGCAGTAGGATGATTGCCATTAATCCATCTCATAAAAGTAGGATAACTCCAGTTAAGACGTTGGAGTACATCAGCAGAAGTAAGCCACTCTTTTGTGGTCTTTGGCTGTAAGTTTAGCTTCATCTCGATACGAGATAGTCGCTCATCAATTTGTTTTAGGTCTGTATTCATGATTAAAAATTAAAGGGTGAAAAGTATATAAAATAATATAAAATATAAAATGTAATGTATTTAAAGTAAAAAAAATGAGCTGTGCTCGGAAGTATTCAGATTAATCAAGCTTTCAGGTAAAAAACACCAATGAAAACTAGATTAACTGTTGTAAAATGATATATCAAAACAATCACGCACAAATATACACATAACAAATTAAAAATCACAATGTAATGTGTCAATTTATCTACTTATTGTAATTTTGATGGATAATGGATAGTTTCTTTAGTAATTAGATTGATGATTTTATCAACCTTTTTTACTGGGTATCTATCAGACAGGTATTTTTTATATTCTTGTGCTATTTGTCTGTCCCAATCAAACCAAAGAACATCACCATCCATGCCTATCTTCAAATCATCCTTAACTTCGGTCTCTATATACTTTGATAGTTCAATGAATATATTGGTCTCTTCACTTACTTTCTCAATTCCTGTGATATTATCTACATTTGTCTCTGATAGAATATCTATTAAATAGAGCTTAAAGCTATTCTTGATTTTATTAGTCCGAACTTCAAAACGTAAGTAAAAAATTTCTTTGTCAAATGATTGTGCCATAGGGATAATAATATCCTGAATAATCATGAGTTCTTTTTGCTTATATTTTTTGATTGAATCATCATTCTCAATATCTTCCTCAATATAGTTATGCTCCATCAGTCTGCTTCTAAACAAATGTGTTTTTTGCGCAAAAATCACCTTCACATACATAGGGTAGGCTGTGAAGTCTCCTACCTGTTCTCCTTTCAGCCGCTTATTTAGAAAATGCTCTATTGTAAGTTTACGCCCATCAATTTTTGTCTCCATCACCACTTTATTTCTTCTATAGTTCTATTTCTTAATTCAGGGTTTACCTTTTTATAATATCTTCTTAGGGTATCTGTGGTAGTACCAGTAAGTTCTGAAAGAATATCAATACTGATGCCTAAACTTGCAGCAATGGTAATAAAGGTAATCTTACCAATATGACTATGAAGTTTTTTATCAATGCCTGCCATTCTTGCTATAGATTTCAAATTACGATTAACCATCCCTTCATTCATTCTGGGAAAAAATTTTGGTTGAGCTTGCTCCATATACTTAAGGATAATAGCCTTAGGTTTGCCTCCTTGTACTTGATGTAAAGGAAACCTCATTACCCATCTACTCTTTGCTTTGGAAGGTTTGAATGTCATATACATTTCATCACCTTCTATTTTAATCCACTCTTTTTCTAATCTAATCCAGTCTCCCAAACGCATTCCTGTATAGCACGCAAATAAAAAAGCATCTCGTACTCGTTCCAGAACGAATAAATCAGGTTCAAAATTCAGATTCTCTAAATCATTTAGCTCTTGTGGTGTAAGTGCTTCACGATTCACTGATGCCGAAGGCATTTTGAAGCCTTTTGAGTAAGGGTTTACTTTATCATAGAGGTCTTGCTGGATGGCTCTATTGATATAAAGTTTAAGGTGCTTATGATAACGGTCGCCTCTTGTATTGGCATTAAGCCCTTTTTCTATCAAGAAATATTCAAAACCTTGTATGAGTTTATAATTAATGTCTTTCATCAGTATTTCAGGAGTATATTCTTTGAGTATCTCTAAGCTCTTTCTGTGAAGGCGTTTTGTATCCGCACAGACATCATTTCGTTTATCAATTTCTGTTTTCATAAAGTTATGAAAGCAAAGGTACTTGGTAGCTATCTCAGGCTCAAGTTCACGTTTAATGAGAGAACGTGTAATTGTAGTACCTTCACGCACACATCGTCCTATAACTTCACATATCTTATTTTGCATATCCCTAATTTGAATATTAAGTGTAATATGCTCAGCATTAGGTCTAGCTTTTACTTTAAGTTTTGCTTCATCCCAGTATTCAGGCTTAATTTTTACATTGGTATAAAAATACTCAGCTCGGCTATTAAGCACCACTCTGATTTCCACTCTGGCTCGTCCTTGTTTGTCTAATTTATTAGCTCTGTTAAAAATAATAGTAGGGTCTGTCATTACTCTCTTTTTTAAGTTATCGATAGTCACAAAACTACCACTTAAAAAAGTGACTAGTTTTGTGACTATCTTTATTGAAAGAGAGTGATATATATTGATAGAACCAATATTGCTCATAAAGCCCTTTTTAACAGAAAAACCCACTAAAAAGTGGGTTTTTGATGTGTTTTTTTTATGTTTTGTGAACCTGAAGGGATTCGAACCCCCGACCCCCACCCTGTCAAGGTGATGCTCTAAACCAACTGAGCTACAGATTCGGTAGAAGGGCAAAGATACATGAATTTTGAATATTCAAAAAATATCTTTTGAAATTTAGAAAATAAAAAGCGATTTCTTCGTCTCAGGCCTCAAAACTGGATTCTGCGTTTATGAAATCTCGCCTTGATTTCTTGGATTTCATCTTCGGAAAGGTTATTTTCTGATAGAAGAATGTAGGGCAACTTGCTGAAGCGTGAAAGCACATCTATGATGCTGGTGATGCTGTTTTGGCTGAGGTCTAAGTAATCTAGCTTTTTGAGTTCGGGCAAAAACTCAGGGGCTTGCTCTAGCCGATTGCCTTTCAGGGAGAGGTACTTTAGTTTTTGGAGGTGGCTGATGTTTTCGTGGGGTGCTTTGATTTGGTTAAATGAGAGGTTTAATTTTTCTAACTTCCCCAGATACATCATCTCTGAGGGCAGCTCTGAAAGTTCGTTATTTTCTAAGTCCAAAAGGCGAAGGTACTTCAAGAAGGCAATCTGTGAAGGCAGTTTTTTGAGTTTTGCATAGCGTATTTCTAGTTCTTCTAGTTCATTGAGTGAGCCAAAGCTGGGAGGAAGCTCAGCAATTTCTTCGTGGTAAAGGTATATTTTTCGTTTGTTTTTGAGATAGTGTACCAAATCATATTTGATACAAAAAGCAATCTTGTAACCCGTATCAATCATTCTTGCAATAAAGTCAGGCTCGGCAGGATACCCAAAGCTAGACATTAGCTGAAAAGCAAGCTCCACTTGCCCCCTGTGTGGGCTATCAAGCAGGTTTTTGAGCTTATGCTCATAGTCGGGCGGGGTAGGCAAAGGGTTGGGCTGCTGCATCTTCAAAAATATAGGATCGTTCATATGGGTCACTTTCACAATGATACACAAATTCTGAAAGATAAATGGTATCTCTCCAAAAGAAAGATGTAAAATGCTGGGGGCGCAAGTCAAATTGACTTCCTTATGTCCTCTGTCGAGGAGAAGGAAGGGCTGAGGTAGCTAAAAAGGAAAATTTGACTTGCATCCAATGCTGCCTAAAACTGTATCTCAATATTCACTTGGGTCAGTATCAAAAAAAGAATCACAAAAAATGCCCCGACCAAAGATAATTTATAGTAAAACCCCTTGTTTTTGAGGCGAATGATTTGCGATTGCTTGTTTGTGAGCTCATGGTCAAAGGTGTCTTTAAACTTCTGCAAATCAGCCATTTGTGTCTGTATCTCACGGTTTTCTTCCCTTAGTTTTTTGGTGATGGTGTTGTTGCGTTTGTAGGTAGTTTTTAATTTTTTGAGTTCGCTGGGGTCTTCGTCTTTTTTTTGCAAAAGCATATTGACCTCACTCACCGAAAAATAACGCTCATAGCCGCAGACATCGCAGCGGTTATGGTGATAATCATTGGCAGCTTCACAGTTAATACAGTTCCAAGACAAAGTATATGGTATTTAGATTTAAAAATTCTCTCCTGAATATTTCTCAAATTTATAAAAATCTTCTCAAAAAACTACAGCTTACTACATAATTCTGTAACTTGCTTAGCAGCACTTTTGCAGGCAAATATGGGCAATGATTCAAAAAAAACAGCCACTCTGTAATAAAATCAGCCCAAGCCAGTAAACTGATATAAGAATGAATCTTAAGTACCTGAGCAAAAGTAGTTTATATTATTATTTAATCATAAGCAGTTGAAAATCAGTAGATTGAGCACTTTTCAATGCTCAATTATCCATTTACTTAATACAATACACATATCAAAAAAACCAATCTTTATGAAAAAAGTATTTCTAAATCTAATAATCACCTTTTTCGCCTTGCAGCTCTCCGCACAGATACAGCCCAAGGAAACAAACAGTAAAATAGAAAAAGTAACTGTCTTCTTGAACGGGGCTCAGGTCAGCCGCTCTGCACAGACAAACCTCTCCGCAGGAGAAACAGAGCTTATCTTCAAAGGGCTCGCCCCACGCCTCAATAAGCAAAGCATTCAAGTCAAAGGAGAAGGCGCATTTACGATTCTCTCTGTCATTCATCAGATTAATTTCTTGAAAGAACAAGAAAAACGAAAGGAAATAGAAGTACTCGAAAAACAACTGGAAAATATCCAAGAGGAAAAATTAAGAGCAGAAAATAGCTTGGATGTGTTTATTCAGGAAGAAAAAATGCTCACTGACAACCGCCAAATCTCTGGAACAAACACTGGCGTAAAAACAAGCGAACTCAGAGAAGCACTAGACTTTCATAGAATACGCCGCCAAGAGCTAAAAAATAAACAGCTCGAACATCAAAAATTAATCAAAAACAAAACACTCGAAATCAATAAAATACAACTCCAACTCCGTGAGCTAAATAACAAAACAGACCTGACCACCAGTGAAATCCTCGTAAAAATAAGCTCAAAAACAGCACTCTCTGCCAAATTTCAGCTAGAATATATGATAGAAGAGGCAGGATGGCACCCTACTTATGATTTGAGGGTGAAAGACATCAGCAGCCCCATACAGCTCAGCTACAAAGCAAATGTCTATCAAAACTCAGGCGTGGACTGGAACAACGTAAAACTGACCCTCTCCACGGCTGACCCCAACGAAAGCGGTGTAAAACCCCAGCTCGTGCCTTGGTTTTTGCAATATAACCAGCCCTACCAAGCCCCTAAAACCAAACTAAACAGCAGCTTGGCAGATAAAATAGGCTACTTCGGAGGCAATAAAATACGGGGAAGGGTGGTAGATGAATATAATGGAGAAGGACTACCAGGAGCCAACGTAATGGTAAAAGGAAGCACCATTGGCACCCTAACAGACATCAACGGATACTTCGAGATAGACGGTGCTATGAACAAAACCCTGGTAATCAGCTATGTAGGTATGCAAAGACAAGAAATACCCGTAGGCAATCTCAGCACCCTCAACATAGCCCTCGCCGAAGATACCAGCACACTCAGCGAAGTAGTGGTAACAGGCTATGGAACGCAAAGAAATCGCTCGGCAAGTGCTCGTAAGGAAAAAAAAGTAGAGATGGCATTTGATGATGTAAGTGAATATGACCGCAAAGACATCCCGATACAAACCCAAGCCACAGAAAGTACCATTAGCATCTCTTTTGAGATAGAGCTGCCTTACAGCATCCCGAGTGATGGCAAAACCCGCACCGTAGAGATTAATCAGCACGAGCTCAAGGCCGAATACGAATATTATGCTGCCCCCAAAATAGACCCTGATGCCTTCCTGACTGCCAACATCACCGAGTGGGAAGCGTTTAACCTGCTAGATGGAGAAGCCAATTTATTCTTTGAAGGGACTTTCTTAGGCAAAACCTTGCTCCTCCCACGCCAAGTAGAAGATACGCTTTCTCTCTCTCTAGGCAGGGACAAAAGCATCAAAATAGAACGCAAACCCATCAAAGACTACACAAAAAAGCAATTCATCGGCAATAAAAAAACCGAAACACGCACTTGGGAAATAAGCATCCGAAATCAGAAAAAACAGCCCATCAAGCTGGTCATAGAAGATGTATTCCCTGTCAGCACCAATAAGGACATAGAGGTAAGCCGCAAAGACAATGGAGGCGCCAATGTCAATGAAACCACAGGCATCCTGACTTGGAAGCTCAATCTAAAACCCTCAGAAGACAAAAAACTCAACTTCCAGTATGAAGTCAAATACCCCAAAGGAAGCATTCTTTATTTAGATTAGCCTCTGCCCTATCTGAAAGAAGACCTCTCCCGCCCTTGCCTGTATCTCCAGCACAAGCGAACACGATGGTGAAGTCTTCTTTTTTTTTGATAGCTTTGTAAATATATTTTTAAGCACAAAACATGGCAAAAATTGACGAAATTATCTATATCGGAGACCCAATGTGCTCTTGGTGCTGGGGAGCTGCCCCTGAGCTGAGCAAGCTCAAAACCGAAAATGAAGCCGAAATCCCTTTTAAAATTATCTTGGGAGGGCTACGCCCAGGCACTACCGCCCCTATGAAAGCCGAGCTAAAAGTTTTTTTGAGAGCGCACTGGCAAGAGATTCAAGAAATGACGGGACAAGCCTTTGATTTTAAAATCTTAGAAAGAAATGATTTTATCTACGATACAGAACCCGCAGCACGTGCCGTGTTGAGTGTCAGGATGCTCAAGCCAAGTATGGAGTTTGAGTTTTTTAAGGGCATTCAGCAGGCTTTTTATGCACAGGGCAAAGATACCAATCAGCTAGAAACCTATCTGGAGCTGTGCCCTACTTACCAAATACCACAAGAAGATTTTGAGCAAACTTTCTTGCACAAAAGCACCATAGCTGCCACCCTCTCAGAGTTTGACCAAGCACGCTCACTGGGGGTCATGGGCTTTCCTACGGTGCTTATCAGAATGGAGGCAAAGCACAAAGCACTTGCAAGGGGTTATAATACTTTTGAAAATATGCAAAATGAACTCACGCAATGGAAAAACGCCTAGCTGCACAAAAAAATCAAGAAACATAGTGCCTTTCCTTTGATAAGTTTTCTTAGAAAACTCCGTAACTTGCGGCTTTTAGTCATTTTTTTATACTTCAATATGAGCAAGTTAGGAAACTACATCGTCAAAATTAGAAATAGATTTGAAAAACAAGATGCCCCCATCCCGAGGCAAACTGTAAACTATGCACAGGCAAAAAACATCGGCATTCTGTTCTTGGTAGAAAAAGAAAGTGAGCAAGATGCCATCAATCAACTGGTGTCTCAACTGCAAAAAGAGGGCAAACAGCTAAAAATGCTCACTTTTGTAGATAAAATCACCAATAACCCCTATTACTTTAAGTATGATGCCTTTACAAGCAAAGACATAAGCCCTCTAGGCAAAATCAATGCACCTGATGTAGCGCATTTTGTAAACACAAGATTTGATTATCTTTGTTGTATTTTAGCAAAACCATTTCCACTATTTGAAAGTATTATGCAAAAAAGTCAAGCAAAATGCCGAGTAGGAGCTTATTTTCCTAACCAAGAAAAAAACTATGAACTCATGATTTCACTCAATGAAGAAAACATCCACATAGAAACACTCATCAAAGAAATGATGCTATTTGTACGTAAACTTAAAGCAGCCTAAAACAATGACTTATCCACAATTTATCGGAACTGGGGTAGCACTGATTACCCCCTTCAATACCCGCAAAGAAATAGACTACCCCGCCCTCAAAAGACTCCTAGAGCACACCTATGCACAAGGCTCAGGAGTAGATTACTGGGTGGTCATGGGCACCACAGGAGAATCTGCTACCCTGCAGCCCGAAGAAAAAAAACAAGTCTTGCAGTTTGTCAAAGAAAATAATCCTAAGAATATCCCCATCGTCTATGGCATAGGAGGCAATGACACACAGGCAGTCTTACATCAGTTCAAAAACACTGACCTAGAGGGTGTCCAAGCAATCCTCTCGGCAAGCCCTGCCTACAACAAACCCTCACAAGCAGGAATTTATGCACACTACCACGCCCTTGCAGAGGCTTCTCCCCTGCCTGTGATACTCTACAATGTGCCAGGAAGAACGGCCTCTAATGTAAGTGCAGAGACCACCCTACACCTTGCGGAGCATCCCAACATCATCGGCACTAAAGAAGCCTCTGGCAACCTGGAGCAATGCCTAAAAATTAGCCAATACAAACCCAAGGATTTCCTCCTGATTTCTGGAGATGATATGCTTACTTTGCCCCTCATCTCGCTTGGTGGGCAAGGCGTTATCTCGGTCTTGGCAAATGCCTTCCCTGTTATTTTTCGTAAAATGACAGCGGCTGCCCTTCAAGGTGATTTTGAAGCAGCAAGGGCACAACTCTTCAAAATAAGTGCTATCAACCCTCTGATGTATGAAGAAAGCAACCCTGTAGGAGTCAAACAAGCTCTAGAGCTGCTCGAGGTCTGCTCGGCAGAAGTCAGAATGCCCCTGCTCCCCGCCTCCGAAGATTTAAAGAAAAGAATACAACTGTGCATGCCAGATAAAGTAAAAGTATAAAACAATCAAAATGCCCCAATGGGGCAGAGGGCTTAGAATTATGTATAGAACAATAGATGTAGCCCTGCAAGGGGGAGGCTCACACGGGGCTTTTACTTGGGGTGTATTAGAAAGATTATTAGAAGTGAGAAGCCTCGTCATAGAAGGTGTCTGTGGCACAAGTGCTGGAGCTATGAATGCCACCATGTTTGCCTACGGAATGCACATAGGGGGCAGACAGGGAGCCATGGAAATGATGGAAAAATTCTGGAAAAAAGCCTCTAGCTACCAAAAACAAACCATCTTACAGCCTAGCTGGCTAGATAGACTGTTTGGAGAAGGAAGACTTGACTACTCTCCTGCATATTATTGGCTTGATTACTTCACCATGTCATTCTCACCCTATCAGTTTAACCCCACAGACATTAACCCGCTCAAAGATTTATTAGAAGATTTGGTAGATTTTGAGGCGCTCCGCAAGACCGAAGTGGTCAAACTCTTTGTCTGTGCCACCAATGTCCGCACGGGGCGGGCAAAGGTATTTCACGGAAAAGAAATCACCGCAGATGCTGTCATGGCCTCTGCCTGCTTGCCTCACCTCTTCAAAGCCGTAGAAATAGACGGGGAAGCTTACTGGGACGGAGGCTACATGGGCAATCCACCCATCTTTCCGCTCATAGATGATACCGAAACGGAAGACATCCTCTTGATACAGATTAACCCCATCAACATCAAGCATATCCCCCGAACTGCAGCCGAAATCAGAGACCGAATCAATGAACTCAGCTTTAACGCAAGCCTCATGCACGAGATGCGCCGAATCAAATTTGTCCAACGACTCCTAGAGCTAGGAGTCAATGACGGAAGGCTCAGAAATCTGCACATCCATGCCATCAATGCCGAACAAGAAATGAACAAACTAGGCGTAACCAGTAAACTCAACACTGACTGGGATTTTATACAGCGCTTGCGAAATATAGGCAGACAAAAAGCAGAAGAATGGATTAACAAAAACTATGACAAAATAGGACAAAGCTCTACTTGCAACATCACAGAAACTTTTTTGTAGTTTCGTTTTTTATCTCTAAAAGACGCCCGCAAAGTGAAGGCAAAACAAAAGCAAAATGAAAAAAATAGAGCGTGCAGAAGTACACATCAGACAGAGCCGATACGCACAACGCCTCGTAGGAGCATTGAGCAGAATTACGGAAGATGGGCAAATAAAGTACACACTAGACAATCTATGAAAACAAACATGAAAATACAGATATACCCCATTGCTTACTTCGTCTTCTTCTTGTTGGTGAGCACTGCCTGTAGCCCCAAATTTACGGTAGGTGCTGACAAAGACCCACAAGTGAATTTTAGCAATTACCTCACATTCAGGCAAGATACAAGGCAGCTATTCACACGCCGCAGCAATCCGCTGCTCAACAGCGAACTGACCAAAAAAAGAATCAATAACACCATCAATGCCCTACTGACAGAAAAAGGATACCAAATGGTAGCCCAAGAACCTGATTTTATCTTTAGCTTCCAGACCGAAGTCAGAAGCAGGCAAGATATCAGCTACCAAAATGCACCCATGACCTGGGGCTACTGGAGCCGATGGAATAGCTTTCCTAACCAACCCCGTGTAAGAGATTATGAAGAAATGACCCTCATCATAGATGTAAAAGATGCCAAAAACTTAGCCCTCATCTGGCAAGGCTGGGTCATAGGAGAGCTAAAATACTCTGCCGAAACTTGGGCAGAACGCATAGAAGAAAGTGTCAGAAAAGCCATGATGAGCTTCCCCACACACAAATAACCCTCTGCCCAAAACCTAATTTGTAGCTGACTATGATGAATTAATGCCTACAAATAGTAACTTTGTTTTTGAAAATAATGTAAGTCGTAAAATTACATCAAATGACACCTAAACACTTATTTATCCTTATTCTGATGAGTCTGAGCTCGAACACGTACCAAATACAAGCACAAGATTTTAGCCAAGAAGACCTCCTAAAAGGCTATCAAAGAAGCAATGAACAAGTTCATTTTGTGTTTTCAGAAGCCCTTTACCAAATCAAAAACCCTCAAAAAGTAAGCGTAACAGGCTCATTTAGAGAATGGAACAATGAGATGGATGCCCCACAATGGCAACTCAAAAAAATCCAAGAAGACCTCTGGATACTCAGCATCGAAAACCCCAAACTAGAAAAAATACCTGCCAGTGCCCAGTTTAAATTTAGGGTCAATGAGGGGGAATGGCTCAGCCCACCCGCAGATGCACCCAATGAAAGCAGTGGAAACCTCGTCTTTATGAAAGGCATCAAACCGCCCTCCCTCCGTGCCGAAATCCGCCGAGCACGCACTATCTGGGCAAACATAGAAGGCATAGAAAGACCCCTAAACCCCACAGCCTACAAAATCACCAATGCAAAAGGACAAGAAATCAAAGTGGCAGGAGTCATGCCCAATACAGCATCCCAAACCCTCATCACACCCGAAAAAGACCTTGACATCAGAAGGGTCTATTACCTCGAAATCCCCGAACTTAATCTAAAAACAGTCTGTAGCTTTGATGGCTGGTTCAGAGAGATTTATTCGGACAAAGAGCTCGGTGCCAATGTCAGTGCAGACCGCACGCATACTACTTTTAGAATGTTCTCGCCCCGTGCCGAAGCCATGAAACTCTACCTCTACAAAGAAGCCGATGACAGCACAGCCTACCAAACCATAGATATGACCGCAGACTTTGACGGTGTATGGGAGGCGACTGTCCGACAAAATCTTCACGGAGTCTATTATGATTTTACCGTGCACGGAAGCAATGACCCTGGCAATCACTTCTACGAAACCAACCCCGTGCATATCTCTGACCCCTACGCCCGTGTAAGCATGGACTCCTGGGGGAAATGCCGTGTGTGGGAAAAAACCACCCCTGCTTCTGCCCTCAAAAACGGCCGCCCCAACATGCAAGATGTCGTGGCGTATGAAGTACACGTACAGGATTTTACAGACTTATTGCCTGTGCCTGAGCATCTCAAAGGAAGCATCCCCGCCATGACCCAATCAGGGCTTAAAAATAAATTTGGAAAGAAAATCGGCTTTGATTATCTAGTAGATTTAGGGATAAATACCGTTCATCTGATGCCTATGCAAGAGTTTCTTCACTGGAGAGACCAAGACTGGCAGGAGTCTTTCAAAGATGATGAACACATGGCAAAATACGGAATCCATACCGAAAACTACCAATGGGGCTACCGTACCTCGCATTGTTTTGCAGTAGAAGCAAGATTTCGCCAAAAAAACACAGAACACGGCGCAGAAAGAAATCAATTTAGAGACCTCGTACAGACCTTTCACAACAAAAACATGGCGGTCATCATAGACATCGTGCCAAACCACACCGCCGAAAATATGGATGGGCAAGACCTTATCTTTCACTTCAACGCACTAGACAAGCAATACTACTACCGTACACGTGATTTGAACCACATCGGTGAATATGGCAATGAAGTCAAAACCGAAAACCGCCCCATGGTGCAGCGATGGCTCATAGACCAATGCAAGCACTGGATAGAAGAATTTGGGATTGATGGATTTAGAATAGACCTCGCAGGGCAGATAGACCAACAAACCCTCATCGCTCTCCGAAAAGCCCTCGGTGATGACATCATCATCTATGGTGAACCTTGGATAGGCTCTAATGATCCTGATTTTGAAGAAAACCCTGACTGGGACTGGTACAAAGCGGACTCTCCCATTACTTTCTTTCAGGATGATGCCCGCAATGCCTTCAAAGGGCCTGTCTCTAACCCCCAAGATAAGAAAAAAGACAGAGGCTATGCAGGAGGTAACGCTGACCTAAGGGCACAGGTAAAACTAGGACTGATGAATAAATTTCCAGAAGAAAAAAATCCCCTCAGCGGAATCAATTACTTAGACATCCACGACAACTGGGCACTGGCTGACCAATTTGCGACTAAAGACTGGGACGGAAGATTCGGGGTAGATGAAAATCATTATAAAATTGCAGCACTTTTGCTATTGACTTCCCAAGGCCCCCTCGTGCTGCACGGTGGCTCAGAAATGATGCGTAGCAAAGGGGCTGCCGCCTTGGAGGAGGTAGTGAAAGAAACCAAACAAGGAGTCAAAATCTATATGCACGGCAAACGCGATACTTACAACATACGCACTGCCAATCAATTTGTGTGGGACAATCTCGGAGATGAAAAAGCCCCCAACCACTACCTAGAAATGTACCATTTTTGGCAAGGACTCATCACACTCAGACTAAGCGAGCAAGGAAAAATATTCAGAAATGCCGAAGCCATCCCTGATGATTTTTACCGATTTATAGAACCCAAAAACCCCCACAAACTAGGATACATCATTGACAATCAACTGCTTGTATTGATAAACATAGGTGAAGAAGATGGAAAATTCTCCGAAGTAAACCTGCCCGAAGGCAAGTGGAAATTAATCGGTAATCCATCAGGAATTGACCACAAAAAGGGCATCAAAGCGAAAGTAGCTAGGCTTAGAGGAGGAAATACCTATGATTTTAATTTACCTGCTGTGAGCTTTGAGATGTGGCTAAGGGAGTAAATATAATGTCATGTGCGCTGTCATTCTGTAAGAATCTGCTATTTTGGTAGTCTTTTCTCAAATAGCTTGTTTTAATCAATGTGTATTTCTTTTGATACGCTTTCGGATTCTTACAGAATGACAGCGTGAATAAATATAATGCTCATCATCAAAATCACTAACTACAAGGGCTTTTCTCTTGATTACTTTCTTCGGATAACACCTAGAGCACACTTCATCCAAAACTTAATTTTTTGCCAAAGAGAATAATGTTGGTACTCTGAAAACGCAGATTGCCTAAAAACCTTCCCAAAGCCTAGCCCCAAGTGATGCAAGCCCGCCGTGCTTTTGTCCCAAAGCTGCGTGAGCAAATCCGTAAACTCAGGCTCAGGATAATGCCCTGTCTGTTGGTTGGCAGCCGCCAGTTTGTCTAGCCAAGCACTTACCCGCCTGACATAACTCAGCGTAAAACCCTCTTCGGGTGTCTTCACAAGCTCATGGTGGGTCTTAAGCTCTTCCTCCGTAGGAGAAAGGTGTAGGTAGGTGTGGAGTTGATAAGTGCGTACTTTGTTGAGGTTTTGGAGTACCCTTTGTTGATTTTCTGTGATACTATTTTCGTGCTTTCTTACTCTAATGAGAACTGAATCTAAGTTTGCAAATTTCGTTAAACTACTCATCCTTGCCCAAAGTTCGTAGTCTTGATTTGTCAAAAAAAATATATTATATTTCAATTTATGTTTTTTTACCAAACTTTGCCGAATAATTGAGGAGGAGTTGGTCATAGAATCTATGAACAACAAACGGCAGATAATATTTTTATGATTCAAAGGAGGACACCATGCACCTTTCACGAACCCAAAATATTCGATATTTGTCCCACAAATCCCTATCTCAGGGT
>JAABSX010000068.1 GCA_011390205.1 Microscillaceae bacterium | reverse complement strand
GTTTAGCTCCTTGTTAGATAGTGAGCTTGAGCTTGTTTAGGTTTTAAGAAAGAATGCGAAAAGCTAAAATGATTGTTTAAAAGTTATTTCAATAAAAATAAATTTACTTATTAAAGCATTATCAAGATAAAAAGCAGTACTAAGTAAGCAATGTGAAATTTACTTTTTAGCACTATTTTAAGAAAATACCCATGCCAAATTGCATTCTTAGTTTTGGAGTTCTATTCTTTCAAAAGTTTTTACAAAGAATATTATTTGGTATAGGCCTATCCTATTTAAAAATGAACAAACTAATTGGCGTCTGTAATTAGGTTAGTATATTTGCACTATAATAAGTTTAACTTAATTTTATAACTATGTTAGTAGCCCTATTATTGACTTCATTCATGATTGTGTTTTATTTTCAGGCACTTTGGCTGAGAAAACAAATTTAGAATTTTATTTTTTACACGAATATCATCTAAGCACAAAGTAAGTTACTTTGTGCTTTTTTTATGGCTCATTATCTAGGATACATTTGTACTTTTCTAATATACTTCTTTATTTTTTCTCTTCTAACTTCACAATGTAGCCCTTGCTTGGATCTAGGCTTCCGCTTATCATCTGCTGATATACTTCGCTCACTTGTGCTGCCTCTGTAAGGTGGTGTATATCAATAAACTTTTTCATCTCTTCTATAAACACAAACAAAGCCTCCGCTACTTTCTGGTTCGTTACTGCTATGCCCCACTCATTGTACTTCTTTTTCGCTTCGCTTGGAGCAAAGAAAAGTGCCGAATTAGGAATGTCTTTAAAATCTTTGCTGGCTTGCCAGTCAGCAATCCCGACCAATGAAATAAACCTAAGGGCATCTCCTAAATAAGCAGCCAAAGACTGTAGCCTTGGGGCATTTCCCGCAAAATCTATCACTAGGGTATCTTCCTTTTTCAAGTTTTCTAAGTTTTGATAAGAAAGCACTTCATCATAATAGCCTGTTTTCTCTACAAAATCCACATTAGAGGCTGAGGTCAGGGCTACGATTTGATACTTAAAATTCTCTTGAACTTGCTTAAGCATAAAAGCCAAGCCTAGAGCCGTCTTAGAAGAGGCACTCGTGAGCAGGATTTGCTTTGCTCCAAAAAAACCTTCCCCTTCCAAAAAATAATAATTCAAGAATGAGGTAACAAACAGGGGCTTTAAAATAGGAATAAAATCTTCTACTGCTGCGCTGTAGGTAGGGTCAGCCACGATTCGGTTGTAGTAATTATAGATTGTAGCCATCTCTTGGCGGTGAGGCAGCGTATCTGCAAAGCCAAAAGCATTGATTTTACCTGGCACTACCCGCAAGTAATCATTCATCGGAAAATAACCGTAGTACCTCTCCCCCACTGCTATTTCTGAGTGCTTAGATTCTATGACTTCGGCAAAGCCCCAAACAGGGATAATGCCCAAACTTGTATCTGATGATGGGAAAAAATTCCAATATTTCAATCTGTCTCCCAAAACAGCATAGGTCATATTGTTGGCTGTGAAGGCGTATTTGTCTATTTTGAATAAAATTTCTCCCACTTGCAAGGAAGGTCTTTCTGCTTTTTGTTCTTGAATATCGGCAAGATTGTTTTTTTGAATGGTAAATTGTGGCATAGTTTGTTTTAGGTTTAATTCTATTTTACACCCAAATTATACAAAATAAGCAGCAATTCAAAATTTGGCTTACCTATCTGACTAGAAAAAACTTGCCCTTTTTTTATAGATGATTTTCGTTCTGGGTGAAATTTTTACTTTAAATTGCGGCAAAAATCAAAATATGAAAAAATATTCTTCCTTTTATCTCATATCCCTGCTGTGTATGGTTTGGTCTTGTAATCAGCATGGCAGCAACACCGATGCGCAAGACCCACAAAATATAGAGACAACAAGCAAAAGTATCACTCGCTTGGATGCCTCCCTGGATGATATTATCGCCAAAGATGCCAAAGTAGAAAAAATCTCTACAGGATATATCTTTGTGGAAGGCCCCCTCTGGCATAGAGACGGTTATTTGATTTTTAGTGATATTCCTGCCAACCGCATTTACAAGCTAGAAGCCAATCAAAAAGATTCTGTTTTTTTAGAAAAAAGCGGCTACTCAGGCACAGACAAGGCAAAGGGAGAATTGGGCTCTAACGGATTGGCTTACAATCACTTAGGAGAAATCATCGCTTGCCAACACGGAGATAGGCAGATTATTAAAATCAACCCTGACAAAAGCCGAAGCGTCATCGCAGATACTTATCTTGGTAGAAAATTGAATAGCCCGAATGACCTCGTGTGCAACTCCGAAGGGCTTATATTCTTTACTGACCCACCTTGGGGTTTAGAAAAAAACAGCAGCAAACCCCAGCAAGAAATCCCTTTTAATGGGGTGTATAGCATCTCGAAAGATGGCAAGGTTACTTGCATAGACAGCACCCTTCAGAAACCCAACGGAATCGCACTTTCGCCTCAGCAAGACTTCCTCTATGTGGCTGACATCAACCAAATATGGTGGAAATATAGCCTTGACCAACAAGGAAATACAAGCAATAAAACTGTCTTTTTTGATGCCACAAAGCTCAAAGACAAAGGATACATGGATGGCATGAAAGTAGATAAAAGTGGAAATGTATTCGGCACTGGTCCTGGAGGCATCTTAATTTTTAATGCCACAGGCAAACACCTCGGTACGCTTGCCTTGCCTGAGATTCCTTCTAATATTGCTTTTGGAGGCAGTGATGATAAAACCCTCTATGCTACCTGTGGCACAAGTATCTATCAAGTAAAATTAAAATAAAATGATGCCTTATACCCTTGCATTTGATGTTTATGGTACTCTAATCAATACCTCTGGCGTGCATTACTCTCTCCAAAAAATCATTGGAGAGAAAGCACAGCCTTTTATGGATACTTGGCGAGGTAAGCAGCTAGAATACTCATTTAGGAGAGCTTTGATGAACCTTTATGCTGATTTTTCTGTCTGCACACGTCAAGCCCTTGAATATTGCTGTGCTTACTTTCAGACAGACCTCACCCCCGAGCAAAAGGATGCTCTAATGGCAGAATACAGTGTTTTGCCTGCATTTACTGAGGCAGAAGAGGCCTTGATTTCTCTAAAAAAAGCAGGACATAAGTTGTTCGCTTTTTCTAACGGAAGCCAAGAAGCTGTTACTACCTTGCTTAGCAATGCCCAGATTTTGGCGTATTTTGAAGGGGTAGTCAGCATGGAAGATGTCAAGACATTCAAGCCCAACCCAGCAGGATATGCTCATTTTAATGCCAAAACCCATTCCCAAAAATCAACTACTTGGCTTATCTCTGGCAACCCCTTTGATGCTATAGGTGCAAAAGCCTACGGGATGAAAACGGCTTGGGTTCAGCGCAGTCCCGATGTGATTTTTGACCCTTGGGGAATGGAAGCAGACATTGTAATTGGCAATCTTACAGAGTTATTAGATAAGTTATTGTTACAAAATAATTGAATCAGATAAAAGTCAATTTCTCAAAGTTCTTGCCCAGAATGATTTTGTCATCAACTCCGAAATGCTTGCTGAGTATAGTAGCATAAATGCTTCTAAAATCTACGGAGTGTTTTAAATCACCTTCTTGCAAATTGCTCAAATTGGGAGCTTCATTAAAAACACCTGCTTTTTTCAGTCCTCCACCTATAAGCCAGACATTGTTGGCTGTGCCATGGTCTGTGCCTGCGCTTCCATTTTGTTTTACTCTTCTGCCAAATTCTGAGAAAGTAAGTATCAAGACATCTGCCAGTTTTCCATTTTTTTTGAGGTCTGCTACAAGGGCTTGCACGGCATCGGCATAGATTTTCAATAATCTTTCTTGTGTATTTTTTTGATTGACGTGTGTATCAAAGCCACTCAAAGAAGCATAATAAACACGGGTCTGCAAATCTGCTTGCAGCAGTTCAGAGATGGTTTTGAGTCTTTTTCCGAATTCATTTTGCGGAAAATCAGCTTTGGTATTGATATTTTTGGTTTTTTCTTGAATATACGCTGCCGAAGAAACAGTCTGTGCCAATGTCTTATAAAGATAAGCCGCTGGACTATGCGCGTGTTCGTGATGATGTGCCTGTTTGGCAAGGTATTTCATTTGATTTGATTGGGTGGTTCTGTAGAGTTTTTGGGCACTTTGCATAGCCATTCCTTTGATGTTTTCACCCTTCATAGCCAAGCTCAATGTGTCATCTATTTCTATGGCTTGGTGTGTCATATCGCAAGTCCCTCCACAGGTAGCATCCAAATACCTGCCAACCCAGCCTGTATCAAGGTATTGAGAGGCATCAGAAGCACTTTGCCAAATATCCATAGACCTAAAATGTGAACGGTCAGGCTCAGGGTAACCTACATTGTTAATCAACAGCATATTCCCGTCTTCATAAATGCTTCGCAGGCTTTCAAGAGCAGGATTGAGCCCTAGTTCATCATTGAGCTTGATAACTTCACTGGTACCAATGGCAATCTGGGGTCTTTCTCTGTAATAAATATCATTCTGGAAAGGTACAAAAGTATTCAAACCATCATTACCCCCTCCTAACTGTATGATTATCAGAGATTTATTTCCTCCTACTGTTTTGGGTAAAGTATTGTTTTCCAAGGTCTTCACAAAAGCTGGTACCCAGAGAGTGCCTACGGTAGTGAGTGCAGAGGTTTTGATAAATTCACGTCTTTTCATAGGGCACGTATTTCATTTTTTTAGCATTTAAAAATCATCTTTTCAATTTTCCTAACAAAGTTGATACTCGGGCATTGCCAAAAGCCAAGCAACTATTTCTTTGAATTGTTCTTCGGTTTGGCTTGCTTGAATGAATGTCCAAGGCGCTTGCTGGTTTAGCTGCGGGTTTGTCTGCAAGAGATAAGCCTGCATTTGTTCGTATATTTGCTTTTTAGAATTATTCTTAAACAAATCCAAAATAACCTCCCAATGAATCTCAGCAGACAGGCTTCTAAATCCGTTTCCTTTTAGGTCTTCTTTCTGGGCATCGTCCTCTTCTTTGTTTTGGATGCCTATCTCAGCAGCTTTGATGATAAATTCGGGCAGCCTTAGCCTAAACATGAGTGTAGCGCTGTCTATCCAGCTCTTCCCTCCTTTCCAGCCTGCCACATTGGGCGGGTCAAAAATCACCTGACCCAGTATTTTTTGAATAAAAAGTGGGGAAAATTCATTGCCAAAACGCATACCTAGCTGCTTGCCCATGCCCACGAGCAGTTGCACAGGAGATTTAATTTGCGTCCCTATATTCTCAGGGGCATAAAACCAATCAGCTACAAGCATTTGCTCTACTAGCTTTGCTATGTCATAATTAGATTGGTAAAAATCATCTGCAAGGCGACCAGTTAATTGTTGGTTTATATTTTCGTTTACTAAAAATTTATACAACTTATTTGTAATAAAGAGCGCTGTTTCTTTTTTTGCCAGAATCATCTCAATGATGTCTTCCCCGTGAAAGTTACCTGTTTTGCCAAAAAAAGTTTTCGAGTCAAAATCGTGCTGTTTTATTCTAAAAAGGAAGTCATCTCCGTGTGCAGCCCATCCAGTGAAAGCCCTCGCCGATTCTTTGATGTCCTGCTCTGTATAGTTTCCTCTGCCCAGTGTAAAGAGTTCCATGAGTTCGCGGGCAAAATTTTCATTGGGTTGGTCTTTTTTATTTTGTTGATTATTGAGAAAAGTAATCATTGCGGGGTCTTTGGCAATGGCATGGAGCATCTCACGAAAGTTACCGAGTGCATTTTTTCGGAGCAAATGTAATTGTATTTGTGCGTAATATACATTTTTATGTTTACACGCAAAATGAGTATGCCAGAAAAACGCCATTTTTTCACGCAAGGGGCTGCTGCTATGCTGCATTTCTTGTATCCATGCGGCATTGAGTTTTGGCACATTGAGTCGAAGCTTTTTTCTGAGTGCTTTTTTTTCAGCCGTAGAAAGTTGCTTTGCTTCTGCGAGTTTGGGAGTTTGTCCTTGCAGCAGCACGATTTTTTTGGGTTCTTTCTGCCCATCATTGACAAGTCTTCGGACTTCCACTTGTAGGTTACGCTGCTTTAGTTTCTGTAAATCTGCCCAAGAAGCTCCGAAACCTGCCCTCCAGTAAAGGTGCTGCCATTGTGTCTGTGTAGGTTTCATTGTGTTTTATTTGATTTTCTATTTCAAAGTGTATTTTTGAGTGTTTACATCTATTTTACTTAAAATGGCTTGTTTAGGTTCTTTTCAAGCATTAAATGGGCTTAAAAACCTTAAGTGGATTCAAGCTTATCTGAGACCGACCTTAGCATGATAAACCTTGAATCAAATATACTTATATTATAATCTGTATATATGTTAATACACAAAATTTTATTGAAAAAATTTTGCCCTTTCATTTTTTTTTTTTTTGATTTGCATGTCTTCAAAAGCTAACATCTGTTATGGTCTCAGCCGGCAAACCAGAGACTCAAACACATCGCTTCTTAGAAGATAAAAAACCGAATGCAGGAGGTTATTTTAAATTTTATTTTTTATGAAAAAGATGAAAATTCTAGCAATCATTGGCTTTTGCAGCTTGTTTATACCTCTAACCTTTGCACAAACCACCGTTATAGGTGATGGACATATAGGATGTATTTACAGACCTGGTGAAAATGAAGGGGTTTGTAGATCAAGCTTTAATGGTGATGGTACTATGTCATACCGATGTGATAATGAACCTTTTGTCTGGGTTAAAACCTGTGTAGGTGTCGTTTAATCATCAATTACAAATATCTTATTACTTTTGCTCAGCTATTATATGGTTGGGCAAAACTTAAAATTCTAAAATCATGCTAAAACAATTACTATACCTTGCTTGCTTGCTGTATCTCCTTGCAAGTTGTATAGATAAAACTGAAACGAAGCAAATCACAAATAGTAAACCTATTGATTTTAAGCAAACCTTAGCTCTGAAGCAAAGTCGGACATTTAAGATTTCTCTTGATTCTCTTACGCCACAGCTTTACGGAGATGTACAGATTTATGAAGATACCATTAGCAACAAAAAGTACCTTCATTTTTTTAATACACCAAATTACCAAATCTATTTCTACGACTTAGCTACTCAAGAATTAGCTTTTACAATCAAACTAGAAAAGGAAGGAGAAAATGGTGTGGGCAAAGACATGAGAGGATACCAAATCAAGAATCTTGATTCTATATTTGTATATAATTATCCAGTTGAGCTATCCATAGTGAATCGTAATGCAAAAAAAAGTAAGGTTTATCGGGTCTTAGGCAGTTTAGAAAGAGATACACTGCTTATTATACCTAATCTCAATGTAAGTTCAAGTTCACCCATAATTTTTAAAGATAATTCATTGATAATGAGTGGCTATACAGGGGCTGAACTCGAAGAAGAAAACGCCTATAACCGCCCTTTTGTAATTTATTATGATTTACAAACCCAAGAGCTCACCTATGGTGCTACTTATACAAAGGCATACCAAAACGCAAATTGGGGAGGAAGTGAATTAAGACATACTTATGCAGCTTATAATCCAGATAAAGATTTGATTGTATATAGCTTACCTATTGAACATTCTATATATACTTCAAAAGATGGAAAAAATCTTACAAAACATTACGCAGGCAGTAAATACTTCGATAAAATCCCCTCTTTAGACAAACCCAAAAAATCATATCATACCATGGATATGGATGAAATATATGCTGTTTATGCAGAAAGACCTTCCTACTCTTACATCATTTATGACAAATACCGTAAGTTATATTATCGAATTGCAGAATTGCCTATTGATAAGTTTGATCCTAATGGAGGCATTAAGACTACAGTCAAAGAAACTTCTATTATCATACTAGATGAAAACTTTAATTATCTTGGTGAAACTAGAATGAAAAGTATGTATTCTCCTAGAAGCTTTTTTATCACAGAAGAAGGTCTTGGCTTTGTAAAGTATATAAAAAATGGAGGTGAAGATGAGGCTTTTTTTGACCTGTTCAAAATCGTAAAGAAAAATGAAAAATAGCTTGATTTTTTTATTAATATTGCTTTTGGCTTGTAGCGAATCTGAACACCCCAAGCAAGCTCAACTCTTAAATATCCTCAAAGACTTAGATATTCCCCAAAACAATCGGGAGACTATTCATTGTCTGATTATTCCTAATGGAGGTTGTTCGGGCTGTATCAGCAGTGCTGAGGCTTATGTGATGGAGAATTTAGATAAGAATCCTCAGCTTTTTGTGGTTTTTACAGCGATTCAGTCTAAGAAAATACTAAAATCAAGATTGGGAGATTTATTTTCACACCCTCGAGTGAAGGTAGATGTAAAGAATGTGGTTCTGAGAGAAAACTTAAACTCTATTTACCCTATGATGTATCACTTTCAGGCAGGGAAGTTATTGGAAGTAGAAGATTTAAACCCAGAAAACATTCAGAAATATCAATAGCTTATTGCTTGCAATCTCCCCCAAAAAACCCGACCTTAGCATGATAAACCTTGAATAAAAATATACTTATATTATGATTTGTAAATATGTTAATACACAATATTTTTTCAAAAAAATTTTGCAAGTTTCATTTTTTTTTTGATTTGCATGTCTTCAAAAGCTACTCACTGTTATGGTCTCAGCCGGCAAACCAGAGACTCAAACACATCGCTTCTTGAAAGATAATAGACCGAATGCAGGAGGTTTTTTTAAATTATTCTAAACCTTTTAAATTTTAATTCTTATGAAAAAAATTAGAAATGTAATTCTAGCCTGTTTTATCTTATTTCTATTTTCTATTGGAAATTCAGAATCAGTAAATGCCCAGTCAAGTACCTGTAAATGGCAACAAGCACAATGTTCTGGAGGAACTTGGTGGAATCCTGGAAAAACTTATTTTGCTTGTTTGCAGTCTGGTGATGGATTCGGATGCACTTGTGGACAAGTAACAGATGTTTGCGATACTCTGAGTGATTTCAACTAAAAATAACTAATATCTTACAAAATTAAGTACGTGTGTTAAAATAGTTTATACTACAAATCACACCTGTAGATTAATGGTATATTATTTATTTTTGTCATCTCAAAAAAACATACAAATACTTAAAATTTTTAGTTGACTTATTTTGAAAATCACCAATGATTTATCCTTAACAATTAGTATTTTGTAATCTGATAAAAATCAGATTATTATTAAACCTTATAAATTCTTATCTTATGAACAAATTCAAAAATATAGTTCTAACATGTTTAATACTGTTTCTATTTTCCATCGGAAGCTCAAAGCCCGTAAATGCACAGACAAGCGAATGTAAATGGCAAAATGTTGAATGTCCTGGAGGTTGGTGGACTCCTGGTAGAACAATTGGTGTTTGTTTAGTAACGGGTACGGGAACATCTTGCAGTTGTGGTCAGGCAACGCATCCTTGTTCTACTCTATCTGACTCTAACTAAGTGATACCATCTAAAAAATGCCTGATGCTATGTAAAAGTAAAGAGATTTAAATTCATTTATTTTGAAAGGCATCAGGTATTTATTCCTAAGTTTTGACTAGTCTTAGATTAGTAAAAAAAGTCTTAGTACTACATATTAAAAATCAGTCAAATATTATCTGTAGTATGAAATTTAATAAAAGTCTTTTTTTATATAAAAATTTATTCATATATGTAACTAATACTAGAATATTATAGAACAAATACTCACCTTAAATTTTACAAATATATGACTCATTCTTTAAAGTTTATCAGCATTATTTTATTAGTACTTTTTATTTTTTCTTGCAAAAATTCAGAAGAAACAGCACAAGACTTATATTCTATAAAGATAGATATTAATAAATCTAAACCTGAACCAAAATACTCTGATTTTATAGAGAACTATGATTTTGTACCACTACAGACCAAAAAAGAAAGTTTGATTGGTAATGTTGATAAGGTGATTACTACCAAAAATGACATTTATATGTTAGATATTTTTTCAACTAAATCCGTTTTTAAATTCTCAAGAAAAGGTGAGTTTGTAAGTAAAATTGGTTTTTTAGGTGATGGGCCAGGTGGATATACACTTCCATTAGATTTTGAAATAGATTTAAACCAAGAAAAAATTTTTGTGTTAGACAATGGAGTAAGATTATGTGTGTATGATTTGGATGGTAGTTTTATAGAGAATAAACCTCTATCTTCATTTACTGCAAATAGGGTTGCAGTATTGGATAAAGGGGATCTTGCTTGGCTTCAAGGAGGAATAGAAGATAAACTTTTAGTAACAAATAATGAGCTTAAAAATATTCAGTCCTTCTTTTCATACAGAAGCCAAGAAATAGAAATCATCCCATCTCAAACATTTCAAAAAACTAAAAACAATCAGATTGTTTTTAGACAAAACTTTAATGATACAGTATATGTGATGGATAACAAAAGACCAGTTCCAAAACTCTATTTGGACTTTCAAAATGCTAAGTTTACAAATAAAAATCTTGAAGAAGCTATCTCAAAAAAATCACCATTCCAATCATTAGTAGCTGAATTTAGTGGTTCTAATGGATTTTTTGAAGTAAATAATGCTTATCTAATATCTGCATTTGTACGAGGAAAACCTTATTTAGTAGCTCACTCTAAGAAAACCAATAATACACTTATTGCCGCTCTTCAACAGATTGAGAATGACATTACTATTGAGAAACAGACATCTTATCCCATAGGAATAGATCATTATACTGATTCCGTCATCTTCTTAGTAAGTACACAGTCTTTATTCAGAGCAATTGATAATTATAAAGGTGAAAATACCACTTATTTTAATCGTCTAAAAGAACTTTCAAAGACTATGGATAAAGACGACAACCCCATTTTATTATTTGCAAAAATTAAGGATGAATTTTAGATCTAAACCAGTCCAGATTTACACCCCGACTAACAGAAGATATGATTTGCAATCTCCCCTAACAAAGCCTATTTTAGCAGGTATAAACTTGAATAAATTTGCTATCATTTATCTATCAGCGTCCCGTAGCGGTATTGATGTCATTTTTGGCAGCCGTAGTTTTTAGTGTGATTGCACTAAGCTCACTGCCTATTTCGCTGTTGCCATCCATAGACGTACCCCAGATCATCATCAGGGTCAATGCCCCTAACCGCTCTCCTACGGAGATAGAGCAGAGTTTTTTGCGTCCTATCCGTGAGACCATGCTTTCCCTCAATGGCATCCAAGCCGTAGAGAGCCAAGCAGGAAATCAGACGGGGCAGGTGAGTTTGCGTTTTGAGTATGGCAAAAATATGAACCTTGCCTACATCGAGAGCAATGAAAAAATAGACCGCCTCAGCAATTCCTTCCCCAAAGACCTGCCTCGCCCACAAGTGGTCAGGGTCAATACTTCGGATATTCCTGTGATGCGGCTTCAGATAGTGCCTAAGCAATCAGGGGCAGACTGGGTAGCCCTCTCCGAACTGACCGAAAAAGTCATCAAAAAACGGCTTGAGCAACTCAAAGGTGTTTCACTGGTAGATGCCAATGGTCTTCAAAAACGCCTCATCGCCATAGAGCCTGACGAGTTTGTGCTGAGAAGCCTTAAGATTCCTTCTAGTCGCCTGTTGGAGAGTATTCAGAGCCAAAACCTAGATTTGGGAGCTTTGTCGGTCAAAGATGGGCAATACCGCTATTATGTCAAGCTGGGCAGCAAGCTCAAAGACCCCAAAGACCTCCAAAAACTCTATGTCCGCACCGCTGAGGGGCTATCTATCCCTCTGCCCAAAGTAGCCCAAATACGTGATACTACGGAGCGTCCACAGGGTTTTCACCTCTTCAATGCTCAAAATGCCCTCGTGCTGACCATACAAAAGCAAGCACAAGCCAAGACGACTGAGCTAGTGCCACAGCTTTATGAGGCATTGGCACAGTTCAAAAAAGATTACCCCACCTTAGATTTTTACCTGACCCAAGACCAATCTTTGCTTTTGCGTCTTTCTATTGATAATCTTCAAAATAGCTTGTTGCTTGGGGGAGTCTTTGCCTTTGCGATGCTGTTTTTGTTTATGGGAGATTACCGCATTCCTATCATTATGGGGGTGAGTTTGCCCATTTCTTTGCTCACAAGTTTTTTGGTCTTTTATCTCTTTGGGCTTTCGCTCAATATCATCTCTTTGAGTGGCTTGGCTCTGGGCTTGGGGATGCTGATAGACAATGCCATCATTGTGCTAGACCACATTAGCCGCAAACGGAGTGAGGGTTTAGACCTGCTCCAAAGCTGTGTGGAAGGTACAGGCGAGCGGATTGCTCCTTTGCTAAGTTCGGTACTGACTACCCTTTCAGTCTTTGTGCCTTTGGTTTTTCTGAATGGACTTTCAGGGGCTTTGTTTTATGACCAAGCGGTGGCTATTGGGGCTACTTTGGGCATGTCTTTGGTGGTCTCCTTTTTGTTTTTGCCTGTGTTGTATCGCCTATTTTATCAGTCAAAAAGTGAGATTCCTCGCCTAGACAGTCGTTTGTATCTGCGGGTGCTTGGGGGATATGCATGGCTAGAGCATCGTGTATTCAAACATCAAATGCTATCTTTACTCTTGTTTTTGAGTCTTTTGCCTTTGGCGTGGGTTTTATTTAGCCATATAGGCTTGAGCAATCTGCCTTATCTTGATAAAAAAGAAAGTCAATTAAGCCTCTCTTGGAACGAACCCATTGGCGTTTTTGAGAATGAATCTAGGGTGAAGAAACTCCTAAAAAGTCATCAAAATTTATTTTTGAACAGTGAAAGTGAAGTGGGTCTTTCGCAGTTTTTACGACAAGAAGGAGAAAATTCTCTCCAAAGAGCAGTGATTTATTTTGAATGTGCCTCTGCCCTTCAAAAAGAAAAACTTAGCAAACAACTCTCTAGCTACCTGAGCCAAAATTACCCTCGAGCCAGTTTTAAAATGGGCGATGCACTCAATGCTTTTGACCAGCTTTTCCAATCTCAAAAACCTACACTAGAGCTTCGCTACAAAAACAGCAATCCGAGCCAGCCCATCCCCTCCCAAAAAATGACTGCTTTTGCTACCCAAACTATGAAAAATTTGGCGATGTATCAGCCCAGCAATGGAGCAGGCTTGCAGCTAGAAACAATCCTCAACATTCGTCTTAAAACAGAAAAAATTCAGCTTTACCAAATCTCCCCTCAAGATTTGCTCAATACCTTAGAAAAAATATTTGGAACGGCACTCATCACCGAGCTGAAAAACTACGGAGAGATTATCCCTGTCCGTCTGCAAAGCCCTGACACAGATTTTGAGCAAAAACTCAGAATGACACGCCTCAGCAATGCACAAGGGCAAAGTTACCCTCTTGAGATATTTGTGGCACTAGAGTATGACCAAGATTATCAGGCACTTACCTCAGATAAGACGGGGATTTATCACAGTATTTTGCTGGGTAAAGTGCCTTCTGGATGGGAAGCATTAAGCCAAAAACTCAAAGAAGAAGCCCTCGAGGAGGGTTTAAGCCTTGATTTTGAGGGAGAATACTACGAAAACCAACAAAATCTTCTACAGCTTGGCTGGGTGCTGGTCATTGCTATTTTGCTTTTGTATTTTATCTTAGCAGCACAGTTTGAGTCTTTTTGGCAGCCTCTTTTGGTGGTGCTTACCTTGCCTTTAGGCTTGATGGGGAGTTTGCTTTTTTTGTGGCTAGGTGGGGCTACACTCAATATCATGTCAGCCATCGGGGCAGTCGTGATGCTGGGCATCATCGTCAATGATACCATCTTGAAGATAGACAACATCAACAGGTTAAGAAAAATACAACCATTGTTAGAGGCACTTCATCGGGCGGGGCAGATTTCTTTCAAACCTGTGCTGATGACTTCCCTTACCACAGTTTTGGCTTTGATGCCTGTACTCTGGAGCAGCGGTTTGGGAGCAGACTTGCAAAAACCCTTGGTGCTGGCAGTCATGGGCGGTCTGAGTATAGGCACTTTCACAGCCATTTATTTTGTACCTTTGTTGTATTATTTGATGGCTAAAAAATAAAAGAAATTACTATTATGAATAATCCACTTATAACTAACATCATCTCACAGTTAAAGCACTACTGCATCCAATTATATGGAGATGACTTTGAACAATTGATTCTTTTTGGCTCACAAGCAAGAGGAGAAGCTACACAAGATTCAGACATAGACCTCCTTTTAATCATTGATAGAGAAGAAGTAAATGTATTTACAGAACAAGATTTATTGAGACATTTTAAGGTAGAATTAGAGCTGAAGCATCAGGTTCTCCTTCAAATCATGGTAACTTCTAAGCATAATTACCTTCAAAGTAATGACCCATTGTACCTTAATGTAAGAAGAGAAGGAATTACGCTATGAAACACCCACAAGAAGTCCAATTACTCTGTGAAAAATCAGATAAATACCTACAAGCAAGTAAACTATTAATAGACAGTGGTTTTTATGATTCTGCTGTGTCAAGAGCTTATTATGCGATGTTTTATATGGTACAAGCTGTCCTTTTGAGTGAAGATATAGCTGTGAGTACACATAAAGGTTTAATCTCAAAGTTTGGCGAATTATTTATTAAAACCTCCATCTTCGAGAAAGAAATTGCTTACTCTATTGCTGAAGCTTTTGATAAGCGTTCGGTAGCTGAATATGATATAAGCCAAGCCATCACATTAGAAGTAGGACAGAATTTATTTGTTAAAGCCCAAAATTTTTGTGAAACATTAAAATATTATCTGGACAATTTATAAGGTTTTAGAATCATATTGAAATATATTTTTCAACTTAAATAATTCACCATCGCCATGAATAAATTCATGTTAAACTTTCACACCTTTCTTTTCCTAATCACAGCTTTCCTTGTTGCTTGCACAGGAGAAAGCCCAGATTCAAGCAATGAAGACTCCAGTACACTGCCCAAATCCAAGGCAGAAATCAACACCAATACAGAAGTAAAAACAGTTTCCATCAGCACTCGCCCCTTTATCTATTCAGTCACTTTGCAAGGCAAAATAGAAGCCCAATTCCAAAGCCAAGTACGCTTCAAGCAGGCAGGCAGCATCACCAAACTTTATGTCAGAAATGGGCAAAACATTGGCACGGGACAGCTCTTGGCAGAACTTGACAAGACCGAACTCCAACTCGCCCTTGCCAAAGCACAAAATCAAGTGGCAGCACGCACTGCCGACTACCAAGACAAGCTCCTACAGCAACGCATAGACCTCAAAGATGAAAACGAGATTTCTAAAGAATTGAGGCAAAGCTTCAGGATTGGCTCAGGGCTGGCAGATGCCGAGATTGCCCTCAAAGAAGCCCAACTCAAACTCGAGCAGGCTACACTCAAAAGCCCAATTGCGGGCATAGTGGCTGATTTAGAATTTAAAACATACCAATACATCAGTCCCGACAAAGCCCTTTGCACAGTCTATTCGGCAGGGCAGCTAGAGGTAGCAGGTGAAGTGCTTGAGAGCGAAATAGGGCAGCTCCGACTAGGGCAGAAAGCTACTGTAGAGGCAGTAACAGGCACACAGACCTTTGAGGCCGTTTTGCAAGAAATTAATCCATTGGTCAATGAAAAAGGACTTGTAAAGATTCGCCTTAGATTGCTTAATCCTCAAGGGCTTTTGGTAGGAATGAATGTGCAAGCTCAAATCAATGTTCCTCGTCAAGAGACTTTAGTAGTGCCAAAAGAAGCTGTAGTTATCCGTTCAGGCAAGAAAGTAGTGTTTACAGTAGGTGATGACGGGCTTGCCAAATGGAACTATGTGGAAACTGGGCTAGAAAATCAGCAAGAAGTAGAAATTACCAAAGGACTAAAAACAGCCCAAAAAGTTATCATTAGCAATAATCTACAACTAGCCCATGATGCCCCTGTGAAGGTGCTTTGATGAAATTTCTCATTTCTGTGCGGTGATGTCATAAAAAACACACAAATAGTTTTGAGATAAAAGAATCTTTTTTATATTTACCAACACTATCACCAATCAAAAACACCCCATGCCCCACATTACCGAAACCTTAGACTACCTTAATGACAACCGCCAAATCATAGGCAAAGCCTCTAGAGAAGAAATTCACCAAAAAGGGCTTTGGCACCAGACTTTTCACTGCTGGATTATTGGCTTTGAAAACGAGCAACCTTATTTACTCTTTCAGCGGCGAAGCCTCCACAAAGAAAATCATCCTGGCTTGTATGACATCTCTGCCGCAGGGCATTTACTCACTGGTGAAAGCCCCCAAGATGGGCTGCGTGAGCTGAAAGAAGAGCTAGGGATTTCTGTAGAATGGGAAGAACTCATCTCACTAGGCACGAAGGTAGATGTCTCAGAGGTAAACGGGCAGCTCAACAGAGAGTTTTGTCATACCTTTTTCTTAGAAAATAGATTCACCAAAATTGACTTTAAGCTGCAGTGCAGTGAGGTCATGGGGCTAATGCAACTTTTTTTGCCTGCCGCCTATGATTTATTCAGTGGAGCAAAACCATCCGTAGATGCCAAAGTCTATGAATCAGATGCAGAGGGCAAGCTATTTCCTCCACACCGAGGCAAAATAGACCTTTCTATGATTTTGCCACACCCTGATTATCTCAAAATCTGCATCATGGCAGAGAGGTACTTTGAGGGCAAACCCTTTTTGGCAATTTAGACCTAAAATTTTGCCATTGACTGTTTTCCCCACAGACAATCTTGGCAGTAATAAGTCGCATGCAAAGCCTAAGCCCCTACTTCTAGCAGCGTAGAAGCCAATTCTCCATAGGCTTTGCCCTCCTTCAATCGCCCCAAAATGTATGTTTTCTTGTGTTTTTCTTCTACTTGCTTGCAATGCTCTAAATAGCGGAAAAAGTTTATCAGATTAAAGACCAAAGCCAATTCATCATTGGTCAAAATGGTCTTTTGCATTTCTCTGATGTGGGCTTCCATTGCATCAAAGGCTTCTATGTATGCCATTTTAAACTCCAAGGCTTTTACATCTGTATAACCCATTGCAAGCAGTGTGAAGCCATTTTTATCCATCAAGTACATAGGTAATTCCTTACCTTGAGTACTTTGATAGGAGGAAAGCTCAAAATTGAGCTTTCCTCTATTTTTGACATTCTCCCCTCTGCTCTTAGCGTCCTGACCTACAAACACAACTGCTTTGAGTGTTTTACTCAGAGCATATTCTAGGTATCATTTAAACTCAACTATAAAATTAAATCCTAAATAAAATCCCTTAAACCAAATATAAATTCCTACACTCAATCCCAAATCACGACTTCATGATGCAAAAACCTTTGGTCAGAGCGAGACGCATCTGACCAGTTTGCTGTTGTGGGTTACGCTTGACACACAGCCTTAGAGTAGTAGGGGGATTGAAGCAGTGTGTTAGTTTATGACACTCTGACTAGCCTGAGAATCAGTTTGCTGTTGTGGGTTACGCTTAATGCTACAACCTAAGACCAGACTGAGAGGAACTAAGACACTAATTTATCATTTCCAAACTTAATTAACTCATTAATTGTATCATCTTTAGCACGAAAGGGAAGAATTAACTCTTTTACCACCTCAAACTTAGTAGGATAATCCAGCCGATTCCAATTAGTTTTTCCAATATTTGTGAGATGAAACTTAATAGACTTAATCATGTTTTTTTGCTGATACTTATCTAATTCTTCAATAAAGCTCCATTCATTAATTATGGAAGAATTATAGTAGTTTAAGCCTTCTTTAATTTTTACTATTAAGTCTGTGGTTATAGGACTTCTTGCTACTTCCGATGCTTCGTAGTTAAAGTAAAAAAATTTTACTCCTTGTAGAGCTTTATTTAATGCAAGAAGTTCATGCATTTCAAGTTCTATTTGATACTTATTCATGTTTTACCCCCTATTGGTATAAGCGTCTTCACATACCCGCAACAGCAAAGCTTTGCGCATCTCGCTCAGAGCATACTTTACGAATCATTTAAACTCAAATTTAAAACAAAATGCTGAAATAAATATCCAAAACCACGACTTCATTATACAAAAACTTTTGGTCTGAGGGAGACCCGTCAGACCAGTTTGCCGTTGTGGGTTACGCTTAATGCTACAACCTAAGACCAGACTGATAAGATTCTTTAATTCTCGTATTTTCTTGATTTTATTACCAATATTCATAAAGTAAAAGTTTTAGAGTAGTAAAATACTGATATAAGTGGTAAAGTACAATATTTGTACTGTAAATTTATGTAAAATTAGTCAATATCTTTGTAAAATAAATGCTTCAATACAATGAATACAAATAAAGTTAAACCGTTTTCTTGCCCAAACTGTGGGAAAAAGTTGCCTTTTAAGTATGCCTTTAATGCAAATACAAGTTCAAGATTTACTTGTAAAAACTGTGGCACTATCTGCAAATTAGCTAAACCACTTGATATAGCTCCTAGTGTGATTTTTGGTTTTCTTTCGGTAGCCATTCCAGGAAGATTGGTTACTGACTATTTTGACTCCATCGAGTTGGGTTTATTAACTGGTGCATTATCTTTACCCTTTGCCGTTTTGATAGTTTGGATATATGCTTACAGTACTTTAGAATTTACTCGTGACTGATGTAAATATATTCAATTATTTTTCAATTCTTAAAACCCGTTTTATTATGAAAGTACAAATTAAAAAAGTCAAAAAGTTATTAATGTTATTCGCTTTTTGCGGATTGATGTCATTCGGTAGTAACCTTAAGGTAGAGCAGCAAAATGGCAAGGCTTATATTGGAATAGGCTACTTAGCAACTAAAAAGAAAAATATATCTGCTGAGGCAAGTGTTGGAATCGGGGTTGTTGGCTTGTACGCAGCTGGAACTCAAGGCATGATTTATGGTGCTGCTTTTGGTATGGTACCAGGTGCTATAGTAGGAGGCGTTATAGGTCTTTAAATTACCTTTATCTTTAAAGCAAGTGAAAAACTCACTTGCTTTATTTTTCTTTCATGCGATACAGACAATATACTCTTATATTCACATTCTTTGTATATTTATTAGGTATTCTAATTGGGATATATTGGATACTCAATACTTCTGATGCAG
>JAABSX010000067.1 GCA_011390205.1 Microscillaceae bacterium | reverse complement strand
AAGGTAAATTTTGCCATTATGTACCTGTTCGTGTTATGAAAAGAATGCCATTTAATACATTACATAAGTATAATTTTCTTTTTCTTTCAAGAAAATATCTGATATTGTACCCCATTGAGAATCGGTCAATTTTTCAAATTGTTTAGTCATCATTCTAAAGTTTGTTCACTTCCAAATTAGACACGATTCTCAATATTTAAAATCCCGACAAGTTCTTGAGAATTAACTTATTCCGTAAAGGGCAAAGTAATTTGTATATTGCAGGAACAGTTAGTTTATCTGCAATTAATGATGTGCAAAATCCGATTTCAATAAATCAAAATGTTTCAGCATTGAAATTTGATGATACTGATTAAAGCCCTGATTCTACTTCATATTGGTTTAATACAAACATCTTTCTTGAACTTACAAAAAGGGCTTATTCAATTGCGACAATATTTTACTTGAATAATGACAACTTGAAACTATTGCCAATACCAGTTCCACCACTTGCCAAACAAAAAGAAATAGCAGAACAGATTACAGGCATCAGACAACAAACCCAACAACTCAAAGACCAAACAAAGGAGCTTTTGAAATAAGCGAGTGAAGAGATAGAAGAAATATTATTGAATTAGCCAATACACAGGCTTGGCGAAAGTGGGTTCATTGTCAGCAAAGAGTTCTATGCTTTGGAAATTACTGCATTCACCAAGTCTAAAACTCCTCTCACTTTACAAACGAGACATTTGATGGGTATGTTTGTAAGCTGCCTCTTAAGAAAGAAGCCTTTCTTAGTATTGGATTAAAAAGAGGATTTTAGTTTTTTGTCAGGTTAGAAAACCTATGATTCATTTTCACCCTCTTTATGCACTCTAATAAGACCAAGGTCTATCTCCTCATCATCCTCCTCAAAAATAGCACTTTCTCCATAATAATCTATGAGCTGAATCTGTGAGCGGCGGTATTTTTTAGAGCCAAAAGTAATGAGCAAAGAAGGCAACAATACCAAGTTAGAAATCATTGCACAGAGAAGTGTAGCAGAGGTCAGCACTCCTAGTGCTACTGTGCCATCAAAAGTAGAATAGGCAAATACAATAAACCCAAAGAACAAGATGACGGAGGTATAAATCATGCCCGTGCCTGTTTCTCTTAGACTCACAGAGACAGCCTCAGTGATAGCGTAATTTCTTAAGAATAACTCTTGGCGGTATCTTGCCAAGAAATGTATAGAGTCATCTATGGCTATCCCGAAGGCTATGCTAAACACAAGGGCATTGCTGGGCTTTAGATAAATCCCGAAATAACCCATCAGCCCTGCTGTGATGAGCAAAGGCAGAAGGTTAGAGATGATAGAAATCACAATCATCCTGAAAGAACCAAATAACAATGCCATCAGACCTGAAATCAAAATAACGGCAAGCAAAAGGCTATTTTTTATGCTTTTTACGAGGTAATCATTGCCCCTCAAGAATATCAAGGTAGTGCCTGTTACACTGACTTCTAACCTTTTATCTTTAAAACTTTCAGTGATTTTAGGCCGTATCACCTTATCTACGAGCGAATCCAGTTTACTAGACCCGACATCTTTTACTTTGAGTGAGATACGCATTCTTTGCCCTGTGCTGTCCACAAGTGTATTCAAAAAAGACTGGTTTGTGCTGTCTTGCCCACCTTGCAGATAACGCAAGATAAACGGCCTTTCTCGTTTGTCGGGCAGGGCATAGTAAGTGGGGTCATTGTTATAGAAAGCTTGGCGGCTTGCTTTAATCAGCGCCAACAGTGATACAGGCTGTGCTACCCACTCTACGTCTTTGAGAGATTTCATAAATTGCTCGGCTTGGTCAAGCGTATTTCCCGTCATAATCCCTTTTTTGCGGTGGGTATTGATAAGTATCTCTAGGGGCATCACACCCGTAAAGTTTTCTTCAAAAAAAGCCAAATCTCGCTTGGGCAAGCTATCATCTGGCAAGTTATCTACCATAAAAGAAATAACCTCAATGCGCAAAAAACCTATAAAAGAGACTACTACAATCAGTAATACGAAAGCATAAGTGAACCTCCGGTACTTAAACACAATAACATTCAGCCAGTCTAGAGCATAGTTAAGAGGCTTACGGTCTAAGTGTTTTAGTTGCTTAGCGGTAGGGGGGGGCACTAAGGAGTAGAAAATAGGCAGCAAAATAATACTCACCAAAAAAGTAGCAACAATGCTAAGGCTAGATACCAGACCAAAATCACTTAGATTTTTATTGTCCATAAAGAAAAACACCGCAAAACCGATGGAGGTCGTCATGTTGGTCATCAAAGTAACTACCCCGATTTTGCGAATGATGCGATGCAGGGCTTTGGCTTGGTTTTGATGGTGCCGATACTCTTGGTGATATTTATTAAGTAGATAGACACAATTCGGGATACCGATGACTACCAAAATGGGAGGCAAAAGCCCCATCAAAATAGTAATTTTAAAGCCAAAGAGCTGAATCATCCCTACACTCCAGACTACCACAATCCCGATGATAATCATCGGGAAAATCACTGCTACAAAAGAGCCAAAAAACACAAAAAGAATGACTGCCGTAGCAATGCCTGATAAAATCAGAAGTATTTTTAGCTCAGAAGCTACTTGCCCTGCCACAATAGAGCGGACAAAAGGAATGCCTGCGTAGTGAACATCTACACCTGTTTTTTGGGTAAACTCCCCTCCTAGTGCCTGAATGTCTTTGATAAGACGTTGCCGCCCAGCAGATTCTAGCACATTCTTATCAATAGAAACCAAGATAGAAACTGCCTTATTTTGGGAGTTGAAGAGAATCCCGTCATAGAATTTTTGGTTTTGTGCAAACTCAATCAGTGTATCTAGCTGCACTTGACTCTCAAGAGCTGCATTGTCAGGGAAGATAGCTCTAGTCTGAAACCGCTTGCTGAGGGTATCTTTATAGAGGTATTGCATTTGAGGCAGGGCTACCACCTCATTGACTCCTTTGAGTTTTTTAAAACTATCTGTGAGTATTCTGAGCTGCTTAAAATTATTGAGTTGATAGACTTTTTCATCTTTAAGCCCTATGGCAAGGATGGTACCGTCTTCACCAAATTGTTTTTTGAAGCGATTGAAATAAACCATGTCGGGGTCATCTTTGGGCACTGCCGAGGTAAAATCATAGCTCATCTCAGCAAACTGAGCCTGATACCCCATAAAAGCCGTAATGAGTCCGATAGATACAAGAAACAGAATCCTGTTGCGAAGGATGATGTGGGCGATTTTATTCCACATAGGTAATTTAGAAAATGCTTTGACAGCCTGTGATACAAAAAACTCATCAAAAATACTTGGTCTGCAAAGCTAGTAAAAAACTTATAAACTTTAGCCAAGAAGTCATTACTTGTAAAAATGTAAGATGGTACGTATGTATGTTTGGCGTTTTTTTTGTTATAAATGAAGCGAGTAAAGATAAATTCAAAAAAATATCCTAACTTTAAAATAGAAATATATTAGCACTAAAATAAGTCTTGATTTGTTGAATTTTTTTCAACCTTAAACTACATATACCTATGTTTTTAAACCTTTTGAAAGGGGAAGAAAAAGCTGCTTTTTTAGCCCTTGCTCGCAAAGTAATCGCAGCAGACAGTGATATTGCAGAACAAGAAATGCGTCTTCTGGACTCCATGAAAAAAGAGCTTGACCTAGAAGAAGAAGACCTTGCAGAAATAGACGATACAGCCTCTATTCAATCTATTTGTGCTAAATTCACCTCTAGCAAGTCTAAGGTTTCTGCACTTATGGAGCTTATTGGGATAGGCTTTGTAGATGGCAAGTTTGTACACGAAGAGCAAGAAGTCATCTTTTCTATTGCCAAAAGCATGGGCATCAGCAGTGAAGAGACTACGATGTACATTGATTGGGCAAGGCGTGTCTATATTAATTAGTCGCTCCTTACAAAGCACAGATTATGTTATTATTTCTTGAAAACATCTGTTTTTCGATATAGGTGAAAGTCTGGGAAGAACTATTTTTAAGATGACAGTAACCCTTCTAAATCATCCAACTCATCTATAGGTTTAGAGGGTTCAATAATTTGAATATTAATCAATTCCGTTCTAATAAAACCTATACAAACGTGGACATTTGCTATTTACTTCCTGCTTCATAGTGTCTCTTTGCCCTAGGGCTTAGATTTTTTGGACACTCCACAGGCTAACACGGTAGAGCTCACCGCCCAACTTTTAAGGTTTAGGGCTGCATTAAAGTCTCTTCCTGTATAAAATCCGCATGCATCGCACCATCGCACTTAAACATTCTGTCTTTTAAAGTCAAATCTTGCTTCACTGACTTACATTGTGAGCAAGTCTTAGAACTAGGATAAAACCTATCTGCTACCACCAAGGTAGAGCCGCACCATTCACATTTGTAAGTGAGTTGCCTCCGAAATTCATAAAAACCTCCGTCTAAAATGGCACTGGCTAATTTGTGGTGCTTGCTCATGCCGTTTACAGTCACATAGCCCAAGTCGTATAATCCAAAAAAGTGCAAAATCACTGCTTGGTGCGTTTGTTAAAGCCAGTATGATTATAGTTTTGGAGCTGGAATACACGCCTGAATGACGAATGGCTTACCCCTATGCGTTCGCTTGCAAGCTGATAGTGATGCTCAGTCCACTCTTGACAGGCTACTTGTAGGGCTTGATAGTCAGCTAATTGATTCACTCGTTTATGTTCTTTTAACTTGTAGCATAGCATTTTTGCTAGTTTTTGTTTGAAACCTAAGTGCTGCATGAAGATACTTAGTTTTGGTCTTTACACTATTTTACTGATATGATATGAAATTCTATCCACACATATAACAAAAAGATAACAATTCTGCCTTTCAAAGTTTGAAAAGTAGAATTTTTCGATTGCTGAGAAAAAGGTGTGCAGTGCAGTAATGGCCTACAGTTATTCTAAGTAATATCTTGATTATCAATGGTTTATTTGTAATATATCACCTCAGTAGTTCGTAACTAGAATCTGTATGCCAAAAAAGACCATCATTCTGGTCGTAGGTTGTGGCAGTAAACGATTGAGTAGGTAAGGGGCACTAGGTATGAGCCATTTTTTTATGGGTCAATGAGCTGGATTTTTTTAATCCTGAAATATTGCTCAGTGCGGCTTATGTAAGCAGATGAAGGAGCTTGATAATCTTTTACCAGCAAAAATTTTGACTGTATCTGAGGAGGCATTCGCTTGATGACGGCACTTGATTTGCCCCGTGCCTCTTTGAGTATCTCAAACCTTTGATGTATAAATGCCTGATAGTGAGGTAGTACAAATGCTATTTCATAGTATGCATTGTTGATATTCTGACTAGAAGGTGTGATAGATAAGACAAGAAACAGACAGATTAACCCCAAAGAAAAAGCAGTTTTGCTACTCACTTCTTTTATTTGTGCATTGAATTTTTCTATTTTTTCGGCATAAAAACACATGCAAAGCTGCAGATTAGCCCAAATGCCCAGATAAAATAAAAACTGTAAAAGGGCTTCTACCCTTACTGTTCCATAAAAATTAGTGCGAAGCACAAAAATATGGAGAAAAATAAACATCAAAAACAATAAAAATAAATGAAAAAGAGGATGAATAAACCTGCTGTTTTTTAAACCAAGACGAAGCACCAAGCTTTGCATCAAAGGTAAAAGAAGCAATGTCAGTATCCAGAAACTTGCATTGTTGAGCCAGTTACCCATCCCCGAAACGCCAAAATAAACCCCTAAAATCATTACTTTTAAGACTCCTTTGTTAGAAAACCGCCCGACTTCTCCTGCAAAGCGTTGGTCTATATCCAGCCAGCGAGTGTAGTTGCCAGGTGCCAGCACCAAGACCATCAAGCCCAAAAAAGCACCCAAAAGCAAGTAAAAGACTGAAATACGCCACTTGGATTTATTCAAGTGAATATGTATTGCCAAAAAACACAAGACAGCTCCATGAAATACTGCGATGATTTCGTGTGTACCCATCACTGCAAAATTCAAAAAGTGCAGCAGCAGGGCTTCTGATACAGAAAGATGCCCCTTTTGTAAGTATTTAATAAGATAAACATAGCAAGCCAATAAAATCAACATAGGTAAAAAATAGGCATTCGCCCCGATAAACCAGTACACCCATTCATTGATACCTGCAAGACTATTTAAAAAGAATACCTCCATACTCAAAGCCAAAAAAACAGCATATACCCTAGACAAATAAGAAAAAGAAACCCTGATTACTTGATAAATGGCAAATGCAAAACATACCAAAAAAACAAAGGGGAAAATCTTTACTCCCAAGCTTCCATACTCATAGCCCCAGCGAAGAGGATTGAGCCAGTAAGATGTGAAAATCACTACATACCGCCCTGTCATGTGGGTATAAAATCCATTGAAAAAATGAATAAACCCTGCCCTAGATTGGTTGGCAAAATTAAAATCATCATCATAAGGATGTGCGAAAAAAGTAAAAAGAAAAAAGGGAAGTAATGACAGTGCCAAGCCCAAAACGACAAAACTGGTCAGCAGATTTTTACTTCTAAATGCGTGTGTAGATTTTGTAAAAGAACTCAAGGTAGATTTGGGTAATTAAGAGAAAATGTATTTGAATAGAAACCAAATTCGCCGCCCAAATTACATATTATCCTCCTAATTACCCAAAAAAATAAATCATTGAGCATACTACTATACAAAATAAAAAACCACATAGAACCATAAGACACATAGAATAATTTTTGTGGCAGTTTAGGGATAACTTGTATAGAAATCAGACAAGTTACAAATCTTGTCAATCCTGAAATCCTATCTGATAAGTCTTTTGTATAGCAGTATCATCATTGAGGCTCCACCGAGCCTGAACCTGAGATACTTTGCTCCAAATTTGCGGGCTTGCCCAGATAACGAACCTGCCCCGTACCGCTTACGCTTGCTTCCAAACGCTCACTCACACGCACAAAGACCTGCCCAGAACCCGAGACACTACATTCTGTGTGTAGGCTTGCTAGGCCGAGGTTGTCTATTTTGCCTGAGCCACTGACGCTCAATTCTTGTCTTTCGGTAGTGCCTTTTGCCACGATGATTTTGCCTGAGCCTGAGCTACTTGCCTCTAAATATTTACCACTAAATGCAGTAACATACACATCTCCTGAACCGCTATTTCTGATAGAAAAATGTGCACTTACAAGGGGCTGACTTACCTTTGCCCAGCCCGAGCCACTGCGGGCAATACTCCTGAGCCTTTGATAGGTGATTCTTAACTTAATGACTCCTACACCTTCCCAAAAGACATCCGTACTGAGGTGTTTGATGCTTTGGTAAAGATTGTTTCTTTCTAGCCTGATGACAAGTTCTCCTTGTTTATTCAGTTTGGCAATGATTTTTTCGGGGTCAATCTTTGTAGATGATATCTCTATTTTCTCTGAAGTACCAGGGATAAGCTCCACTAAAAATTCTCCTTGAATCTTTACGGCACTGAAAGAAGGAAGAGCCCTGACTGCTCTCATCTGGGCCTGCAAAGGCGCAGATACATGTACAAAGTAGCCTAGACATAAAATAAAAATGAATAAGTTTTTCATGGTATATATGGTATTTATCTACACATTAGATGCTTTAAAAGCCGTCTAGGTTGCAGCAACACAAAATAATTTAAAAAAAATCAGAAAAAATACCCCTCAGACAATCTAAAAAAGCGAAAAGCACCGATTTTGCGGTACTAATTTTGCGAATCATTTTCTACACTAAAAGAATTAACAGCTCCGAAGCGTTCAAAACAGAATGATTCATAAAAAAGTATTCTATGAAAAATATATCCTTGTTTCTCCTCCTCCTCTCTTTTTCTTTTGCCTGTGTATCAGCCAAAAAGTACAAAGCCTTAGAAGCTGATTACCAAGAAGCTACCATCTCTACAAGAGGGCAAGAAAATCAATCTTCTAGGCTTGAAGTACAAAATAAAAGGCTTGAAGATGAACTTTTTACGGTCAGAAAGCAAAATACTGACTTGCTCAGAGAAATCACCACACAGCAAAATAACCACACGCTTGCCCTAAACCAACTCCAAGCAGAGTATGACAGACTACAAAACGAACACGCTCAGCTCAAAGAAGTGAGTGCTATGGAAGCCAATTACAACCGCCAAAAACTCCAAAATGCCCAGAATACTCAGAATACCCAAAACCCCAACTCTCCACAACAAATAGAAATCAATAACTACTACCCCAATCAAAACCCAAATACAACACAAAACACCCAAACACTCACAGGAAGCGAAGCCAAAACCTCTGAAGGCCCTAACTCTGTAAACAAAACCAACAGCAGCCTCCTAGGCAATCTCCCCGACCAAAAACCCGCCTCTAGCAGCCCCATAGATGTCAATAAACTCTATGCCTTTCAGAATAGAATGGCAGATGCCCTGACGGGATTTAGTGCAGACGAAATACAAATCAGGGTGCTCAATAACCAAGTATATGTGGTGCTCAATGATGACATGATGTTTGCCAACCAACAAGATTTTAGCCTCAGCCAAAGAGGGCAACAAGCAATGCAAAAAATCACTCAGATTATCTTGCAGCAAGGCAATGTAAGTATAGAAGTAGAAAACGAACCCAGCCAAGCACAAGAAAACAACCTTGGCTTCTTAAAATCACAGTCTATTTCTAAATTTTTTGCATCTAAAAACCTTGCTTGCAAATTTAACAACAAGAATTTCTCTCCCCTTGCTTATAACACAAGCGGCACACAAGCCAAGACGAGCAAAACCACCTTGGCTTTGAGTTTATAGGCATCTTCATTAAAAATAAATAAAAAGGCTTTCTAGGTTTTGTGCTTGGAAAGTCTTTTTTTGTGCTTTTATTTGTGGTTTAGGCTCTATCCACAAAACTTAGATTATCGTGAACGAAAATGTATTCAATACCGTGTTTTTACCTCTTGCCTTGTTTGTCATTATGTTGGGCATGGGGCTTACACTCAGATTGGCTGACTTTAGCCGTGTTTTTACCTACCCAAAAGCGGCTTTAGTGGGCTTGTTTAGTCAGTTAATCCTATTGCCCTTGGTAGGTTTCGGATTGGCTTGGGGCTTCTCGCTCAGTCCTGAGTTTGCAGTAGGGCTGATGCTGGTAGCACTCTGCCCTGGAGGGGCTACCTCTAACCTGATTACGCACTTGGCGAAGGCTGATTTGGCTCTTTCCATCACACTGACCGCATTTAGTAGCATCATCACTGTTTTTACCATTCCTATTTTGCTGGGCTTCTCAATGGAGTATTTTATGGGAGAAGCCAAGATGATTGCCATCCCTTTTGTGACTACCATCCTCAAAATAACGGCAATCACGATTCTGCCCGTTTCTATCGGCATGCTCATCAAAGGTAGATTTCCTCGCTTTGCCGAGCGTGTCATCGGGGCAGTCAATATCATTTCTATGGTGTTTTTTGTGCTGGTGGTCATCGTGGCAGTAGCTCAAGATACAGAGAACCTCTTAAAATCTCTGGTTTTAATTGGCTTGCCTTTGTTTATTTTAAATGTATCCATGGTTTTAATTGGTTTTTTGATTGCGAGATTTTTAAAAATAGAATTTAGGCAGAGTCTTACCATTTCTATTGAGACAGGCATTCAAAATGGGGCTTTGGCAATCGCAATCGCACTGGGTATTTTAGAAAATGCTTCTATGGCTTTGCCTGGAGCTACGTATGGACTGATGATGTTTTTTACCATTATTCCTGTGGTAATTTATGGCAGAATGAATGGCTAAAAAATGTAATTATACTGGTAGCATCTTCTGAGTTTTTACAAAAAAACACCCCGAAGAGATAAAAGGCTGCACAAACTAGCTTACCAGAAATGGCTTCTTAATTGACTTGACTTCCTTATGGTTTGTAACGCTTAGATGTGGCACTTTTTTGAGAAGCAGCAAATCTAAGCGTAAAATATCTAGCTGAGTCATTCTGAAATCAAATAAAATACCTAGACTTCATCAGCAGTGTTTATTGATTACAAATCTGCTGTACTACATCCTTTGCTTGAGGGTGTTTTAGCTGTTCAGCCCTCTTCAGGTGCAAGCATGCAGATTCTTTTGCCTCTGTCTTAAGCTCTGCCACTCCGAGGGCATAAAATGATTTGGCAGATTTTGGGTCTAGTTTGATTGCTTGCTGAAAGTCTGCAACAGATTCTGGATATTTTTGAAGGCTAAAAAGTGCATTTCCCCGTCCAAAATACGCCTCCAAAGATTGGGGAGCTAGAGCAATGGCTTTTTCAAAATCAGCCTTTGAAGCCTCAAAATCCTGCAATTCAAAGTTTACCCTGCCCCTATTCAAATACAAATCAAATTCATTGGCTTGTAATTGTATGGCTTTTGTAAAATCTTCTTTGGCTTCACTCCAGTTTTGAAGTGCTACCTTGGCAAGCCCTCTATTGAGGTAGGGCTTATAATCTAGGCTATCTAGCTGAATGGCTTTGCCGTAATCAGAAACAGCCTCAGGGTACTTCTGAAGGTTAAAGTAAGCTACGCCACGCACATTGTAAGTCTCTGCATTTTTGGGGTCTTTGCGTATTGCTTTTTCTAAAAATTCCAATGCTACTTCATATTTTTGCTCTTCCAAAAGAGATTTTCCTTTTTCTAAAAATGCCTCCGAGCTGCTAGAGCAAGCGAAGAAAACAAGCACAAAAATTAAATTAAAATACTTCATGGGTTTATTTTTTGACCCAAAAATAGGTAAAAGCCTGCAAAAAAATGTGTTTGCCTCCACAAAGTCAAAGAAATAATGTTGGTATAAAATGTGAAAACTTTTTTTCAAAAAAACCTTACACAATGGCGAAATAGTTGTACAGTAAAGTTTATATTTGTTGTCAGAATAGTTATAAAACAAGAAAAAAATATTCTCATATGAGATACATCTTACTTTTTGTATTGTTGGTCGTTAATTTTTGTGGTATCACAGTATATGCACAAAGTAAGCGTATGGATAGCCTACAGCAGCTCATCAAAGAGCTGCCTAACAATGAGCAAAAGGTAGAGGCTATGAACGAACTGGCTTTTGAGTATATCTTTCACTCTTATGATGCCAGTATGAAATATGCCAATGAAGCCGAAAGCCTTGCCGAAAAAATCGGATACAATGTGGGCAAAGCCCTGAGCCTTAATATCTCAGGCATCGTCTATCGGATACAGGGCAACTACTCCCGTGCTTTAGACAGCCATTTTAAATCTCTTACCATCTGCCAAAAAGAAAACTACTCCCAAGGAATAGCCAATAATTATAGCAATATCGGTTTGGTCTTTTTTGACAAAGAAGACTACAAAAAAGCCATTCAATACTTTGAGAAATCTCTCAAAATCAAAGAAAAAATCAATGACAAAAGAGGGGTCGCTTTTAGCCTTAATGACATAGGAGGAATTTATCTCAAACAAGGAGAGCTTAAAAAAGCAGAGGAAACTTACCTCAAAAGTATCAAACTCAGAGAAAGCCTAAATGATACTCAAGGGCTTGCCACAAGCCTAAATAACATGGGGAAGATTTACCTCGAGAGAGGAGACTTCAAGAAATCTCTAGATTACTTAGAGCGTTCTCTTAAAATAGGGAAATCTTTTAATGACCAACTTTTGATTGCTACCAATCTCAATAACTTAGCACTTATTTTTTTAAAGCAAGAAAAACTTGAGGAAGCCAAGCTTAAATTTGAAGAAGCTCTTAAAATTTCTAAAAAAATCAATAGCAAAATAGAAATTAAAAATGCTTACAAAGGCTTGGCTGATTGCAACCGTGCCTTGGGTGATTTTGACGCAGCTTTTGAGGCACTGGGGTCTTTTATATCTATTAAGGATTCACTCTTTAATGAAGAAAACAACAAAAGGACTGCCAGCCTAGAATATGGATACCAGTTAGAAATCAAAGAGGTGGAAATTAGAAGACAAAACCTCATCAGAAATGCACTCATCGCTGTGGCAGTCATCATCATCGTGGCGCTTCTGTTTATCATCCGAGCCAGCCGCCAAAAAAGAGGTGCTTACCAGCTCTTGGCAAAGCAAAAAGGAGAAATAGAGATTCAAAAAAACAACATACAGGGGCAAAAAGAGGCACTAGAAAGGGCTTACCAAGAAATCAGCCGAAAAAATGAACAGATTACTTCCAGTGTGATTTATGCCAAAAATATCCAAAAAGCCATCTTGCCCGACCAAGATTTAGACCTGCATTTTGACAAGTATTTTGTGATCTTTAAGCCTCAATACAATGTATCAGGAGATTTTTATTGGTTTAGAGAGTTAAAAGGAAAGCGTTTTATAGCCGTAGCAGATTGCACAGGCAAGGGAGTGGCAGGGGCATTTATGTCCACGATTAGCATCAATATCTTGGACGAAATCCTCAATCTTAAAAAAATAGAAAGCCCCGCAGAGATATTAGAAGCTTTTCATACCAAACTACGTCTGGCACTCAGACAAGACCAGCAACGCAACCAAGACAGTGTAGATATAGCACTCTGCTGTATAGAAGATACCGAAGAGCACTACAAAAACATAACCTATGCAGGTGCTAAGATTCCTTTGCTCTACAGCAGCGGATGGAGTGTTTTAGAGATTGCGGCAGATGATGAATCTATAGGTGGAAGCAGCAAAGAAGCCAGAAAATTTCGTAACCATAGCATACAGCTCAAAAAAGACGATGCCATTTACCTCTTTACGGATGGTTTTATAAGGCAACCAGACGAAGAACAAAAAATATATGGCTACCCTCGTCTGAAAGAAACATTGCAAGGGATGCTCTCTCTCGCTACTCCTCAGCAAAAAGAAAAGCTGCAGGAAGAGATGGACAGTTACCTCCAAATCAACAAGCAAAAAGATGACATCACGGCTCTAGTAGTCAAATTAAGTATTAAATAAATACAAACAAGTTAAAAAATGGCTTAAAACACTGCTTATCAGTATCTTAGAATAAATCTACGCCAAGTATTTCTTTTGAGGAATATCCTATTTTTTCAAACAAGCCTCTACAAAAGCAAAAGCACCAGCTTTCTCCATCAGATTTGCTCCTATTTTATTTATTTCCTCGATACTCCTAGGTTGCCTATTTCCTGAAAACGGAAAGACCAAGTAAAGTATGCCTTCATCTTGCCCTCCTGAGCGAGGGTCATTAGGGATGCCAAGCTGTGCCGCCAAATACATAGACCCCTCTCCTATTTTGTTTTGAGGACCCGTATCTGCAAAAATAGCAAAACAGCCTTTCCCTGTCTTTTGATTATAGACATAAGCAATATCTCCTAACTCTGTGCCTGTGATATCGATAATCTCTGGGGGCAACACAAAATAAGGAATCTTCTCTGAATCTACATAACGTCTAGGGTTTTCAAGGGCATATCTACGGTCATTGAGTGAAGTAGTAGAGATATAGTAGCCAGGATAAGGGTCACCTTTGCCTTGTATAAGCGGATTTCCGTCTTTCTGCCCATTGTCTGTTACCAATGCCCACCAGTTTCCCTCACTTCCTGCATAGGCTAAATTGTCCAGCCCTTTGTTTTGGGGATGATATGCACGGGGCGATCCGTCAGCATCTATTGCCATTTTGGAGACGAATCCGTAGAAAGATTTACTTTCGCTCCAGTCCCATACGGAGACATTGGCTACTTTAGCAAACTCCTCACGGGTGCAGTTGCTTGATTGGGCTTGTGTGCTGTAGATGGTGGCAAAAAAAAGCAACATATTGCAAAGGCTGTATTTCATCATATCATTGGATTTTACAAATAGGTACTTTTTCATGGTTTGGCCTCCGAGTTTTCTATTCTGGGCATTACTTTCATTTCATAATGCCTGCAAAGCTGCTTAATCTCACATTCGGTACATTTAGGATTTCGAGCAATGCAGACATAGCGCCCATGCAAGATAAGCCAATGATGTGCATCAGGGATGACCTCTTCGGGAAAATAACGAACGAGTGTTTTTTCTACTTCTAAGGGTGTTTTGAGATTTTGATTGACCAATCCGAGCCTTTTAGAGACCCTAAACACGTGTGTATCTACCGCCATGGTAGGTTGTTTGTAAATCACCGAAGCGATGACATTGGCAGTCTTACGCCCTACCCCAGGTAATTTCTGGAGGTTTTCTACAGTATCAGGAATTTTAGAATCAAACTCTTCTACCAGCATTTTGCCAGTGCCGAGCAGGTGTTTCGTCTTGTTATTAGGATATGAGATGCTTCTGATGAGTGGGAAAAGCTCCTCAAAATTACTCTCCGCCAGATGTTTGGGGCTAGGGTAAGCCTCAAACAAAGCAGGAGTTACCATATTGACTCTTTTGTCGGTACATTGAGCACTCAGGATGACTGCCACTAGGAGTTCAAAGGGTGATTTGTATTGTAGTTCGGTTTCGGGTTCAGGGAGATTTTCTTTGAAATGAACAATGAGCTTCTTGTACCTTTCTTTTCTTAACATATCTTTTTGCCAATCTTGTTTTTGCTTTGGCACCAAATTACAGAAAAGCAAAGTAATAAACAAAGTTTGAGTCTTAATGCCTCAAGATTTATAGCAAAGAAATCAGTGTCTTATCCGAAAAGTATCATCAAATACCAACACAGGGTAAAAATCTGTAAACACAAAGGTTCTTTTGGTTTTAGAATGGGCTATTTCTACATAAAAAACGCCTCTTCCTGTAGTAGCTACTTCAGTAACTGTAAAGGGTTCTTTAAACTTCTCGTAATAGCAAACATCATTGGGTTGAAGCTTAAGCACATCTATTTTTTGTAAAGTCTGACGTGTTGAGTTTTTAAAAATGGAGTAAAAAGCCATAATCTTATTGTTTTTGGTGTTGTAGCTGATATACGTTTTTTAAGCCGTATTAGTTTATAATAGGTCTTTAAAGATGTTACTCTCTATGTAAAAAATCACCTTCTTTCGAGGATTTTCGAGGATTTTTTCTCGTGATTTTGTAAAGCAAATACCCTATGCCTACCACAAAATGAAACATCACAATAAAGATAATCAAGTAAGGGAAACTATTGTCCATAAGGCTTTAAATCTATGTTTGCTTCAATAATATACTACCAAGATACACACGTATTTCAGCATAAAAAAGATGCTTAGTAGTGAGTACACCTTAGAATATTTGGGTGCTTCCAAGATGTACTTTTTGAGTTTAAAATAAAATTATTTTAACATCTCTGGTGTTTTAGGCAAGCGAAGCTTGAGATTGACTAGCTCAGAGAGCTTCAAAAAGCCATTTAAGAGTAAATAAGATGCCTCATTGTTTTCGGCATCACCAAACCACTGCTCAATTAAAGTTTTGCTTGCCTTGAAGATAAGGTTCTGAATTTCATTCCAATCAGGGTATATCTCTAGGCTATGTAAATGAGCGATGGTCTCTATGATATAACGCTGTTTTTTTTCATTTTGAGCATGCACAAGATAATCTTCTACCCACTCTCTAAGACGCAATGCGGCAGTATGCTCGATGCGTTCTTTGTTAAGCTCAATATCCCATTTATTGACTTCTTTGACGAGTCCGTGCAGCTTTTTAGGCTGTAAGTTTTTCTCTTCAAAAAAAGTAATAATTTCATTGTTGATGACCATATTAAGATTTTGACGCAGGGTTACGGGGATTTTAAGCCCTGCCGACTGCATTACATTCATCAAGGGGTAGCTCTGATCATAGATGTCTCTGTATGCATTTTGGGCTTGTTCTAAGTTATTATCAAGTATCTTTTTGAGTACTTTTATTTTTTCATCTTTGAAAAGCTCCCAGATAGAAAAGTTTTTAGAGGCAAAATACACTTGCATCACTTGCAATACATCAGAGATATTACTTTTATTAAAAGCCTGCCTGATTTTTTCTGCCATTTCAAAGAAATCAACCTGTGAAAGTTGGTTAGATGAGCTGCCTATAATCTGGTGCTGCCCCAAATAAAGCACTGCAAAGCTAAAATATTTTTCAGAAAGTGTGATTTTAGAAATCACCGTAGTACGCCCAATAGCGAGTTTTTGAAGTCCAGCTTCTTGTCTTTCAAAATATTGATTTTCGGTATCAAAGTTAAGCACATCCATTTTGCTGGGGTCTTCTGCAAAGAGAGAAGCGATGGCATAGTGTGTCCCTACCTTGTTAAGATTTACACGTGCAGGTGTAGAGAATTTACAATAGATTTCTCCTCCATTTTTATGCTGTGGAAGGTTACTTTGTGCTTTTCTGAGCAGATTAATAAACTCGGACTCTATGGTCTGCCCTGTGAGCTGCTCTCCAAGCTGAATAGCTCTATTGGCATATTGGAGAATCTGAACGGTCTCTATGCCTGAAATTTCGTCAAAAAACCAAGCACAACTCGTAAACATCAGCAAACTTTGCCGCTGCATCTCTAGCAGGCGCATGACCTGTGTCCGCTTGCGAGAGGTAAGTTCTGTCTTGACAAATTGTTCCAATATTCGCTTTACATTTTCTGTGTCACGATCTAGCAAAATATGAATGTGTTTATTTCTTAGCCCCCAGACATCCTCTGCAAACAAGCCCATCTCTTCTTCATAGATTGTATCCAATCTTGCTTTGAGCCAGTTAAGTGCTTCACGTAGAGGAGCTCTCCAATTTTGATTCCAGTCACCCCTGCCCCCTGTATTGCAGCCGCAGTTACTCCTCCACCGCTCGATGCCATGCACGCAGCTCCACGAGCTATTTTCATGAATTTCCGCTTCATATTCAGGTGGGAAAAGGCTGAGATACTCGCTATAATTGGTCAGTTGGGCATATTCTGTATCCTCGATGTGCTTCAGCCCGTATGCCAGTGCCATATCTCCGTAGCGGTGGTGGTGTCCGTAGCTTTCTCCGTCAGTAGCAATATTTACGAGCTGTGGCTCGCTATAATCATCCGTAAAAGCTCCCAGAAGATGCTCCGCAAGTCTTTTGCCATCCTCTAACAAGCCTTTAAAAGCAACTGCCTGAGAGACTTCGCCATCATAAAAGAATAAGGTAATCTGCTTTCCAGAGGGGAGTTTGCAGCGGTAGGGTCTTCGTGTGTTGATGCCTTCTTGCCACTCTTGAGCACCAATTTTACGAAAACGCTTTGCTTGGCGGGGTGCAAGAATGGTAAATTTGAGGTGATGCTCTGCTAGCACCTCGAGTGTCTCGATATCTACGGCGGTTTCTGCCAGCCAGATTCCTTCTGCCTCACGTCCAAATCTATTTTTAAAATCTTCTAAGCCCCAGATGACCTGTGTTTCTTTATCACGCCGTGTAGCAAGGGGCATGATAATGTGGTTATACACCTGCGCAAGTGCCGAGCCATGTCCATTAAAATATTTTTGGCTTTGCTTGTCTCCCTCCAAGATTCCTTGGTAGGTATTGGGGGCATACTCTTTCATCCAAGAGAGGAGTGTAGGCCCAAAATTAAAGCTGATTTTCTGATAGTTATTGAGAATATCTATAATTCGCCCGTTGCTGTCTAGTACTCTTGAAACCGCATTGGGGTAATAACATTCTGAATTGATTCGCTCATTCCAATCATGGAATGGCTCGGCGGATTCTTGTAACTCGATTTCCTCGAGCCAAGGATTCTCACGAGGTGGTTGATAAAAATGACCGTGTACACAAATATATCTTTTCATAGAACCAATAATTGCTTTTTAGTATGATTTAGTGTTTTTATAATGAATGTTTATCAAATATTGGGCAATATAGTCATAAAGCAAAAAATGTCAAAGTTTTACCAAAAAGCAAGGTATATCATTTTGTTCTTTGATGATGAAGATAGAAAAGCAGCGCACTGAAAAACTCTGAAAATTTTAAGTTTTCTTTAAGGTTTATTTAGTTTTTTCTTCAGGCATTTTTGGGGAGATATTTTGGAAGTTTGCATTAGTTAATCAATGAATAATGTGTTTCCAAACTATTGTAACCATGAAAAAAAACCTGAAATCCATTGTACTTATTTTCCCTTTAATCCTTTGTTTTTTGTTCGGATTAGGGAGTGCTTCCTTATTGGCTCAAAAAACCATCATCACCAAAGCCGATGACCTGCCACGCCGCTCCATCACACTTAAAGGTAAGGCTACTGAGATAGTAGAAGACTATGCCCAGCTGAATAGCTTGAATGATGCCTTGATTAAAAATTTAGAAGAGGATTTGAATAAATTTGAGATTCAAGACAAATCCACCCTAAAAGGCTATTATGAAACCTTAATGTTGGCTTACTTCTTCAAAAACAACTATGATAAAGCACTGTCATTTATCCCACTCATAGAAGAACTCACTGATAAGCAATCAGAAAGACTCACTACTGCGCTTTCTATGAGGGCGCATATTGCCGCTGCCAAAAAGGTAAAAGATACCAAAAGCGAGGCTTTCTTGAAAGCCTTTGCAGAAGAATATGCCACCCTCTGGGGCGCAATTCCTTACCAAGAGGTCAAAGAAATCGTAGCCCAAAATAGAGGTCAACTGAGCCTTTTCAACCCCAATCTAATCACTTCTAGCCTTGATGCTCAAATTCAACCCTTTATGGATAACAACAAAGGGATAGTTCCAGAGGGAATCGTCATGAATTTTATTGGGATTCGCATCACTCTTGATAAAAGAGCTTCCTTAGTACCCGAAATGCTTAAAACTCTAGATGCCCTTTATGAAAAAAATAAATCTACAGTCAGCAAAAAAGACATCTGGACAGAACGTGATGTGGTACTGACCCAAGATGATAAAGGTACTGAGGTGCTAGTGGCTATCTGGGACAGTGGCACTGATGTTTCGGTATTTCCAAAAGAAGCCCTTTACACAGATAAAAAAGGCAAAAATGGCGTAGGTTATAGCCTTATCAATTTTAAAAATGATGGGCTATTGCTAGAAAATCCAGCAGGAAAAATCAAAACTGATGTAAAAAGATTGCAGTTGCTTAACAAAGGTTTCATGGATTTGCAAGCAGCCATAGAAAGCCCCGAAGTACAAGAAGTAAGGAAAACCATTTCAGGACTTAAGCCCGAAGAGGCACAAGTATTTCAAGAGGAATTGAGTTTTTATGGAAATTACTCACATGGTACGCACGTGGCAGGCATAGCCCTCAAAGATAACCCCTTCGCAAGGCTACTCGTGGCCCGAATGGGCTTTGAATACCGCTCACTTCCCCCTGCACACACCCTAGAGAATGCCAA
>JAABSX010000066.1 GCA_011390205.1 Microscillaceae bacterium | reverse complement strand
TTCTACATCTGAATAAAACTCTCTAAGTCTTTTGAGCTGAGAGGGATAAATAAATCTTACTTCATTAGCAAATATTACCAATAAGCCAACATTCATTACTTCTCCCAAAATTTGAGAGTGTTTGTACCTAAGGATTGTATAAGCAAAGTAATCATTCATGACAGTTGTGCTTTTAATAGCTTAACAAATAAAGTTAGATTCTCTCTTATAAAACGTAAATATGTTTTATAAAAGTCTGATTCCCTCACATAATGTCTATGAGTGTTTAATTGTTGTATTGAATCATCTAAACAATCAACATCCAAATATTTGAAGTTTTCTGTAAAAGTATCAAAAAAATTATTCTTATTTTTTTGTTTCTTTAAATAACTATAAAACACGTGTTTCTCATGAGGATAGTGAAATTGCTGATTTTTAATTGATTTGATATATGTTTCACTGATTCCATTAAAACTAAGTTCGTGGTCTATCAAGAAGTAATCTTTTTCTTTGAGTAGTAGGTTAGGCTTTTTTATTCTTCTATCGCCATTACAAATCAAATTATCAAAAGCATAGATGCTTTCTATATCATATATATCAAGTGCTTTCTTATTTATCTCTGGGGAATAAATAGTGCTTTTCTCAATGTATTTAGTTGCAAATTTTACTCTATCATCATAGAAACCTTCTGTTATGAGTTTTTTCTGCTCTGTAGGCAAGGTATCTATAAAATTATCATCTATTTTTATAAATGCTTTATCAGGCACATTCAAGTCAAGTTCAAGGGCAAGCTCATGAGCTAAAACTTCATTTGCAAAAGCATTGTATTGGTCTAGTGATTCCTTTTTGAACATCTTCACTACAAAAGGTTCTGTTCTTTCCTCTATAAGTACCTCCACTAACCAAGGTTTTGTACTCCCACCTTCTTGTAATACTTTTTTTAATTCAATAGCTTGATAAACAGGTATTTCTCCCATTGTTTGATAGATTTTTGGTGAGTATTTCAAATTAAAACCTTGTAAATATACTGATAAGGTTTTGTTTTTATCCAAAATCCTGCTTCACACTCCGAATAAACCAGTTTGGAGCTTATTCTCCCCAAAATCCTCAATTATAAGCCGCTAGATAGTCACAAAACTAGTCACAAAATGACTTTTAGGATATAAGTATCTGATAATAAGGAGCTTGCGTAATCCCTTCAGGTTCACATTTTTTATTAAACCCTTTAAGCAAAAGCTTGAAGGGTTTATTTTTTTGCCCTTCTTAGTTATGATTGAGGGTTTTTTTATAGATGCTTTAAAAGGTTCATGCTTTGTGAAGACACGAACCACGGAGGTTGGAATTATTCTGAATTACTTTCTAAGCCTTTACTTTCACGCCTAGCACGAGTACATCATCAGTTTGGACTTGCTGTGCTGCCTGTTGCCAATTCTCGAATACTTCATGGAGGTATTCTTTTTGGTGTGCCAGAGGTTGCTGATGAATCTCGTGTAAGAGTTGTTTGAAATGCTTTGACATAAATTTTTTATTTTTTTTGCCTCCAAACTGATCTTGGTAGCCATCCGAAAACATATAAAAGGTATATTCAGTAGCTTTTTCAATGGCTAGGGTATGGCAAGTAAAATGTTTTTCTTTGCTTATTAAATCACCTCCAATTGAGTGTTTGTCTCCTCTGATGTCGTAGTATTCGCCATTTTTGATATAGACGAGGGTATGCTTGGCTGCTGCAAATTGTATTTCTTTTGCTTCTTTGTCAATAATCAAAATGCTTATATCCATACCATCTTGGCTTCGGTTGTCTTTTTGTTTGAGGGTTTTGTAAATTCCTTCGTGGAGGTGCTTCAAAATTTGGTCGGGTGCGGTGATGTGTTGATGAAAGATAATCTCATTAAGAAGTTCATGCCCCAACATACTCATCAAAGCCCCTGGCACACCATGCCCTGTGCAATCTGCTACAATCCAGATGATTTTTTCGTGCTTGGGTGGGCTAAAGGCTTCATTAAGCCCTTCTGTAAGAGATATTTTTTCAAAGGCATGCTTTGAAGGCTGTAGGGCTGCAAACCAGTAGAAATCACCCGAAACTATATCTCTGGGTTTGAACAAAATAAAATAATCGTTAAAGCAAGTGCTGATTTCTTCTTCTTGAGGAAGTATATTGGCTTGGATACGTTGTGCATAACTGATGCTTGCGGTGATGTTCTCATTCTTGCGTTCTATCTCACGTTTCTGTTCTTCGAGTATCTCTAAATAGCTTTGCAAAGCGAAAGTATTGCTGAAATTTCGCTTCAAGATGTTAAAACGTGCCTCCACCACAAAGATAAAAATAGCACCCAAACCCAAAAGAGAAACACCATAATTGGACATAAACTGGACAAAAGTTTCATCTTTGTGCTGGTAGAGGTTTAAAAAAAGATTGATTAAAAATAAATAAGCAAATAATAAATATACCAATCCTCCCCTTGCTACTACCAAAGCACTCATCGCAATTACCAAAATAATATTGGCAGACAAGAAGGATGTCCACATCTGCTGTGGGCTGATTTTATAAGCAATGGAAGTAAACAAACTACCTACTGTGATAAACAACAACACATCATACTTCCATTGGGTATTCACTCGGCGCAAGAGCAAAAAACTAATCAAAATAAGTACTGAAGGAGCAAGACGGACAATAAACCACTCTAAATAGCCGTCCTCTGACATCTTGTAAAGATAATCTGCCAGTATAATCACAGGAAAAAGCAGCATTGCTAGCAACGAACCTCTTTCTGTGTATATCTTGCGAAGGCGTAAGAGTTCATTTTTCCATGCTTCCTCGACAGAAATTTGCACGTTTTGAGCCTTGTATGGAGAATGATGTTTGAGAGAATCAAAAGGCATGTTTGCAATTTTAGGATTTTCAAAAAATAAAAATACCACTATTCAACAATCTTATTCACTTTTCTTGCCAAAATCATACTTTCAATCTAATAGATTTATAGCCTGTATGGCATATAGCCTAGTTGAAGGATTGAGATCTTTTGTTGCACAATACCATAATTTAAAGCTAACAATTAATTTAAGCAATTAGGCAGACCAAACACACTATGAGAACCAAAGAATACCCTGTCTTGTATATTGATGCTTACAGTCCCCATCTTTTTTCAATACAGGTTTCTGTATTCCATGGGTGTTTTGCCCGTCTTTCGTTTGAAGAGTTTGTTAAAGTATTGAGGATATTCAAAGCCTAGATGATAGGCTATTTCATTGATGTTTTTATGGGTATTGATGAGATAAGTTTTGGCTTCTTCAATAAGATAAAAATGAATATGCTCTTGGGCATTTTTGCCTGTTTCTTTTTTTAAGAGATCACTCAAATAACTAGGGGATAAATTGATATTGTCTGCTAAATATTTGACAGTTGGCAATCCTTTTTCTTTTAATTTAGCTTGGGCAAAGTATTCAGTCAAAATATTTTCTATCTGGGCAATGATTGTTTTGTTGGTCAGGCTTCTTGTAATCATTTGCCTGCCGTAAAACCTTGTACAATAGTTCAACAACAATTCTATTGTAGAGACAATGATGCCTTGGCTATGCACATCAATATTCTCTTGCAGTTCTGTTTGAATTTTTTGAATACATTCATACAATATGGCTTTCTCTTTGTCTGAGAGGTGAAGTGCCTCCGATACTTCATAATTGAAGAAAGTGTAGTCTTTTATTTTATCATTTAAAGAGCTTGCTCTAACCAAATCAGGATGAAAGAATAAGCCCCAACCCAGCATGTTTTCTTTGTGTTCAATCTCATTGTCAATTTCAACGGCTTGGTTAGGAGCAATACAAATCAAATTACCCTCTTGAAAATCTATTGTTTTTCTGCCGTACTTGATATTGTTTTTACAATAGTTTTTAAACATAATAGAATAAAAGTCAGTAGTAATTTTGGCGTTTTGCTCTACTTTTTCACTTACCCTGCTAAAATCCAAAACGGCTACCAATGGGTGTAAGCTGTTTCCTAAATTGAATAATTTATGCAAATCAGCAATGCTATGAAGGTGTGTAATTTCTTTCATATTATATTCACTTAGTTATTTTTATGTGTTTATATTGTAGTCGTCGGTCAGATTCCAAATCTTTGGCTCCGTAGCCGGAAGTACAAATACTATACAGCTAGATTTATTTCATTGATTTTCAATAGTTTATAAACCTAGCTGTTTAAGCAGTTATTTATGAGGCTTGCCCTCATTGGGGGAAACCCCGACCGGCACCCTTTCTACTTCACTTACTCTTTTTCTTCAAATTTGAGCGAAAGAGAGTTAAGGCAATAACGCAAACCCGTAGGCTTAGGTCCGTCATTAAATACGTGCCCAAGGTGTGCCTCACAAGTGCCACAGACTACCTCAGTGCGAAGCATTCCGTGAGATTTGTCTAAGATTTCTTTGATGGCATCTTTAGAAACAGGCTCATAAAAACTGGGCCAGCCTGAGCCTGATTCATATTTGGTTTCAGAAGTAAATAGTGGGCTATCGCAGCAGACACAGTTATAGATTCCAGTATCTTTGTGCAGATAATATTTGCCCGTAAATGCCCTTTCTGTCCCTTTTTCTTGGGTTACGTGGTATTCTTCAGGGCTGAGTTTTTGTTTGAGTTCTTCTTTGCTAGGCATTTTTTTGTTGTTCATATTCTTGATTTTATTTTTATTCATAACCATCAAAAAGGATAAAATGATTTGGGGGTGCGGCACACTTTTATAAAAAACAAGCAAAATATCCTGCTTCGGTTGTGCTAAGTTCTTTTGATAATTTTTGACTCATTCAAAATTATTGGCAATAAATCTCTAAATTGGCAGACCCATTCTAAAAACCCTGTTTCAGGTCGTTTTTGGATGGGCTAACAAAAAAACACAGGGGCAAAGGCCTTCATCAAATACTTAAAACTTTTAATAAAATGTTAAAATTAATTGCAACTTTATTGTTCAGGATGTTGGGATGGAAAGTAGATAAGCAGTTGCCCCCCGAAATCAAGCGTTGTGTGGTAGTAGCGGCACCACACACCAGCAACTGGGATTACCTCTATATGATGTGTGCATTTTTTATTTTTAAACTCAGGATTAGGGTTACCATCAAAAGAGAGTGGATGCGTTTTCCGTATAGCATCATTACCAAGCCTCTGGGAGGAATCGCTGTAGACCGCCGCCCAAAGGTGCTAGGAGCACCTAGACAAAGTCTGGTAGAATCATTGATTGGTTTGTTTGAGAAAAACGAAGAGCTTATTTTGGTTTTTACACCTGAGGCTTCACGCTCAAAGAGAGAAGAATGGAAGACGGGTTTTTACCATGCTGCCAAAGGTGCAGGTGTGCCTATTTGTTTGGGATATATAGACTACAAGAAAAAAATTGCTGGCATCCAAAAGACTATCTATCCGACTGATTTTGAGACAGATATGAAAGAAATTATGGCATTCTATCAAGGGGTTGTTGGTCGTTTTCCCGAAAAATTTAGTGTAGATAAAAACTTTGTTTAAATCTCTTCTAGCCTTTGTATTTTTCTTGAATCATCTCACTAAGCATTTTGTAAAGCATTTGCCAATGGGGTTTTTCTTGAAGTAAATCCAGTTGTTTTTTGATGACTTCTTGGTCTTGACGGCGTGCAGGGCCCGTTTGGGCTTCTGTCGGACTCATGTTGCTGGCTTTTTCTGCCGTTTCTTTGAGCAAGGGATGTAACAATTCAAAAGACAGGTTTGCTTTTTGTAAAATCTCTTCGGCAATGCCAAATAGATGATTGCTAAAGTTATTGGCAAATACAGCCGCAAGGTGCAGAGATTTTCTTTGCTCAGAATCCACAAGATAAACCCGCTTGCTTAATTTTTTTGCGAGCCTGACAAGCCTCATCTCATCTGTTTTTCGTGCTGCTTCTATGCAGAAAGGGACTTCCGAGAAGTCCACTTTTTTGCCTACACTAAAGGTCTGTAAAGGATAAAATACCCCCTTGGGCTGTGCCAATGCTGAGAGAACAGACATAGGTCTTGTGCCTGAGGTATGCACGATGAGTGCTTCGGGAGGGGTAATAAGGCGCTGTGCTACTTCGGCAAGGGCATCGTCCGTAACCGCAAGGATGAATAAATCTGCCTTGCTTTGGTTAAAATCTAGGTGGCTTTGTGCTTTTGTGCTTTGGGGGAGTTTTTGGCAAAGCGCTGCTGCACGGGCAATGTGCCGCGAGAATACGGCTTCTATTTCGTAGCCTTCTTGTGTGCTGAGTGCGGGGGCTAGGTGTTGGGCTACATTTCCTGCACCTATCAAGACAATTTTTTGCATCATATGTATTTTGATTGGCAAAATTAATTAAAAAAAGAACGGCACTTTGATTTTTCAGGATTGTATTGCACCAAAAAAAATGTTTAATTTTGTAGCCCGACTATCCCTGTAAATGTTATCATCTTTTACACTGATTTTTGATAAATAAAAGAAACGCTCAAACCCTCAAACAACTTGAATCCTACACGAAAATTTATAAAAACGCCCCAACATTGGCAGCGTATCTTCTTGAACGATGGAGTCATTATGGCTGCCATTATAGTCAATATTATTCTTTTGTTTTTACTTTCTTTTAACGAACTGCTGCATTTTATGCCTTTTATGGAGTATCTGGATATGGTCCTGACACTGTTTTTTTGTGCAGAGATGTTTGTGAAAATCAGAATTATGGGCTGGCGTACCTACATTGATTCGGGCTGGAACCGCCTAGATTTTGGGATAGTGCTGCTGACTACACCTTCTATATTTTTGGTTTTCTTTGACTTACCCAACCTGACGATATTGCTGATTTTGAGGGCTTTACGAGTAGCCAAATTTTTTAGATTCTTAAAATTTGTCCCCAATTTAGAAGCCATTATGAGTGGAGTCGGGCGTGCTTTAAAAGCCTCTGTATTTGTGTTGTTGGCATTTTTTCTCTACAATATCATCATTTCACTCTTTACCTGTTATATTTTTAAAGATTACGCCCCTGAGTATTTTGGAAACGCACTAATATCTTATTATTCTATCTTTAAGATGTTTACTTTGGAGGGTTGGTATGAGATTCCAGAGCAAATGTCTCAAAATACAAAATCTTTGGCTTTTGAGTTTTTTATCAAATCTTATTTTATCTTTATCGTAGTTACAGGAGGCATCTTTGGCTTGTCTATCGTCAATGCTATTTTTGTAGATGAGATGGTCAGTGACAACAACGATGAGTTAGAAATTCGTATTACGAAGCTAGAAAACAAGATAGATACTTTGATTCATACTCTAGAAGATTTTGCCAAAACTGGCAAAAAGTAGCAAGGGCTTTTTTCGCCTTATGGGTTAGCCCAAGACCATTTCTCCTCTTTTATAGGAATAATACAAAATCAGTCCAAAAGGAATTATCCAAATTAAGTCGTTTGTGATGTTGTGCAGACCAAACACCAGCGGAAGTGTGCCTGCCATCCACTGCTGCACAAAACCTATGGGCCCGAATACTTTCCCTAGAAAACCCACCAAAACAATCCCCCAATGCTTGGTAGGGGCATAAGACGCTATCCAGTAAGCCAAGCCATAACAGGCTACAATCATCCCGACTGCCTGCCAAATCCCAGGATAAACTGGAGGGCTTAGCTTAAAATAATTAAAAAACATATTGGGAAACAGCACTACCCAAGTGCCCCAAAGCACATTATAAATGGCTGCCAGACGCAAAGTAGTTTTCATCCAAGAAGGAGGTGTTGTATTCATTTTTAGCTTTTTATTTCTTTAAATAGAATGTGCTCGTTTTTGTTCGGTAAAAAGTAATATTTTCAAGATTGCAGGGCATGCAATACAGCATTTTTGTAAACCCTCCCGATAGGCAGCACCCTGTCTTGTACTTCTATACTTTCACTGGTGTAGGCTGTGATGTGCCTCATTGCGATGATGTATGAGCGGTGTATCTGCATAAATGTAGCTTCGGGCAGCCTTGCATTTAATTCGCTGAGTGTTTCTTTGGTTAAAATGGTTTTTTCCTGGGTTTGGATTTTGATATAATCTTTAAGACCTTCTATATAGAGAAGTTCGCTCAAGTTTATTTTCACCATTTTACGCTCCGCCCGCACAAAAATAGCCTCCTCTTGCAAATACTGTGGCGAGAAATGTAGCTGTTGTTCAGCACTCTGTGCCTGATAATAGCGGTTCATTGCTTTTAGAAATCGCTCAAAAGAAATAGGCTTGAGCAAATAGTCCAGTGCTTCTAGCTCAAAGCCCTCCAAAGCAAACTCTCGGTAGGCAGTCGTAAAGATGACCTTAGGCTGATTGGGCAGAGATTTTAGAAAATCTATCCCCGTAACTTGGGGCATTTCTATATCCAAAAACATCAAATCCACTTTGTGTTTTCTGAGTGCTTCCATCGCTTCTAAGGCATTTTTACATTTTGCTATGACTTCTATGTGAGGCATTTGGGCAAGGTATGCAGCAATAATCCTGATGGCTACAGGTTCATCATCTATGATGAGGCATTTGGTTTTCATAAGGTTTGGGTTTAGTGTGAAGTTGTATATAAACTGTAACTTTAAATCTATTTTTATCCTGTGTTATTTGGAGTGTATGTGTTTTTGGATAAAGCCATGCAAGGCGTTTTCTGACATTGTCCAAACCTACACCTCCTGAGTCTAACTTTTGGGCAGTATTTTCACAGTCTGGAATGCTATTTTCTATCTCTACCAAAAGCTTTTGCCCCTGTGTTGTCAGAGAAATATGTATAAAACCTTTTCCGAGTTCTTTGTGTAAGCCATGCTTAAAGCTATTCTCTACAAAAGGCAAAATGAGCATCGGGGCAATGTAGAGCCCCTGATTACTGCCCACACATTTTACTTCAATGTTTACATCTTCTTCGTAGCGTAGTTTTTCTAAATCTATAAAATCTTGGATGTATTGAATTTCTTTTTGAAGCTGTACCCAATCTTGGTTGCTGTGATAGAGTGCATAATCTAGCAAGTCTGAGAGCTTAAGCACAAGCTGTGGAGTAAGGTCTGATTTTTCTAGGGCAAAACCATACAAAGTATTCAAGGTATTGAACAAAAAATGAGGGTGAATTTGAGCTTTTAACAGATTCAACTCGGCTTCTTTGAGTTTGAGTTCTGTTTTGAGTTTTGCTTGTTGTATCTCACTCCACCTTTTAAAAAGATGGATAGATACCGCCCCAAAAACGACCATATAAGTGCCTGCCACCAAGAAAGAAATGTCTAAAGTCGCTGGGTTCATGTTGCTTGTCTGATACTCTGCCAGCCAGATAAATGCCCACACAATGGTAAGCAACTCTAGCCAAACTGACATGACTAAAGAGTAGAAAAAGAATAAAAAAAACTGCTTATATTTTCTTTTAAATAAAAAATGAGGGATCAAGAAGTACATCAAAAAATAGCTTGTGCCTATGGTGGTAGGCATTAAAAAACAAGCAAACAGCAAGGTCTGTAAATAATTTTGTGCCTGATGCCCAAAGAATAAGGTGTAAAAAAAAACCACCAAAATCCAAAAAAGACTATGTATTAAAAAGGGGTATCTCTGAATGTATTTCATCGGGTAGTGATATTAAATAGAGGCCATTTTAGTAATTTTTTTTCTAAAAAATAATTTATCTGCTAGAAAGTAGCCCAACTACTTATTTTGGGGGGCTCACTACGCTTTAGTGCTTCTTGACTGCACCCGAAGCCTTAGAATTGGTTTGGGCTGCTGCCTTTGAGGAGTTGGTCTATTAAAAAAAAAGTGCGCCAAAAGACGTTTTAGTTTTGCTCATTGATTATTTTGGTTTCATCTTAAATTATTTGATTATGTCATTTTTTGAATTACACCTCACTGGCGGACTTGAGTTTATGGTTCCACTGTCTTTGATGGCTTTGTCTATCATTGTTTTGTCTCTTCGCAAAGGCTATGATTTGTTCAATCCTTCGGGAGTATCACTTGCTGGCACATGGCAAGGGCTAGATTGGATTCTTTATCTAGGAAGTTTTGCTTTTTTTTGGGGAATCTTAGGGCATGCCATCGGCATTTATGCCGCCCTCCAAGCAATAGAAGCTGCAGGAAATATCTCACCAGCCATACTTGCAGGGGGGTTAAAAATAGCGATGATTGTGCCTCTCTACGGGCTTATTATTTTGCTAGGGGCATCTATTGTTTGGTTTTTATTGAGAATGCGCTGCAAGCAAATGAGCCAAAAGCTAAATAGCCAGTAAGTGCTCATAAAAATGAACTGTGCCGTCTTTTGTATTTTGTCTAGGCTCACCCCAAAAAAACAAAAAAGGCAAACTCCTCAAAAGAAGAGTTTGCCTTTTTAAATGAAGAGGGCAATAATGTTTAGATTTTATCCAAGATACCATCCACGATGCCATAGTTTAAAGACTCTTTTGCATCCATCCAGTAGTCACGGTCAAAATCTTTCATCACTTTCTCGAAAGTCTGTCCACAGTTTTCGGCAAGGATTCTAGCACCCATTTCTTTAGTTTTGTTGATTTGTCTTGCCTGAATCTCTAGGTCAGAGGCACGCCCTTGCATAAAACCTCCGATGCTCGGCTGGTGAATCATCACCTCAGCACTTGGGTAGATGAAGCGTTTTCCCTTTGTGCCGCCAGAAAGCAAGATAGAACCCATAGAAGCCGCCAAGCCCATACAAACCGTAGAAACGGGTGAGGAAATGAGCTTCATTGTGTCATAAATCGCCATGCCTGCCGTAACCATTCCGCCTGGGCTATTGATATAAAAAGTAATCTCTTCGCCTGGTTTTTCTGCTTCTAAATACAGCAGACGGCTTACCACGTCTTTTGCAGAGGGGTCCATCACAGGTCCCCACAAAAATATCTGACGTTTTTCTAAAAACTTTTTATTAAAAAGCCCACCACCACGCAGACTGTCTGCTACTTCTTTGAGGGGGTTCTCATTTTCGTTTTCGTCGTCATCTTCAAATCTAATCATAGTTATTCTAAGTCTTGGTTTATACTCCGATATAAATGAATATACATTAAATACAGTTCCAAAGCTACTATTTTTTTGTTAAAAATACATTAACCTTATTTTAGCTCTTTTTGTTATGCTTCATCTCGCTTGTCTTTTTCATATTGGAAGGCCTGCTTTGCCTCCTCAAGGCTCAGACCCTCTATAAAATACACGATGGCAGCTTCTCCTATTGCCCAAGTAGCCCCTAGGGCGATTCCAGAGGAAATCAATGTACCTCCCCCCGGAAAAATAAATTTTGCCAAAGCTCTAGACACCTCCCTCAGGGCAAAACCCACACCTACATTGACCCCCAATGCTGCCAAAAACTCGGTAGCTGCTTGAGCATTGAGTTCTCTGCCTGCTACATAACCTATGCTCGTAACCATGGTTACTTGGGCAGCCGTGATAGGGATGATATCAGCCACAGGCAAGGGCAAGGCAGCCAAACCTGCACAAATACTTGCCGAAGAGGCAATCACCAAACGGGCTATTTTTTTCTGAACACCCATCACTTGGCTCAGCCTTGCCAGCTCTAGTTGTGCTTCTTTGGGCAATATTTCTATGAGGTAATGCACCAAGGTGTCCACATTCCAGTAGCGCTGATGAATACACACTTCGCCACGGTAGCGTGCATATGCCGAAACGGGCAAGAGATGCATGAGTTTGAGAGATTGGGCATCAAAACTATCCTGAACGGCTTTCAGTGCTTTTTGGATATTGGCTTGTTTTTCTGAATCATCATAAGGTGGCTGCCCAATGTCAATAGGGTCTAGCTCATCTACCTGTGTGATGAGTGCCATGACAGGCACTGTATAGTGGTGTTTTGTTTTTATAAATTCAACAATGGCTCGGAGGTTTTGTAAATCTTCTTGGATGCGTGCATCCACTTCTTTTGCTTTCACCAAAAACAGTAATACATCGGGGTAAGTGTCTTGCAGTGCAGCTTTGATTTCTTCGAGGGCATTGTCGTGTTTTGCAGCATCAGGGCGAGAGCGGTCTCCTAATCCACGAGTATCTAAGAGGTCTATTTTGCCCCGTTCGTTTTGGTATCTGTACCATTTTCCTTGGGCTGTCTGGGCTGTTACACTGCCTACCTCCGCCACTTTGTCTCCAAAAATGGCATTGATGAGGGAAGATTTCCCTGCACCACGTCTGCCAATGACCATCATTTTAGGAGGGCGGGATTTCATCATGATTTCACGGATTGTTTCAAGTTCTTTGCGTAATTTTTCTTGTGAAGTATCAGGGAGAAGAGAGATTGCTTCTTCTATGATTTTAAGGATGTTATCGAGTGTATTGTTTTGCATATGGTCGTATAGATTGTGTGTATGTAGTCTTGAGTAGGCATCAGTATATGTTTTGCTCAGGGCTTTACTACATTTGTGAAATACCAAAGCATCACAGAAACAAAAGTAACAAAAAGCAGTGCATAAATGCCGTATTCTTCTATGAGGCTCATTTTTTTATGGTGTTTGATGATTGAGTTTTTCAAGTTTTGGGCCGTCTCTTTGGGCAGGGGGGCACTTTGTTCAGTCCCTTCCTTGTTGGGTTCTTCTTGAGGGGTTTTCTGCTTGTCTTGTGGGGCAGAAGCCATTTCTTGGGCGATTGCTGGGGGAGCTTCCTCTTTTTTTTCTTCTGCGAAGCATTTTTCCCAAGGGAAAAGCACATTGCCCAAAGTCAGCTTATCTTTGGTTTTGAGGGCTGTTTTTTCGTAGAGGGGGATTTTTTTCTTGTTGATAAAAGTGCCATTGCTAGAGCCTACATCACGGACATAGATTGTGTTGTCTTCTTCTTGGCTGAGTTGAATGTGTTTTTTGGAGACGCTTAGTTCATCCAAGATGATGTCATTATCAGGGGCTCTGCCGATGTGTAATAGTTTTTTGCTCATATTTATCAAGTTAATTCTTAGCCAAAAATAAAGTATTTTATGCACTATTGGCATATGGGCTGTGTAATCATTTCTAAAATCTCTTGATGGCTTTGCAACACAACAAATGGGCATCCTTGATATTTTTTGGCTTTCTATTTCTATATTTGTAAAAAAATAAGACGTTATCCATGCAAGTTTATCAAGGTCTAGGCGATTTTTCACATCCAAATTTTTCTATTGTTACCAGTGGCACTTTTGATGGAGTGCACCGTGGACACCAAAAAATACTGGCACGCCTGCGTGAAATCAGCCAAGAAAAAAAAGGGGAAATTGTATTGATTACTTTTTGGCCACATCCTAGGCTTATCTTAGGCAAAGGTGCACAAGACCTAAAACTGCTCAATACCATTGAAGAAAAAATAGAGCTTTTAAAAAAGTATGGGGTCAATCATCTTGTGATTTTGCCCTTTACCCAAGAGTTTTCACAGCTTAGCCCTGAGGAGTTTATCCAAAAAATCTATATACAAGGCATTGGCACTCAAAAACTTGTGATAGGTTATGACCACCGCTTTGGCAAAAACAGGGCAGGCGGGCTGGCATATCTGCAAGAAAATTTACAGAAATACCCATTCTCCGTAGAAGAAATCTCCAGACAAGACATAGACGAGGTAGGAATCAGCTCTACACGCATCCGAAACGCACTCTTAGAGGGCGAAATCCATACTGCCAACCAATACCTAGGTGACCCTTATACCCTGCAAGGTGAAGTGGTGCACGGAGATAAAATAGGGCGAACACTTGGCTTTCCCACAGCAAATATTGCCATTGCCGAAGCCTACAAACTCATCCCCGCAGATGGTATCTATGCCATCAGGGCAAGCGTAAAAAACAAAGAATACCAAGGTATGCTCTACATAGGCAGCCGCCCTACACTCTCTGAACAAGCGCAGAGACGCATAGAAGCCAATTTATTTGACTTTGAGGAAGACATCTACGGTGAAAAAATGAGAATATGGTTTGTAGCAAAAATCAGGGGCGACCAAAAATTTGAAAGCCTCTCACAGATGCAGCTACAGCTTCAAGAAGACGGCAAAAAAGCAAAAGCTATCTTGAATCATTGAGCAGGCTTGCCTACAATGAATATCATCCTTTCAGAATACATCGGCTCATAGGGCTGAAGTGAATAATCACCAAAAACCTGCTCCAGACTTAGCCCTGCTTTACTAAAATAGGACTCAAAACGCCTCAAATCTAGCAGGGCTACCCTCTCCTGAAAGTGCTGCACTTCCCCTTTGTCTTCAAAAGCAATGTGCTTGATGACAAAACCACCCTCTATTTTTTTGTGAATATGAAAATCTATCCCTCCATAAGTCTTGACCTCATACGGAATCAAGCCCTCAATCACCCAAGCAGGGTTTAAAAAATCTATCACAAGCCGTCCCCCTGGCTTTAGGTTTTGGGCAATGGCTTGCATCGCTTGAAGATTCTCTTCTTCTGAATCAAAATAACCAAAACTGGTAAATAAATTAAGCACAAAATCAAAATGTGCCTCCCTGAGCACCTCACGCATGTCATGCACTACAAAACTCAAACGCTCAGAGGCAAAAGGCTGCGAAGCTGCAATGTTAGTGGGAGATAAATCTGCCCCCAATACTTCAAAACCTTTTTGGTGCAGATACACTGAGTGCCGCCCCCTGCCCGAGGCAAGGTCTAAAATCCGCTGTTCAGGGGTGATTTTTAAAAATCTGACCAAGTTATCTATAAAAAAATGGGCCTCTTCATCGTTTCGCTCTTGATAAAGAATATGGTAATAAGGCGAATCAAACCAGGCACTAAACCAATTATCAGAAGTATGTGTATCTGCACAATCACAGACAGGAGTATCGATGTTCACAATTAAATCGTTTTTGGGTGTAGAATAAAATACTGAATCTTAAGACAAATTTAACAAATTAAGAAACTACGAAAGGCGGCTTTAGTTTCTGTTATGGATTATTTTTCTTTTTTTGTACAAAAAAGACAAGACAGACACTGGCATATCTCTCAAAAAAGTGTCGCTTTTTCTTGAGCCGTATTTTGGAAAAATAGCACATTTACTTAGGCATTTTAATCTATCTTTGTTTATTATATCTAAATTCTAAAATCATAAACGTATGAAACCACTTTATTTTTTGGCAATATCTCTTCTTTGTGGCACTTCTCTTTGGGCCCAAAACCTTGTGCCTAACCCTAGTTTTGAGCAAATCACGGATTGTAACCTTTATTTTGACCAAATCGATAAGGTCAAGTTTTGGAAAGGCTATCACTTTACACCTGATGCCTTTCATGCCTGTGCTGAAAGTCCTTTTTTGCGGACCCCTAGCAACACCTTTGATGTGCAAAGCCCTGCTACAGGCAAGGGCTATATCGGAATCCTGACCTATCACTGGGAGTTTGACAATGAACTGGTGGGGGCAAAACTCCTCAGCCCCGTGAAAGCAGGTAAAAAATATGAAATCAAACTTAAAGTAAGCCGTGCTGCAGCACACGCACGCTATGCCACCAATCACCTAGGCATACTATTCAGCAACCAGCCCGAAAAGGCATACAATGACCGAAAATACCACTGGCTCGTTACTGAGGTGATAGAAGAGTCTGATGTATGGCACGAAATTAAGGCAATCATTAGCCCTGAGCAAGATTTTGCTTACATCGTCATTGGTAATTTTTTTCCTGATAAAGAAAACACCATTCGTAAAATGGAAAGTGGCAGCTTTGATGCAGCCTACTATTTTATAGATGATGTCTCTGTGCTGCAAGTTGCAGATGATACGCCCTTGAGTGAGGTACAAAAGCCCGCCCCCTCCGAAGCCCAACCCTACAAAACACCTACAAGCCGAAAAACAGAAAAAAAACCTACACAAACTACCTCTACTGAGCAAAACGGCTCTAACAGGTCTTTGATTTCTCTCTCAGGCACGGTCTATGACGCCGAGACCAAACAGCCTCTTGCCGCCGAAATCCAGTATTACATCCCTGATACCAAACTCAAAGATAGCTATGATGCGGACTACCGCACAGGGCAGTTTGCCTTCACAGGTATTGAGCAAAAAGACTTTATGCTTGAAATATCTGCACGTAATTACTATGCCATCACACAAAAAATACAGGTCAATAGTTTTGAGCGTATCCGAAAAGATTTTTATCTGCAGCCCCTGCGTGCAGGGCAGCAAATCCCACTCAAAGAGGTCTTATTTGAAAAAGGAAACACTGATTTTGACCCTGAGGCCTTTCCTGAACTGAATAGACTGGTGCAGATTCTGAAAGATAACCCCAAAATGAAAATAGAAACAGGAGGATACACAGATAATCCTGACCACCAAGACCTCGCCAAGGCACGTGCCGAAGCCGTCAAAAAATACTTGGTAGAAATCGGAAAAATATCTCCTGAGCGCATCAGCACACAATCTTATTATAAAACACAGCCCCGAAAAAATGAAGGAAGTGCCGCAGAAGACAACTTGCCCATGGAGCGGGTCGAGTTCAAGATTTTAAATTAATGTGTGAAAGTATGAATGAAATATTCAATGAGTCATTTACTCCGCACTTCTCCTGCGTCTTGCACGCTCAAATTGTAAATCATAGCGCCGCTGCATAGGTATAAATATATGCTTGTGCTGATAGGCTTGGGTCTGCTGCATTAGGTTAAAGCCACAGGCAGTGAATATTTTATCTACTTTTTCAAAAATAAAAGTATTGGGGATGGCCTCTAGATACAAAAGATACTCATGGGCCTCACTTGGTCTTACCTGACTGATTACCAAGTATTTAGGCGCTATGTTTTCTAATGCCGCACAAGAAATGGCGTGTGCTATGAGCATCTCTAGCTCTTCTACAGGCTCAGAATGAACGATAAGCCAGAGGCAGGGATGCTTCAGACGCAATGCCTCCAGCGTGTCTGTGTCTTGCTGGCTCATGGCCACCTCAGGGTAGTGCAGCGAAAGAGCAAGCACGGATTCACTGTGTGCATGCACAAAGGCTTGGTGAAGGGTAGTAAGTTTTTCTGTGCAAAATGTCTTGACAAATTGGATGTTTGTGCCTGCCAACAAAGGAGCGTATATCTCCCAGTTTAAGAGGCGAGCAATGTAATAAAACTTCAAATCAGGCTGCCCCCCAAAAAAACACCACTCTCCTAGAATCCCTACAGGAAAGGCATCCAGATAGACTTCTTCTATATTGTATTGCTGTATTAAACCTTCTAAAAATGACTGATAGTTCTCTTTTTGTTGAGAAAAAACTGAGGGAATCGTCAGCACTTCAAGCCCTTCGGGCAGCCCTCCAAAGCCTATATGATGTGAGGCAGTGAGCAAAATCACTTGTTCACTAGGGATATTTTGACTCAGTAAAAAGGCAGCAGCACGGGCAAGGTGTCCCAAGCCGCTGCCCATTGCGTAGTATAGCTTCATACTGCCCAATTAGATTTTTTTGAGAAGCTCCGCCACGATAATCATTCGGTGAGTCTCCTCTAAATTTCCGAGGCTTAAGACTGCATAAGCGGGGTGATTTTCTTTGGCTTTGAGCCTGTAGATTCCTTTGCCCGTAACCGTTACGAAGCCATCTTTTAGTTTGGCTTCTGTGAGCTGCTCTTCTCCTAGCTTTACTTTGAATTTTCCTGTTTCGTTTTGTTTAATCTCAAAGGCAGATTCTCCTTCTTCATTATCGCTGATTTTTATTTTACCTTCTTTAATTTTGACTTTCCAGAGTAAATTGCTGTTGCTATCTCGGAGTTTGAAGGCATCATCTTTGTATTTCACCTCTGCCACGAGGTCTCCTTTTTGGTTATAATATTTGCTTTTGTCGGCACTTTTGGAGCGTCCGTTGAGCATGTCTTGCCCTCTATTGTATTTGATGATGGTCTCAGTAGGGTTTATCTCAATATGAATGACCTCACTGCCACTTTCATCAAGGATGCTGGTTACTTGGTCTTTTTGTGCAGGCTTGGCATCATTCTGCTCAATCACAATCTCAGGATTGTTGTAGTCTATGTCTTCCGTCTTGGTTTCTCCACCTCCGCAAGCACTCATCCATACCAAGAATAACAACAAAGTAGTGTAAAAAAATACCAGGTTTTTCATCGTTTGTTTGTTTAATATAAAATGTAAAAGGCCTTGATTTTAATAAAGCATCAATATAAAAAAAAATACTTAGACAGCAAGCCTTAAATAGAATTATATTCAGCCTAATTAATGGCATTAAAAGAAATTTAAGTCCTGAAAGAAAAGCTCAGGCGCAGGTACTTGCCAAAAAAATGAATACGAGGGCATGGCGTGCTTGCATAGTTGAAAAGGCTACACTTAAAGCATTTTTTTGTATCTTTGTTAGCATAGATTTCATTTTTTAGCAAAATCAAACAGATGAAAAAATTAGTAGTACTCACAGGAGCGGGCATCAGTGCAGAAAGTGGCATCAAGACTTTCAGAGATTCTGACGGACTATGGGAAAACCACGATGTCATGGAAGTAGCCTCTATCGAAGGCTGGCACAAAAACAAGGAACTTGTCTTAGATTTTTACAATCAGCGCCGTATTCAGGCGATGGCAGCAGAACCCAATGAAGGACACAAAGCCCTTGCTCGCCTAGAAAACTATTTTGATGTACATATCATCACTCAAAATGTAGATAACCTCCACGAAAAAGCAGGCTCTAGCAAAGTCATTCACTTACACGGAGAACTGAGCAAAGTGCGCAGTATTTTAGATGAAAACTTGGTCTATGAATGGGGTGATAAGCCTGTCAAACTCGGAGACAAATGCAACAAAGGGGGGCAACTCCGCCCGCACATCGTCTGGTTTGGAGAAGCAGTCCCGATGATGGAAACCGCCGCAAGGCTTACACTTCAGGCAGATATCTTTATGGTGGTAGGCACTTCACTGAATGTCTATCCTGCTGCGGGGCTGTTAGATTATGTAGGAGATGATATCCCCAAATATATCATAGACCCCAATATGCCTAGAGTCAGAAGTAGCCCTCACCTACACCTGATAGAAGCTGTAGGCAGTGTAGGTGTGCCACGGGTTTCTGATGAATTGATCGAAAAATATCTTATTTAATGGAATTAAAGACACAGGAAATCTCCCTGAATGGGAAATATAAAATCATTTAACTTTTATCACCACAACCAGAACCCCCGTTGTGCGTAGTCTTAACGAAGTGAGACTACGCACTATTTTTTATACAAATCTCTGATTTGTATTGGATTAAAGCAAATATCTTATTCTATAAATAAAATATCGACTAGACCTTTTCCCCCCCGTTGTGCGTAGTTTGAGCGAAGCGGAAACTACGCACGATATTCTGACAAATCTCTGATTTGTATTGCATAA
>JAABSX010000065.1 GCA_011390205.1 Microscillaceae bacterium | reverse complement strand
GCAAGGAGAGTGCTGTATATGTTTTTTTCATAGATTTCAGAATTTTAGGCTAATTCCCCAGAGCGTTTGATTTCTGAATTGGTCAAGGTGTAGCCCTAATTCAGGTTTTGCTTTTTGAGGCATATCAGGCAAGGGTTCCATTTTTTGTGCTGCTTTTTTATTTTTAAAGCCTTTTATGGCTACTTGGATGATGTCTGTGAGCCACACTGCTCCTGCTGTTACAAACAATATGCCTGAGGCGGTTTTTTGATTGTTTGACTTATCGAACAATTCTTGTGCATCGGCGATGCTTGTACTTTGTCTGTATTCGTCTAAGGTTTGGTTGGATTTTGCCCTCACGTATATGCCTGTGCCTATGAGTGAAAATACACCTACTGTGGACAAATACCATTTTTTGGCGGGGGGCCTTACTTTGGTATTGCCAAGCCCTGGCAATAATAAGGAGTAAAGGGCATTTTCTGGGCCTCCGAGGTATCGGGGGTCTAATTTACTGACGATGGCAAGTTTGAATACTACATTCTCTCCATTAAAGGTAGAGTCCTCTTCGGCATAGTCCCAGATGATTAATTTTTCACCTGGTTCTACATCTAGTCCTACATCTCCTGTTACTTTTTCTAGAGGGCCCTTATAGGTTTTTCCCTTGTCTTGTGTATAAGAAATCGCAATCTTGTAGAGATTTTGGTACTTAGAAGACTCCTTAATCTCATACGGAATGTAGATTTTCTTAGCTTCTCGGTCTGCGTATGCTTCATCTATTCTAATTTTTTGTGCCTGTATGTCAAGTGATGAAACTAAAAAGAAGACAAGTAATAATTGTGTATGTAGTAATTCTCTCATTGGAAAGACCATTAATGCTAATTTTTGATTTACCAAAAATATGAAATTATATTCCAACCAACAAAGAAAGCACCACAATATCTTACTTTTATAAATAAAAAACAAGATTTACTTTGTTTTTTATTCATAAGATATTCTATTTTAAAATAACTTAGTGATATTTTAAAATAAGATAAAGCCCTCCAATAGCTGATAATCGTATTATTTTCTAGCCTCCATACAAGTTAGGAAACTTGTCAGGGTTTACCTCGTGCATTAATGTATAGACCTTGTCCACTATTGTTTCTGTATTTGGTTTAGAAAAATAATCTCCATCTGAGCCGTAGGCAGGGCGGTGGGCTTCGGCGGTGATGGTGATGGGTTTTGAGTCTAGCCATTTGTAGGCATTTTGGTTTTCTAGCACTTGCTGCATCATGTAAGCAGTCGCGCCTCCGGGCACATCTTCATCTGCAAAGATGACTCGGTTTGTCTTTTGAATAGACTTCACGATGTGCTGCGAAATATCAAAAGGCAAGAGTGTCTGAACGTCTATTACCTCACAGTGAATGTCCATGTCTGCCAGTTGTTGGGCGGCTTCTAGCACGATTCGGCACATAGAGCCATAAGTAATGATGCTGACATCGCTTCCCTCTCTGATAACCTCAGGCACTCCGAGCGGAAGGGTAAATTCTCCTATATTGATAGGTACTTTTTCTTTGAGTCTGTATCCGTTTAAGCATTCAATGACCAATGCGGGGTCATCTCCTTTGAGAAGTGTGTTATAAAAGCCAGCGGCTTGGGTCATATTTCTTGGCACCAAGATGTGTATGCCCCTGAGGCTGTGCAAAAGTGTGCCTATGGGTGAGCCTGAATGCCACACACCTTCTAGCCTATGCCCTCTTGTACGGACAATGAGTGGATTTTTTTGTCCTCCTCTGGTTCGGTATTGCAGGCTGCTGACATCATCTGCCAAAATTTGAAGTGCATAATATATATAGTCTAAGTATTGAATCTCTGTGATGGGACGCAAGCCACGCAATGCAGCGCCTATCCCTTGCCCTATGATGGTAGCTTCACGAATGCCCGTGTCGGTTACTCTGAGTTCTCCGTGTTTTTCTTGTAAGCCCGCAAAGGCTTGGTTTACATCTCCAATCTTGCCTACATCCTCACCAATGGCGAATACCCTTGGGTCTCTCTCTAGCATAGCATCAAAGCATGCCTGCAATACTTCCCTCCCATCCACGATTCGGCTATTCTCATCATATTCAGCAGGGATAACTTCTACTTTTAGGGGGGAGTCTTCGGATTGGCTGTATAAGTATGAGTTATAATCTTCTTTTGCCTGTATTTCTATTCTTTTTATCCAATTTTGTAAATCTCTGCGTGCCTCTATATTTTCTAACCTTAATATTCTATTGGCTTTCTTGGCAATTCGGAGGCTATCTCCCCTCATAGGGTCTATTGTTTTTTGTAATTCTTCGTGAAGTGCGGCGAGTGCTTGGGCATGTGTCGGGCTTTGTGTGATTGCTTCTTGTAGAATCACGAGTGCCTCTTGGTAATCTGTCTGAATATCTTCCACAAAATTTTTCCAAGCCTGATTTTTGGCATCGGTGATGATTTTTTTTGCTTGTGCATCTATTTCATCTAGCTCTTCTAAGCTTGCTACGCCATTGTCAATTATCCATTCTTGAAATTTTTTATTGCAGTCATATTCTTTCTCCCAAGCGAGTCTTTCTTCGGTTTTGTATCTTTCGTGTGAGCCTGAGGTAGAATGCCCTTGCTGCTGTGTAACTTCTACGACATGGATAAGCACAGGCACATGCTCTTCACGGCATATTTTTTCGGCACGCTGATACGCCTCTATGAGTGCAATATAATCCCAAGCTTTTACGGTGATAATCTCCCAGCCAGGCTCGGCTTCATTGCGTTGAAAACCTGCCAGGGCTTTCGAGATGCTTTCTTTGGTTGTATGATAGCTTTGCGGCACAGAGATTCCGTATTCATCATCCCAGACAGACATCAGGATGGGTATCTGAAGCACCCCTGCTGCATTGATGGATTCAAAAAATAGCCCCTCTGAGGTGGAAGCATTGCCGATAGTGCCAAAGGCAATTTCATTTCCTTGATGAGAGAATTGTGTAAAACTGTGTAAATCAGGATTTTCACGGTATAGTTTAGAGGCATAGCCCAGCCCTACAAGACGTGGCATTTGTGCTGCCGTGGGCGACATGTCTGCCGAGGTGTTTTTAATCTCCATGAGGTCATTCCAGTTGCCTTGGGCATCTAGCGAGCGGGTTGCAAAGTGGGCATTCATCATACGCCCAGCCGAGCACGGGTCTGCCTCTAGGCTGGCGTGTGCATATAATTGGGCAAAATACTGTGTGTAGGTCATTTGTTCGGCAGCAAATGCAAAGGTCTGGTCACGGTAGTATCCTGAGCGAAAATCTCCTTTTTTAAATACTTTTGCCATTGCAAGTTGGGCCAGTTCCTTGCCATCTCCGAAAATACCAAACTTTGCCCTCCCCATAAATACCTCACGCCTTCCCATCAGGCTTATATGCCGGCTTTCACAAGCCAGTTGATAGTCTTTTAATATTTCGGCTTTTGAAATAAGGATTTCTTTGGTGAGTTCGTTTGTATTCATGGAAGTAAAAATTGCATTATTCTAACTTAAAATATGTTTTCTACAAATTTAAACAAAAAAAATCAGCTTCCCAACTGAGCAAAAAAGTACTTGTTCCAAATCTTATTTGGAGTTCCTTAGAATAAAGCAAAAAAACCTTGATAAAATATAAGTTTCAGAAAGACTTAAGCGGCATTCTTGAGTACTAAGTACTCTTTTTGAGCATAAAAATAAATTTTAGATTTTATTAAAAAAATGTACCTCTGCCATTTTTCAGTGCCCGAGGCTTTGTATTCTTGGGCAGATTTTTTACTTACCTAAAATCAATCTTTATTCTAGGGGCAAGGTCTTGAAATTCTTGAATACTTTGGCTCGGAAGCTGATTATTTTTGATGTTGAGATATTTTAAGTTTTGGAGTGATTTGATTTCACGGGGCAGCTCTCGTATTAAGTTATTGTTGAGGTATAGACTTTCTAAGATGCTCAGGTCTTGGATATTCTTCGGAAGTTTTTTGATGCCATCCCCTTCAAGGTGCAGCTCCCTTAGGTTTGGAAGTCTTGAAAGAATTTTCAAATCTTTGTTTAGTTTTAAGTTGGCATTTTCACCCAGATAAAGCACCTCAAGCTGCTTAAGCTGGCTAAACTCTTTGGGCAATACCGTAAAATCATTGCCACTTAGATTCAGAAAGCGAAGATTCTCTAACTGGGCTATCTCTTTGGGTATTTCTTTTAAATGATCTCCTTGTAAATCCAGGTACTGAAGATTCTTGAATGCAAGTAACATATCTGGACTGAGGACAATGTTCTGGTTGCTAAGATTCAGACGATAGACTTTGTCAGGCTCACGGAGGGCATCTTCAAGGTTGGTGTACTCTTTAAATAAGGCCAATGAATCAGAAGGTGATTGAGACATTGCAGGCATGTAATTCAAAAAAAATAATGCCCAAATTAGTAAGATAATGTTGGTATTGCTCATAGCAGTAATACTTCTTTTTTGTGAAAAAGGTTCAAGAAAAAATTAGAAAAATTTAGGAAAACAGGCTTTCAGTTAGGTTTTATGCCATACTATCATCTTCCCTCCTAACTGTTGCGAGGCTCCTCAATGCCTAAAACATAGCCCAAAAAACTGCCCGAGTGGGCATCTCCCAGAGTGGTTTGTTTGGGGCAATTTCTGATGCCTAAAATGATGGGCACTATAGCGAACAAGCATTTTCAGAAATATATTTCTTGTTTTATTACTGCTTTTCATCTAATTTTATGAAAATCTTAGCCTAACTGATACGCATCAAGAAAATCAACAATGCTTAATAAAACTGAAAATCAAAATTGGTACACCCTTAGTGAAGCACAAAGCCTGCAAGCACTCGATACTTCACTGGATGAAGGACTAAATACTGAAACAGTGGCACAACGCCAAGCACAGTTTGGAAAGAATGTCATTACTCAAAAAAAGGGCGAATCCCCTTTACTTATCTTCTTAAAAGAATTTAACCAACCCTTGATTTATATTTTGCTTGGGGCTTCACTCATTACTGCCTTGCTGCAAGAATGGATAGACTCGGCAGTGATTATGGGTGTAGTACTGGCGAATGCCTTCATTGGTTTCTTTCAAGAAATGAAGGCACTTAAAGCAATAGAATCCCTCTCTAAAATCATGAACGAAGAGACTACCGTCATCAGAGAAGGTAAAAAACAGCGCATCACTGTAAGTGAACTAACTGTGGGTGATGTGGTTTTGCTACAATCAGGCGACAAAGTGCCTGCTGACCTTAGGCTGATTCAGGTTCGTGAGTTACAAATAGATGAAGCTGCACTCACAGGTGAATCTGTGCCAGCAAACAAGCATGCTGAGGCATTAAAAGAAGATACCGTACTGGGCGACAGAAAAAACTTGGCCTTTTCTTCTACTTTGGTAACCTATGGCACAGGCAAAGGCATCGTAACTGCCACAGGCAACCAAACCCAAATAGGGCAAATCAATCAGATGATTGCTACGGCTGATGTGCTTGCTACTCCCCTCACCAAACAAATTGCACAGTTTAGTGCCTTGCTGCTATATGTCATTTTAGGCTTGGCCGCCATTACTTTTGTGGTGGGTATCTTGCGTGGCGAAACTGCCCTCAATATGTTTATGGCGGCAGTTGCCCTTGCCGTAGGTGCTATCCCCGAAGGACTGCCTGCTGCTATGACCATTATTCTTGCCATTGGGGTTTCAAAAATGGCCCAACGAAATGCCATCGTACGCAAACTTCCTGCTGTAGAAACACTGGGCAGCACCTCTGTCATCTGTTCCGACAAGACAGGTACACTCACCCAAAACCAAATGACTGTACAAACTATCTTTGTTGACAAAGACAGTATCGAGGTATCAGGGGTGGGCTACGAGCCTGAGGGTGCATTTCAGCATCAACAGCAAAGCCTCTCCCCTACTTCACACAAGGCTTTGCTAGCTTGCTTAGAAGCAGGCTTGCTCTGCAATGAAGCAGTCTTGCAACACAATGAAGAACAACAGTGGCACATACAAGGAGACCCCACAGAGGGGGCTTTGCTGGTGGCAGCACAAAAAGCGCATCTAAAAGCCACAGACCTGGAGCAGCTCAAGCCACGCATAGATACCATCCCCTTTGAGTCGCAGCACCAATACATGGTTACCCTGCATCAAACAACAACAGCAGACAATAACACTGTCTATCTTAAAGGCTCAGTAGAATCTATACTGGCAAGGTGCAGCAAAGTGATGCAAGCTGACGGCACTTTGCGTGAGATAGAAACCGAGTTTTATCATCAAAAAGCCAATGATTTGGCAGGTGAAGGGCTGCGTGTTTTGGCTTTTGCAATGCACTTGCTCCCCAAGCATCAATCTAATATCACACACCAAGACATAAGCGAAGGGCTTGTCTTTCTAGGATTACAAGCCATGATAGACCCACCCCGCCCCGAAGCCATGGCAGCCGTCAAAGCTTGCCACGAAGCGGGTGTAGCCGTAAAAATGATTACGGGCGACCACGAACTCACGGCTTTTGCTATAGCCCAAAAAATAGGAATCTTACCTAGCTCTATGCCCAAAGACACTGAAGCTGTGCTCAATGGCAAAAAAATCAGCCAACTAGATGACAAGTCTCTAGAAGCATATGCCGCCAATACCAATGTATTTGCACGGGTATCACCCGAAGACAAGCTACGCTTGGTCAAAGCATTGCAAGTCAATGAGCACATCATTGCTATGACAGGCGATGGAGTCAATGATGCCCCCTCCCTCAGGCAGGCAAACATTGGCATCTCTATGGGCATTACGGGCACGGATGTAGCCAAAGAAACTGCTGACATGATATTGATTGATGATAATTTTGCCAGCATAGCCGCCGCCGTAGAAGAAGGGCGAGGGGTGTATGATAATCTTGTGAAATTCATCACTTGGACATTGCCTACTAATTTTGGTGAGGGGATGATTATCTTGGTGGCTGTTATCTTGGGCGCAGAACTCCCCATTTTGCCTGTTCAGATTTTATGGATAAACATGACAACTGCCGTGCTGCTCGGGCTTACCCTTGCTTTTGAGCCCAAAGAACCCAATATTATGAAACGCCCACCACGTGACCCAAAAGCAGAAGTGCTAAGCACACCTTTGATTATCCGCATATCTTTGGTAGGAATGCTGCTTTGTGTAAGTGCATTTGTGTTTTTTGATATTGCGCTGCGAAATGGCGAAGATGAAGCTGTGGCTCGTACCATTGCTGTCAATATTTTTGTGGTAGGAGAGATTTTTTACTTGTTCAACTGCCGTTCTTTGCGTTATGATATGTTTAAGCTGGGTTTATTCACCAACTTGTGGGTGTTAGGCGGGGTAGGCATTATGATAGTGCTTCAGTTGCTTTATACTTATGCTCCTTTTATGCAATATGCTTTTCACAGTGCAGCCATTGGTGCTTGGGATTGGCTATATATCTTGGCTGTAGGGTTACTTATCTTTGTGGTGGTAGAGATAGAAAAGTACCTTACCTACAACAGACTGCAACGCAAAGGTAAGAAATTGATTGGGTGATTTGTGATTGAGGTACTTGCAGACACCTGACAGGCAAGTATTTTAAGCATTTCACTCAAAATGTACTTTATGAATCACTTACACTCAAATATAAAATAAAGCCTCGTCCATGACCAAATCTCTCCATTTTGTCATGGGTTGTGGCGGTAAACATAAGTTACAATAAAAAACCAATCGGATGGATTTCACGCTGACCAAAGATGAGCCATTGGGGGGGTTCGAATCCCTTCCTCTCAACAACTTTATCAAAATTTCACGCTGACCAAAGATGAGCCATTGGCCTATAAGTAAGGATTTTCAGGAAGCATGAGTACTTTATAACCCTCTTTTTTGAGTTTATCCAGTACAGCCTCTGAGGGTATTTCTTTAAAAATCACACTATATAGATGGTTATAAGGCAGCAAACTTAACTTGCTCAATGTGTTTTTGAATCTAACTTCTTTGGCGGTTTCTTTCATCAAGGCTTGATTGGTGGGAGTTTCTTGCATTCTGGGGTCTTGCCCATCCCCTGTTGGGAAATTTACCCCCTTAAAAGCAAGGCAAGGCAAGCCAATGCCCATGGCTATTTTTTCGACTTCTCTTTCAGAGATTTTGAATACATAATTGCCTACTTTTTCAAAAGAGAATCGATTTTTCCATAGTCTATTGATGAGCAGTGGGTCAAAGCGGTCTGAGATATTTTTGATGAGAAGCATAGCTGGTATTTTGGCAAGGATGTCTATAGGCTCAATGAGTATCACTGCTTTTTTGGCGACCCTAATCATCTCATATAGCCCTAAAAATGCCCTTGGGAAGTGGTGATACGCTTCTTTGCAAAATACATAATCAAAAGAAGCATCAGAGGCATCTAGCTTTTCTACATTAAGTTTGCTATATTTTTGGATAAGTCCTTCTTTGTGTGCTGCCTTCAAGAAGGTATCAGAAATATCAGAGGCAAGGACTTCTTGTCCTTGATTTTCTAAAAAATTGGCTTCTAAGCCATTGTAATCACCAATGGTAAGCCAAGTGCTTTTTTGGCTCAAAAAAGGGTGAATCTGCAGCAAGGCTTGCAGCACAAGCTGGTATTGTGCACAATCTTGGTGCTTGATATGAAACAATCTTTTTTCGGCTTCGTGTGCCAGGTCTTTGAGGTGCTGCTCGTGTGCTTGGTGGCTCAGAGAAGCGCCATTGCTTGTAGGGTGATTCATTTAAACTTTTTTGATAAACCGAACAATTTCTACCAAGTTATCTATAAACTTACCATCTTCACTTAGTTGTGCTACGGCGTGCTGGGTTTCCTTGGCTATTTTTTCGTGGGCTTTCAAGTTATCTTGAGTAAGCGCTTGCAAAGCTACTTGCAAAGATTGGATTTGAGAATGATTTATGGCTGTATTTTTGGTGATTTGGCTGCGCCAAGATTCAGAGACCTGTTCATTGAGTGTTTCCGCAATTTCTCCTACCCTGTATTTTAACTCTTCTAGAGTATCTCTGAGGCTTGCTACATCATCACGGGGATAGGTTATTTCTTGACGGATGGCATAGAGTCGCTCAGAGATATACTCATAAGCTCGCACTGAGGGTCTCAAAAGTGTAAGCAGCAATGCAGCAGCAGAGCCATAGTAGCCCACAATACTGACTCCGCTGTGAGAAAGCCAATACAGGGCAAGGGCAGAGACAAGGTGCAGCACTATGGCACTTAACAAAGACCAAGAGGCAAGTTTGCGGACATAACCCAAGTTTTTTTGGTTAAAATCTATTTGTTTTTCCTTTGAGATTTTGGCTTCTAAGAGTACTCCTTTGGCCTCAAAGTGGATATTCCAAGGAACTGTAACCACGGTCATGAGCCAGATAAATGCTCCAATGCCGATTATCCAATCCACAAAACTTCCTGCGGGCATTCCTATCCATTTAAGGATAGCAAAGCCAATCAGAGAGAGCATCACCACAGCAGTGCTGAAGCCAAAAATAGAGGCATTTGATTGATTCATATTTTGAGATTAAAAACTGACAGTGGTATTAGGGCCTAATTGATTCTTGATGCGGTTAATTTCTTCTGCTGTTATTTTATTGCCGTTGAGGCGTAGTTGTTTGAGTTTTTTAAGCCCAGAGAGGTCAGGTAGTTGTGTAAGTTGATTCTCTGACAAATCTAAAAACTCTAGGTCTGTCAGTGAGTTAAGCCAGTTAGGTGCTTCATTGAGTTGGTTTTGAGATAAGTTTAAAGATTTCATTTTACGGAGTTGCCCTATTGCATTGGGCAGCATAGTGAGCTGATTGCGTTGCAAGTTGAGGGTCTCTAGGCTGCTGAGTGCATTTATTTGCTCAGGCACTTGTGTAAGTCCGTTTTGTTTGAGCTCAAGCACTTTTAATTTTTTAAAGCCATACACAAATTCAGGAATACTTTTTAGTCGGTTTACATTCAGTATAAGTGTCTCCAAATTGCCAAGGTTGAGAAGGCTTTCAGGGAGTTTAGTGAGCATATTTCCTTCTATGTTGAGTAGTTTTAGTTTGCTGAGCTGGGCAAGCTCTGGGGGGATAGTACCTTGGCGCATTAGTCCTAGATTGAGGCTCAGGTTCAGTTCTTCTAAGTTAGGGATAAGAGAGATGACTTCGGGTACAGTTTTGAACTTATTATTCTGAAGGTTTAGTTTTTGTAAGTTTTTGAGCTGTGCCATTCCCTTTGGCAGTGTTTCTAAGTTATTGTTTTTGAGGTCTAAGATTTGCAGATTTTGCAGCGTGGCGATTTGGTCATCAAATTCTACCAGTCCTGCCCCTCCCATATAGAGTGCTTGTAGGTGGATGAGTTTGTCTATTTTGAGAGGCAAATTAGAGTAGCCTGCTTGTGGAAAATCTATGACATAGACACTGTCTGCTTTGAGGAGGGCAGATTCCATATTATAAAACACAGTCTGTTTGTTAAGTTCTTCGGGGCTGAGAGGTTTTCTGACCTTGCCTAGTGAGTCCGTAGCCAAACTTGTGTTACTTTCAGGGCTGCTAGGAGGACTAGTCTCGGTAGTGTTAGGGCTAACTTTTTCTTTATTTTTTTTGTCTTTTTGGGCAAATGAAGCCCCTGCACTGAGGAGGAAGATGAAGAGTATGCACAGATATTTTTTCATAAAGCGATAATTCTATTGTTTTTAATAATGGACTAATTTAGCAAATGGCATTATTTAGATAAAATACGCACCTTGCCTTCAAAGGGTTTTTAAATCCTACTTCTATTGCTCAAAGAGGTCTTTGGTGCTTTTGGTATAAGCGATGCCTAAGTGTTTGTAAGCGATTTCGGTTGCCTCTCTGCCTCTTGAAGTACGTTTGATAAATCCTTCTTTGATAAGAAAAGGCTCATAGACTTCTTCTATGGTTTCGGCTTCTTCTCCGCAGGCAGTAGCAATGGTAGAAAGCCCTACGGGGCCGCCCTTGAATTTTTCGATGATGGTAGTAAGGATTCGGTTATCCATTTCATCTAGTCCAAACTGATCCACCTCGAGTGCATCTAGTGCCATTTTGGCGATGGCAAGGGTAACTTTTCCTTTGCCTTTTACTTGTGCAAAATCACGTGTACGACGTAAGAGGTTATTGGCGATTCGGGGTGTGCCCCTGCTTCGCCCTGCTATTTCGTAGGCAGCATCTTTGTCGATGGGTGTCTCAAGAATAGCACAAGACCGCTCTATGATAGAGGCTAAAAGTTCTTTGTCATAATATTCTAAACGTGCATTGATGCCAAACCTAGCACGAAGCGGGGCAGTAAGCAGCCCTGCACGGGTAGTAGCCCCGATGAGCGTAAAAGGATTCAGCCCTATCTGTATGGAGCGGGCATTGGCACCACTGTCTAGCATGATATCTATTTTATAATCTTCCATGGCAGAGTACAAGTATTCTTCTACGATGGGGTTTAGTCGGTGTATTTCATCTATAAACAAGACATCATTGGTTTCTAGATTGGTGAGCAGCCCTGCAAGGTCACTGGGTTTGTCCATGACGGGCCCTGAGGTCGTTTTGATATCTGCTCCTAATTCATTGGCGATGATGTTAGAGAGGGTAGTTTTGCCAAGCCCAGGAGGGCCATGCAGCAGCACATGGTCTAGGGCTTCTCCTCTGTTTTTGGCAGCTTTTACAAACACTTTCAGATTGGCAATGATTTTCTCTTGCCCACTAAAATCCTCAAAACTAAGAGGTCTGAGTGCTTTTTCTATCACTTTTTCTGTATCAGAGAGCTTGTCAGCATCTCCACTGAGGTAATCTTTCATGCCATTGGTTATGAGAAACTTAAAGAACACTTCGTACACTACAGAGCAAATATGTGATGTAAGTCACAGGGATTGGCCTACTGCTATCAAAGATTAAAATTAGGATATTGTAATCAATTTACGAAATAGATTGAATGATTTTATCAAAATCTTCCTTGCCGAGGGGTTTGATAAGGTAATCTTTAATGAGCGGGTATTTCTCTGCTTTTTCTTGGTCTCTTTTTACTACAGAGGAGGTAATCATAAAGATATGAATATTGTATTTTTTTTTATCTAAGTATTCCAAGAAGTCCCATCCATTCATTTCGGGCATGTTGATGTCTAGTAAAATAAATTTGGGGATATCATCGGAGGACTCTATAAAAGAAATGGCTTTAGTTGCGGTTTCAAATACAGTAAGCTCAATAGAGCTGTCTTTTTTTTGGAGTTCTTTTCGTAAAATCAAATTATTGATGGGGTCATCATCAATTAGTATAATTTTCTTGCTCATTTGTAATGTTATTTTGATGTTTCATATAATTTTAATTTATTTGTCGAAGAAAGATACTATAATATTTCCATACAATCTTCTTTCCAAAAAAAATCAAATACGAAAATAAGGAAGTATTTTTGAGAAGATAATCACAGATACTTGTGCAGCAGGCTAGGGTGCTTTAGTGATTTATTCCTAAAATAACCAAGAGAAGTACTTAGCTATGCAACACACCTGGAAGCCCTATGGCATCAATTATTTGGCAGTTTTCGGGGGTAATGCTTTCAGGCACAAAGATAAATTTCTTGTCGTATAGTTTATCTTGGTAATAATAACTTAGCCAAAACTCATTGTATAGCCCAAATACCTGTGCGTCAACTCTTTCTATCTTGGCATAGCTGTGTGCTGCAAGTTCTTTGATGACATGCCTGAGGATGCTTGTTTTTTGTGTTTGATTATTATAATCTGTTACCTGCCCTTGTTTTTTGGGGGCTTGTCCATAGCCTTTGGTGCTAATGAGTACGTTTTGTATAGCATACTCATTTTGGTTTATGAGGTAAGCATACCAATCATCCTCCTGCTCTCTTATGATGGCAATCTTGATGCCTTTTATCATCGGGAACTCAATGTCTTTTTTCATTTGAATTAATTTTATTATCCACAAACCTATTCGCTGTTGGAAGGTTTGATTTTCCTGATATTTTGTTTTTAAAAAAAAGTAAATGTACTAATTTGTTAATTTTCAGCACCTTGCATAAAAAATAATACAAGCTGACATGCTGCTAGGCACTCTGGCTAGATGTGGCATTTTTTGAGCAAGGATGTATTTGCCTATGGGCAGGCACAATCTCAAAAATATTTACCCTCATACATAAGCTTGAAAAAAATAGTAGTTTGACAGACTGATTTTACACAGACGCTTATTATTTACAAATAAAACTCACTTTAGTACCCTAAACTTGAACGTTTTTTTTGCTAATTCGTCTTTTCTGGTACAATGGTAAGTAACAAACAAAAAAAAGGAAAACAAGGCGAACAAATCGCTCGAGTATATCTGACCAAAAAAGGCTATACAATAAGGCAAAAAAACTACCGATTTAAGCGTTATGAGATCGATATCATTGCAGAACGTGAGCAACTGCTTGTATTTGTGGAGGTCAAGTTTCACGAAAACACAGGCTTTGGGCTTCCGGAAGAGGCTGTAAGTGATGCACAACAAGACCAAATTATAGAAGCCGCCGAACAGTATATCCTAGATACAGACTGGCAAGGAGATATTAGATTTGATATCATCGCAATAGAAACACATACAGAGAACGCCGTAAAAATACAGCATTTTGAAGATGCTTTTTATTGATAAAAATAAAACACCTACATGTAATTTTAGTAGGTAAAATTAGTTTTTTAAAGCTAAAACAAGGCTTAAAACGTTTTTTGATACTGTAAGATATCTTCCATCACAAGCTTACAACATAAAGATTACTTTTAGATGAATAAAAAATTACTACTTATTTCGGTGTTATGTATCTCTCATTCAGATATTTTATTGGCTAAAACATCAGATATCAACAGACTCTCTCAAAATATGCCATCGCACACATACATTGCAATACTGATTGTCTTGCTGTTGCTGATTACTTACTTAGTGCACAAAAACATGAAAATGTCTGTATTGAACCAAAGGCTTCATGTACAAAACCAAAAAAGATTAGAACAGTATTCCAAAGCAGATAAGCAAAAAGAAGCCCTCGCAGACATTAACCAAGCTCAAGAAGATGTGATGAGCAGTGTGGCACATGACCTAAAAGCACCTCTAAACCGTGTCTATGGTTTGGTGGATGTTGTCTTTATCAATGATGAAAACCTCACTCCTGAGCAAAAAAAATATCTTCAACTAGTACAACAAGTAGCAAGCGAAGCCCGCAATATGATTCAAAATTGGCTCGATGTAAAGGCTATTGAGAGCCAAAAGATTCAGATAGCATACCAAGAAATCAATATCCGTGATTTTGTGCAAGATTTATTGATAGGATATCAAGATGCTGCCCACAAAAAAGGAATAAGCCTCCAAATAAGCATAGATATACAGCAAAACACCTTCATGACAGATAATAATTTGCTCAACCGAATCCTTGATAATTTACTCTCCAATGCCATTAAGTTTTCCCCACTTAATGGCACAGTAAAATTTAAGGTCAAAGAAGATATACATTGGATGACATTCAGTGTAGAAGACCAAGGAGTAGGCATTAGTGAAAGTGAAAAAGATAAATTGTTTGAAAAGTTTCAGAAGCTAAGTGCCAGACCTACTGCAGGTGAAAGCTCCACTGGGCTAGGGCTTTCTATTGTTAAGACTTTGGTTCAGAGCCTTCGAGGTGAGATACAAGTGGATAGCATCGTGGGGGAAGGCTCTGTATTTAGTATCACATTGCCCAAAACTGACTACAGAAAAATCTCCGAAGTAACATTCATTGAGCCCAAAACCAGCGTTTTTGACTAGATAAGGGGCTTATTTTAATGCACGGACGTAAAAACAAAGATTTTGATAAACTTATTTACTCAATCTTAGTTCTACATCTTATAAGGGTTTTTTATAAAGCTATAGTGTAATACTATATGGTTTATCTAGCTTACATCTGCTAATAATAAAGACCTGCTAAATAATGCTAATGAAAATTTTAATTAAATTATGTTGGAATTTAAGATTTATAAATTTGATTTTACCTGTGATTGCTGCGGAGAGGAAACCTGTATGGGCATTGTAGGATTCTCTAAGTTGGTACCTAAAATCTGTGATTTGTGCCTCATCAATGGCGTAGATGGAGAAGATATTGACTTTATAGACAATAAAGAGCAACAAGCACCCGTCATCAAGTCTGACCAAGACAATGGCCGCAACACGTAGCATCAGCGTTTGCATAGCTTTTCTAGTGCTTCTCTGCTGCCCCTAAACACATTCAAATCTACTTCTCCAGCAATCCCATTGACAAGGCCCTGGTCTGTGTGCTGCCAAAAGCTCCAAACCTCAGGAGATGGGTATTCAGGGGATACACCCCCGTAGCGGGCTATCCAGCAAGGGTATTCTTCAAAATGCCCTTGTAGATAATCTCTATAAAAATTTTGATTCGTGTAAATAATAGGCCTTAGACCATACTCTTTCTCTATGATATTGAGCCAATTTTTGAGCCCTTTTCGTAGATTACTTGTAGTGTATTTTCCCGTTTGCTCTATGTCTAGCACAGGAGGAAGGTCTCCTTTCTCTAATGTTACTTGGCTGATGAATAGCTTTGCCTGCTTGGCAGAATTAATGTTGGGATTATAGAAATGATATGCTCCCCTGATGAGTTTTTGCTCTTTAGCTCTTTGCCAATTATACTGAAAAAAACGGTCTCTGTGGCGCTCTCCTTCGGTAGCTTTCATAAACACAAACTCAAATTGAATCCCTTTGATACGCATTTTTGCTGCTGCTTCCCAGTCTATCTCCTCTTGATAGCGTGATACATCTATGCCATGGATTTGATACCCTTGGGGCATTTGCACCCCAAAATCACGCAGGTGATAGTTTCGCCCTTGGGCATCAGTTTGTTTTATCAGGTGCAGATAAATAAAAAACTGCGGATAAGAAAGAATCAAATACACAGTAAGCCCGCCTACAAAAAGCGAAAAAGCAATAAATTCCCACCAAGATTTATCAGACTGCTTTTTCAAAACGCCATCATTTTTGATTTACAAGTATTTTTTCAAAATTAGTTTACACTCCAGTGGTTTATTAAATAACTGATTGTCAAGGGCTTCACTCTGTCATAAATTATTTGGCAGATGATAAACCCTACTCTCTTTTTGACGAATGCCCCTTTGATGATTTTCCTTTTTTGTAATTTCCTTTTTTGCCTGTGCTCCTTCTTCGCTCGCCTGGGGCTTGTATGGCAGGAGGCTCACCAATATACTCTGGCAAATCAAACCTTGTAACTTCTATGCCCAAAAACTGCTCAATGGCATAAAAATCTTGCTGGTCTCGCTCACTCACAAAAGTAAAAGCATAGCCCTCTGAGTCTGCACGTGCAGTACGCCCCACACGGTGCACATAATCATCTACACTGCCTGGCACTTCATAGTTAATCACCAAATCTACACCTTGCACATCTATCCCTCTTGCGATGATGTCTGTTCCTATCAAAATCCTAAACTGCCTGTTCTTAAAATCCCTGATGATGTCTTCTCGCTCTTGTTGGTCTAAATCTGACTGAATCCCTCGCACCGAATGCCCTAGATTTTTGAGTTCTTGGTGTAGGCTTCTCACCTCATCTTTACGTCTGCTAAATATAATAACCGTTTTGAAGTGTTGGTGTACCCTCAGAATATGGTGTAACAAAGGGAGTTTTTGGGTTTCATAAATCCAGTAAGTAGCCTGTACAATACTTTCTGCGGGCTTCGTAATGGATATGGTGATTTCTTCGGGTTCGTGAAGTATCTCATTGGCAAGTTTTCTAATCTTGGTAGGCATAGTCGCCGAGAAAAGCAGGGTTTGTCTTTTTTTAGGCAAGTGTGATATAATCCTGACGATGTCATCATAAAAGCCCATGTCAAGCATTTTGTCTGCTTCGTCTAAAATCAGATGCTCCAGAGAGTCAAAGTTGGCATAGTTCATATTCAAGTGCGAAATGAGCTTACCTGGAGTAGATACAATGATGTCTACCCCTTGAATAATGGCCGTTTTTTGCTGGCTGAATGAAGCCGAATCACTTCCTCCATACATCGCAATCGTGCTGACAGGGGTAAAATAAGACAAGCCTTCTAGCATCTGGTCAATCTGAATAGCAAGCTCACGGGTAGGCACTATCACCAGAGAGTTAATCCCTTTTCTGTCTTCGGGGTCTTTTTGGATGATTTTGTTCAATATAGGCAATAAAAAAGCTGCTGTTTTGCCAGTGCCTGTCTGTGCACAGGCCACTAGGTCGTGGTTTGCGAGCACCAAAGGGATAGATTGTGCCTGAATGGGAGTCGCCTCTTTAAAACCAATGGCATCTAAGCCCTCTAATAAATCAGCGTGTAAAGATAATTCTTCAAATTTCAAAGTATATATTTTTTAGTGAATCAATAATCAATCAACTGTATGTCATTTATGGATGTAGTAACCATATCAAAAGGAATCCTTTTATAGTTGACTATTCAAAAATATAGAATTTATCAGAATTGTTATGAAATTAGCTCTAAAACTTACGCAAATAAACGCCAAGTGTCTGTAAATTTATCTCGAAAATATACTGCCAATATAGATATAATGATAGGTTTTGTAAAATAAATGCCCTTATTTTGGGCATCTCAACAAAAATAAATAAAATCAATCATGGGACATCCACTCACGCATTCACACTTAAATCAAATCAAAGAAGACCTGCAAGGAGTCATTGAAGAGGTAAAAATTTCTTTTGCTTCACTCAGTCAAGAAGAATTTAACTGGAAACCAAGCCCTGAGAGCTGGAGTGTAGCAGAGTGTATGAAGCACCTCCTGATTGTTTATAGCAAATATCAGCCGCAGTTGCCCCAAAAAATCACCCCGCACGCACTCAAAGATACCGCACACAGTCCTCACAAATCAGGCTTCATGGGCAGTATCTTCAAAAGATTCGTCAATCCTGAAAAAAAAAGGAAAGTGCCTGCACCCAAGGGCCTACAGCCGCCTAGCAACTCTGACTACCCCCTCAGCCTACAGCAAGACTTTATACAATACTTGGAGGAAGTCATCAGGTTTGTAGAAAAAACAGATGAACTGTCTATCAATATCAACAAAGTAAGCATTAACTCCTCCGTAACGAGCCTCATTAAATTTAATTTGGGAGATTATTTTGAGATAGAATCCATGCACAGTAGATTGCACCTAGCTCAGATGAAACGTGTAAAACAAAAAATGAATCAGTAGAAAAATAGGGGAACATACACGGTTGTTTTTGCCCACTGATTCTTAGCGACTCCCCCCTGCACAAGCCAGATGCTTTCACAAGACAGCTGGTTTGTTTTTAGAAAATGTAAATTATGGATAGTCAAATTAGAAACAACACTTATCAATTAAGAATCAAAATCGTGTAGTTTAAGATGGCAGCAAAGCCCACCCACAGAAGATAAGGAATGAGTAAAACGCCACCTAGGCGGGAAACCCTAAAAAATGCAAAAATGGTTAAGATAATCAGTAAAAATAAAATACTAATATCTACCAAGCCCCATAAAGGAGACTGCATCATAAAAAAAGCTACAGACCACATCGCATTAAAAAATAACTGAATCAAGAAAAGCGTCATGGCTGTCCGCCGTTTGGGTGTATTGCGTTCTTTGTTCCAGACTAAAAAAAATGCCAGCCCCATCAAAAAGTAGAGCGTAGTCCAGACAGGTGCAAAAAGCCAATTAGGTGGGTTAAAAGAAGGCTTCTGTAGGGTAGTGTACCAAGTATTCACAGAACTTTGCGTAGCATAACCTGCCAAAAAACCTACCAAAAGGCAGAGACCTACACTGATAAAAAATTTGAGGACACGCTTCCCTGTAGAGGGTGCCGTTTGTTGTCTTTCTTTTGTAATCATGATAAAGTGATACTTTTTGACAAGGAAATTAAACTTTATTGCAAAGCTATTTTCCTTTTTGAATATCATCTAGTATCTTTCTAATGCTTTAAAAATAAAGCTTAGATGAGTTTATTTAATAATGAAAAAGCACTTGACTTTTTTGTAAGTACTTGATAAACAAGGCTTTGTGAAATATATATGCTTTCCCAATAATGGCATTTTCTTATTTTGAAACCATTCTATTTTATCAGAATAATAAGCAAAATAATCAATTAGCATACCCAAAGAACAAAAACACAGGCGCAAAGTTAAGCATAACTTTAAGAAAACATATATCTTCAGGCAAAGAAGGCGTTTTTTAGCAAAAAAGTAAAACAAAGCAAACCACCGAAACACATTATTTTTATACTGCGCAAAAAAACTGCGTACTTTATCTTTAGATTTGCCAAGAACTTAAAAAATCAATACATATGCTTATCACAGGAAAAGAATTATTAGATCTCGGCTTTGAAGAAGGGCCTGCCATTGGCGAAGCACTCAATATCATCAAAGCCATTCAATGGAAAAAATCTAAAAAAGAACTTTTAGACAAATTCAAGAAAGTGCTGAATATGCCTCGTAACTTTACCCAAGATGCTCAGTTTGCAAGTCTTGCTCAAGTGCTATTGCTCCCTAAACCCGAAAATGAATTTAAAAAACTCAAAGAACAAGCTGACCCATACCAACTCTATGGTGCAGG
>JAABSX010000064.1 GCA_011390205.1 Microscillaceae bacterium | reverse complement strand
AGTCTCAGCCCTTGCAAGTACACCCGCTTTTGGATTATTGGTCAAAATAAGCCTTGCTTCGGCTTTTTGAGGGTTTTTTCGAAAATATTCTATGATTCTTTGTGCATTGCTGCCCGAGCCTGAGGCAAATATAGCTATTCTAGGAGGTGTGTTGGCGCTTTTGTGCATGAGTTTGGTGATTTATGACTTATTACTCTATGAGGCACAAAAGTAAAGCTAAAATTTATTTTTTGTATCTACAGACCATCACTCATTGAGGCACAGTACAAACTTTGCTGATGCTACCCTCTGAAAAAATGCACAATCGCATCTATTCAAATTTAGTTTGTATCTGCTAATCTTTAATCAAAAGTTTGTATGCTTCAAAAAGTCTTTTGTATCTTAATACCGCTCGGTTTTTATCAGGGCTTAGGACTTACTTTTACATAATACATGCCTGTCTGTGGACACGAAAAAATAAAATCCTTGTAATATTTTTGCTTAGAAGCATCATAATTAGAGAAAACTTCTTTTCGCTGATTGTCATAGATATTCACCAAGACATCTTTGCCTTTTAAATCTTCTATACTGATATGATAGGCACTCTGCTGGCTAAAAATATAACTGTATTCCTTTGTTTCTTTGATTTCATAGCCTTTGATGGCTACATACTGCTCAGATTTAGCACCTTTTGATTTAATCTTGATAGAAGACTGTGCGTAAGAAACTAGAGAGATTCCGACAAAAAGCAGGGTAAAAAGTAAAATTTTCATATTTCAGTAATCATTTAAAACCAAGTAAGTATTCAGACTAAACTTAACAAATATCATACTAAGTCTTTTTTTCTTACTTAATTTAGACTTAAATGTCTGCTTTAAATAGTTTCATGCCGTTTTCAGATGCAAGATACTGCCCAACCATTCATTACAAGACCATCACTTATCCTTAAAAATACCTCCCCACTGATTAGGTTAATTTATTGCTAAAATCTACTTGACTTCACAGAGATTTCAAAAAATGCCTACTTTTGAGATTAGACATTTAATCAACAAAAAGACATGATAAAAAAACTACCTCTACTTTTTTGCTTCTTGCTGCTTTTTTGTAGCCAAGCCAAGGCACAAAACACACTGGCGTATTATCTCCCTGATAGCCTTTCTTATGACCCTAAAATCCCCACACCTGAATCTGTGCTAGGTTTTCAGATAGGTGATTGGCATTTATCACATGACCAGCTTGTATATTATATGCGTGTGCTGGCACAAGCCTCTGAGCGAGTAAGCCTAGAAGAATATGCCCGAACTTACGAAAAAAGACCCCTCCTTGTGCTGACCATTACCTCTGCCAAGAACCATCAAAACTTGGCACAAATCCAAAAAGACCATGTAGCACTCAGCAATCCTAAAGAATCTGGAAAACTCAACACTGAAAATATGCCCGCCGTAGTACGCCTCAGCTACAGCGTACACGGTAATGAAGCCAGTGGGGGCAATGCCTCCGCACTTGTGGCTTATCACTTGGCAGCAGGGCAAGGCGCAGCTATGGATGAACTGCTAGACAAGGTTGTCATTTTGCTTGACCCATGCATCAATCCAGACGGTTTTCAGCGGTTTTCTACTTGGGTAAATATGCACAAAAGCTACAACCTAGTAACTGACCCTGTAAGCAGAGAGTTTAATGAGCCATTCCCCAGAGGGCGTACCAATCATTATTGGTTTGATGTGAATAGAGATTGGCTTTTGCTTCAGCACCCCGAATCTCGTGGAAGGGTCGCTAATTTTCACGCTTGGAAGCCCAATATCCTGACTGACCACCATGAAATGGGCAGCAATGCCACTTTCTTTTTTCAGCCGGGAGTGCCTTCTCGGAATAACCCCAACACCCCTGCCAAAAATATGGAACTGACCCGTGCCATTGGCAAATACCATGCCGCAGCATTGGATGCCATCGGCTCTCTGTATTATAGCGAAGAGGGTTTTGATGATTTTTATTATGGCAAAGGCTCTACCTACCCTGATGTGAATGGCAGTATCGGTATTTTATTTGAGCAAGCCAGTGCAAGAGGACACGCACAAGATACTGAAAATGGGGTCTTGACCTTCGGCTTTGCTATCCGAAACCAATTTACAGCCTCTCTCTCTACGCTCAGGGCTGCTCTGGGTATGCGTACTACCCTGCTCGATTATCAAAGAGATTTTTACAAAAGTGCCCCCCAAGCAAAAGGTGCTTATGTATTTGGAAGTGAATATGATGAAGTCCGTAATTATCACTTGTACCGCTTGCTAAAGCAACACCAGATAGATGTCTATACATTGGACCAAGACATGAAAACAGAAGGTAAAAACTTTGTGAAAGGAAAGGCTTTTGTGGTGCCCTTAGAGCAGCCACAAGTCAGGCTTATCAATACTTTGTTTGAAAAAGTAACCACCTTTGAAGATAGCTTGTTTTATGACATCTCTGCCTGGACAATGCCCTTGGCTTTTAACCTGCCCTATGCCAAGGTAAATGCTGTGCCTAGCTATAGCCAAGCACAGACAGACACAGCCCCCAAAGGCAAACGAATCGGTGGGCAGAGTGAAGTAGGCTATTTATTTCATTGGGATAGCTATGATGCCCCCAAAGCATTGCACCAGATTCTGAACAAAGGACTTAAGGCAAAAGTAGCTACTCGCACTGCCAAAGTAGCCACCTCAGAAGAAGAAATCAAACTAGAATATGGGAGTATCTTTGTGCCAGCCACCAGACAAGAACTCTCAGGAAAGGCACTTTTAGATTTTCTTACACAAATAGCCGAAGAAAATGCCCTCACACTCTATGCCTTGCCCACAGGGCTTACCGAGCCAGGTATAGACCTCGGCAGCAATGATATGAAGACACTCAAGCACCCCCGCCCGCTTATGCTTGTAGGAAATGGCGTCAGTTCTTATGATGCGGGTGAAGTATGGCACTTGCTTGACCAGCGATATCAGATGCCCCTCACTATGGTAGAGCAGGATAACTTCTCTAGGGTCAATCTTAGTGACTATAATACCATTATTTTGGTAGATGGCAATTACAGTGCCCTCAATGAGCAAATCAGTAAACTCAGCACTTGGCTCAGTGCAGGCAATACCATTATCTGTCTGGGAGATGCCAACCGATGGGCTGCACAAAATGGACTGGTAAATCTTAAATTCAAAAAATTGCCCGCTGTAGATACACTCTCTCAGTATAGCTATGCAGAGCGAGAAAGCCTTAGGGGAGCACAACAGCTTGGAGGCGCTATCTTTGAGGCAAAACTTGACCTGAGCCACCCCCTTGCTTATGGGTTTAGAGAAGAAAAAATAGCCCTTTTTAAAGACAATCGACTTTTTGCAGAGAATCTTGAAAATGTATTTCAGACACCCATCAAGCACACGAGCAGCCCAAGGCTCAGTGGGTATATTTCCAAACCCAACCTTGATTTGCTAAAAGATACGCCTGCTGTGTCTGTAGCCAATTATGGCAGAGGGCAGGTTGTTTCATTTTTGATTAATCCTAATTTTAGGGCTTTCTGGTATGGCACCAATAAACTGTTTGCCAATGCCCTGTTTTTTGGAAGAATCATAGAACGCTAAAGCCAATCATCCTGCCGTGCTAAGGCATTATTGGGCTGAAATTATTAGGCATGTCTGCTATTTTTAGTATGAATAGTAGGCATGCCTAATGTTTTTTGACTAATTTTGTGCCTATACTCCAAAATTTATGAAAAGAAAAGAAACCGTAGATTATTACATCAAAGCAACATGGCATGCCATCGCAAGGATGTATAATGCAGAAGCCAGCAAATATAACCTGACTGTATCAGTAGGATATATTCTGCTAAACATAGATATAGAAGAGGGTACACCAGCCACCAAAATAGCCCCTCTCTTGGGCTTAGAAGCACGTAGTATCACACGCACACTCAGAAATATGGAAAGTGATGGATTCATCTATAAAGTACAAGATACCAAAGACAGACGCTTTTTTAGGATATTTCTGACCGAAAAAGGCAAACTTGCTAGAGAAGAATCAAGGCAAACTGTAAAGAAATTTGACCGTGCCGTCAATGATGCCATCTCAGAAGAAGAACTGTCTATTTTTGTAAAAGTCATCAAAAAAATCAATACAGTTATTGAAGGTAATATCTACGAAGAGGTGTCTTCCGATGTCAGACAAGAGAAATAAAACAAGCCTCCGTAAATTTAGTAATTTAATAACTCATTGATTATCAGTCTTTTACAAAAAAAACATCAAGTAATGTGCTTTGCTTTATCTTCTTACTGTGATGCCTTTTTCGTAGAGGTATTTTTTGAGGGTAGGAATCGGGATTTCCCCAAAGTGAAATACACTGGCAGCCAAAGCGGCATCTGCTTTGCCTTTGGTAAACACCTCGTGAAAATGGGCTTGATTTCCTGCCCCTCCTGAGGCAATCACAGGGATAGGCACTGTATCTGAAATTTGGGCTGTAAGCTCATCTGCAAAGCCATTTTTAGTGCCATCATGTGCCATTGAAGTCAGTAATATCTCTCCTGCACCCCGCTCATAGATTTCTTTGACCCATGCCAGCAGCGGTATTTCTGTAGCATTGCGGCCACCATGCGTGAAGACATACCAAGTGTTCTCTATCAGATTGGTATCTATGGCCAAGACAATGCACTGACTTCCAAATTCATTGGAGAGCTCATCAATCAAATCAGGACGATACACAGCGGCGGAGTTGATAGAGATTTTATCTGCACCTGCCTCTAGCATTGCTCCTACATCCTCTATACTTTTAATGCCTCCACCCACCGTAAAAGGGATATTGATTTCTCTAGCTACATTTTTAACGAGGGTTGCCAGTGTTTTTCGTTTTTCTACGGTAGCCGTAATGTCTAAAAACACCAGCTCATCCGCCCCTTCTTCTGCATACCTTGCTGCCAGCTCCACGGGGTCTCCTGCCTGCCGAAGATTCACAAAATTAACACCTTTGACCGTCTGCCCATCTTTGATATCTAAGCAAGGAATGATTCTTTTAGTAAGCATAATTTTAAGTTTTTGGATAAACGTAATAATAGATAATTATTGAAGTTCTTTGAGTTTTTTGACAAAAGCATCAGGCAAAATGGCTTTTTTGAGCAGTTTGTAATCATATGCTACAAGCCTTGCTTTAATCTCAGCAGCCACACAGTCCATTTTATGGCTAATGACAAGCTGCTCCATCCAAAAGCTATGTGCATCCATACTTTCTAAATTCACTCTGGAGGCTATGGTCACTTTATCAGGATAAGTCAGAGGGGCTTTGTATCGGCAGTTAATCTCTGCAATGATAGGGCCTACAGGCTGTGAAGTATCACTTACTGCCACCTCAAAACCCATTTGGTGCATAAAATCCACTCGGGCAGTCTCCGAATAACGTAAATACACCGTATTATTGACATGCTGGGCAGCATCCATCTCTCCCCACACTACAGGGAGCTCTAACAAAATAGGATATGCTCGAGTAAGTTCTTTATTCATAAGGTTTAAGTTTTTAATGGTCAATTATAATTTTTAATTTCGTTTTGTGCAGACACAAAACGGAATAACACACAGAAACGAAATATTTATCTGCAGATTGCTTTCATTTCTGGGAGAAAACGCTTATTTTCAAACTTCAAAATTACACTATAAGCATGACTAAACAAGTCTTCAAAATAAGTATTTTAGGTATTGGCTGGCTCGGGAAGCCACTTGCTGAAGCCCTTGTCTTAGCGGGGCATCAGGTGAAGGGAAGTAGCACCAGCCCCGAAAAAATGTCCATGATTCAGGCATTGGGTGTAGCACCTTACTTGCTCACACTTAGCCCTGAACCCGAGGAAGGGCAGTGGGATGAGTTTCTGGAAGCTGATATTTTGCTCATCAACATACCGCCTCAGACCCGCAAGGCAGGGATAGGAGCAGATTTTCACCCTTCACAGATACAAAACCTACTCGCAAAAGTAACCCAGAGTAAGATTCAAAAAATAATCTATGTGAGTGCTACATCGGTCTATCCTGAAGCAGCCCGTGCTATGACAGAAGCCGAACCCATCAATGCCCAAAACACAGGCAATACAGCACTGTGGCATGCAGAGCAACTCATCCGAAAATCAGGAAAAGACTGGCTCATCCTCAGGCTTGGGGGGCTGCTAGGCTACGAACGCATTCCAGGAAAATATTTTGCAGGAAAAAAAGACTTAGAAACGGGGGATGTTCCTGTTAATTTTATTCACCGAGATGATGCCGTGAAAATACTTTGTAAACTGATGGCACAAAAAGACATTTCTAAAGAAATTTTCAATATTGTCTCTCCAGAGCACCCTCCCCGAAGTGTAATTTATACAAAGAATGCACAGGATTTTGGATTTGAAGCCCCTACTTTTAAAGAAATGCCTCCGAAAAATCACAAAATCATCCTTGCTCAAAAAATACAACTCGAATTAGAATATGTCTTCAAATATCCTAATCCGTTAGATTATCGTTATAGTTAAAATCAAAAAATAAAAGAACAAGAAAGTGCTATGACACAAAAAATATTTTTGCTGCTATTTTGTATAGTTTGTCTTTCTGAGGTAAGCACTGCACAGTTAGCAGGCTATAAGCCATTCACTGCCACTGTAAACGGTTGGAATTATACCCTCTATGCCAAGAAGCACCAGCATAAAAAAGGCTCAAAAAAAGTACTATTGCGTGATTTTGTTACATTTCATATCCAGACTTCTAATGCAGCGGGCAAGGTTTATAAAAACACTTTCGGGGCAGCGCCTACCGTCAAAGAACTCTCTGCAGATGACCCCCAATATGCCAATTATGGATTTACTCAAAGCATGCTCTTAGAGATGAATATCGGCGATAGCACAAGCTTTGCAGTGCGGACAGAGGATTTATTCAGGGCGTTGAGCAGGCCTATCCCTGATTATCTTGCAGATGAAGAATACGTTTTTTATACCCTCAAAACACTTAAAAGGCAAATCTGGGGGGAGGTTCAGAATGATGTAAAGCAAAAAGATTTTGACCAACAAAAGAAAGATGAAAAAATCATCGCTGCGTATGTAGCCAAGAATATGCCCAATGCCAAAAAAACCTATTCGGGCATCTGGTACACAATGGAGCACCAAGGAGAAGGAGAGTTTGCAGTAGAGAATGATGTCGTGGCGATTGATTATAGAGGCAGATTCTTAGATGGGACTATCTTTGGCAGCTCAGACCAAGATGGGCGTTTACTTGATTTTCCTGTGGCTCGGGGCTTTGTGATTAGGGGCTTAGATGAGGTCATGCCCTTGCTCAGAGAGGGGGCAAAAGCTACTTTTGTGATTCCTTCTTACTTGGCTTATGGCGAAGAAGGCTGGGGAGATTTAATCCCTCCTGACTCTCCACTGATATTTGAGATAGAATTTATGGACATTCTCCTGCACAAAATCATCATAGAAAACAAAGGCAACATCAAAAGTGAAGACAATGCCAAGGCAAAAGAAAAAGGAATGAGCATGGAGGAGTACCTCCAATTCATAGAAAAAGAAATGCAGAAAAAACGCATTAAAGGGATTAAATTCGGAGGAGGAAGATAATCCCTTCTCAGCTATAATTTATGCACAAAAGTCATTTTATGTGGTGTGCCATTGATTTTGTCGGTGTAGCCTGCATCCACACTGATTCTCATGACCTCTCCTGCTTTGTTGACGACCTCCCAGTTTCTGAATAACTCGACTTGCACTTCCATAAAAGCCTCGTGAAGTGCTTTTAGTTCTGTTTTTTTGACATTGGGCACTACTATCAAAAAACTCTCTCCGATGAGTTCTCCACGTGTATAGCCATAGAGCTGACAGTAATTATCATTGATATCAAAATAACATCCGTGCTCATCTGTGATACAAATGGCTAGATCTGTACTTTCAATGATACTTTTATACGCTTCTGGATTCTCTTGTATGGCATCTTTGAGTCTTTGGGTTTCTTTTAAATCAATCATTGGACTGGATAAAGTTAAAGGTGTAAGTAAATGGATAATGGAAAATTACTCAATATGCTGACTTTCAGCTGCTTATGATTAAATAATAATATAAACTATTTTAGTAGAGGTACTTAGAAGTAAATGTGTTCATTTGTTGGCTTGGTCATGTGCTACGTAAAAAATGATGCAAACTCAACAAATTCAAGTATTTAAAGATAAATATACTCATTATCAATTTTTTAGACGAGTTAAGCAATTACTTCTGCAATTTTACACAAATAAAGCATATACTCCTGAAAATCATCTTATTTTTCAGGAATATATGCTTTTATTAATTATTTTTTGGGGATTTGGGTTTATTCTTTTGCTTTGTCTGCTACCAGTCGGTTTTCACGGTTGGCTATTTCCCAAGCAGTATAAAATACCAAGCGGCTTATTTTTTCTAATTTAGGAAAATGGATTTTATCTACAGTATCCGTTGGGCGGTGATAGTCAGGGTGTGTGCCGTTAAAATAGAAGATAATCGGGATATTATTCTTTGCAAAGTTATAATGGTCTGAGCGGTAATAAAAGCGATTGGGGTCATTTTCGTCATTGTACGTATAGTCAAGCTTCAGCTTGGTATATTTTGCGTTGGCGGCTTCGCTGAGTTCGTGTAGCTCAGTAGATAGCTTGTCAGAGCCAATAAGGTAGATATAATTAGGGTCATTGTCTTTCAAATATGTGCCTCCTATTCTGCCTATCATATCAATGTTAAGGTCTGCCACTGTGTTTTCTAGTGGGAAGATAGGCTCATAATCTGTGTAATACTGTGAGCCAAGTAGTCCTTTTTCTTCTCCTGAGACAGTCATAAACAAAATACTTCTTCGTGGCCCTTTGCCTGCTGCTTTGGCTTTGGAGAATGCTTCTGCCAGCTCTAGCACGGCTACAGTGCCGGAGCCATCATCATCTGCCCCGTTGTTGATTTCCTCGCCTTGCATTCCGATGTGGTCATAGTGTGCCGTAACTATCAAGATTTCATCTTTTTTATCTGTTCCTTCTAAGAATCCGAGTACATTTTCTGCGGTATAATCCACTTTTTCTGTCATCGTGGCCTGCAAAGTTACTTTTGAGGCGATTTCGCTGCCTGTGCTTGCTTGTTTATAAGTTTCACCAAATATTTCTTTGGCGGCATTGGGTGAGATAAAGAAAGTTACTTCATTTTTAATGTCTGTGCTGCTAAGCCCTTTGTAGCCTCTTTTGAGGTAGCGGGCATTGAGGGCAAGGGCATCTTTGAAGGCTTCTTGAGATTCTCCTGAGATGACAATGACTGCTTCTGCCCCCATTTCACGAAGTGCATTGCTGATTTTTTTGATGTTAAGTGCATTAAACTCTTGAACTGTAATGACAACGGCTTTGCCTTTGATGTCTTTGTCTTCGAGTGCTTCGGGTGCATTTTCTCCTCCCCAGACACAGTCTAAGGTCATTTCTTTGCTTTGGGTGCTGTTAAAGAGCACAAACATTTCTTCCATAAAAGAGTATTCTTTGCCTTTGGCTTTGATGGAGACCTTGTCCCATTGTCGGCTAAGCATTTGATATGTTTGGTAATAGCTTTTACCACTTTCTGTATTAACGGAGGGGGCAAGCCCGAGGCTTTTAAAATGCTCTCTTATATAGTGAGCCGCTTTTTTTTGCCCTGCTTCACCTGTATTTCTGCCCTCCATGCTATCTGCTGCGATGATGTGCAAATGCCTTGAGAGGTCTTCTTGGGTGATGGTCTGTGCATATTCAGAGGGTAAATCTTTGGGCAACTCTTGGGCGATGCTGGTTTCTGTCTTTGTGGTTTTCTTTGCTTTTTTGTTTTTACGTTGTGCCTCTGAGTAGCTCGTAGAGAGCATGACCAGCCCTAAGACAAGGCACAGATGTAGGAGATTTTTGAAATTCATAGTTACACGTTTTATTTTAGGATAAGAATTCATAGTAATCAACTAAGGTAAAAAAACTTATTGATTTTTCTGATATTTGAGGTAAAGTTTGTTGATTTTTTCTCTGGCACGTTTTAGACGCATCTTGACGGCACTTTCTGAAAGACTAAGACTAATTTGAATTTCTTTGATAGGGATTTTTTCTTTGTATTTGAGCAGCAGAAGCAGCTTGTCTTCGGGTAAAAGTTGATCTAGCAGCTCCTCGAGTATCTGTATGCTGAGCTCGTCTGAGATTTGGATATCCAAATCTGAGATTTCTTCTATTTCTTCGGCAAGTTTTTGGCTAATCTCTGTATGCAATTTCTTTTTTTGCCTTCTAAGATAATCAAGGCTTGCATTATTGGCAATGGTAAAAAGCCAACTGCTAAATTTGGTGTTTTGCTTGAAGGTAGCCAGTTGTAAAAAGAGTTTTATAAAAATTTCTTGGGTAATGTCTTGAGCCAGGTCTTGGTCTTTTACAAAACGATTACAACGAGTGATGAGTTTAGATTCATATCTGCTTACTAAGAGGGCAAAAAGTCTTGCATCAAAGCACTGAATCAAGTTAGCTACAATTTCCTCATCAGTCCATTGCTTGCTTTTGGCTATGAATTCGGGGGAGAGATATTGCATCGTAAAAAAATATTGTATAACATGAGTGACTTTATGAAAAAGTTGCGTATTACCTTTGATTGTATAAGTATCAATCAAAAGTAAAGCAATTAAATTTAAAGAAAAAAAAGAAAAATGAAGAAAATCAACGTTATTTTCGCTGGATTATTGATGATGGGTTTTATGACTGCTTGTGGCGGTGCTACTGAATCTACTGATGGAGCTGCTGACAGCACTGCAAACACTACAGAAGAAACTACTCCTGAGGAAACTACTCCTGAGACTACAGAAGAGCCTTCTACAGATTCTACTGCTGCTGACTCTACAGACACAGTGGTAGAAAAAGCTGCTGAGTAGTTTTAGTTTACTCAAGAAATCATAATCTGATTTTCTACCTAACAGGGCTTTGCACTCAAAGCCCTGTTATTTTTTTGTGCCTATCCTTCATGCTCAGTATGTATTATCTTTACTTTCTGACTGATAAGTATGTAGCTAGGCACTATCACAAAACCATCTTCGGTAGCTAGTTTTACAGAAATGGTATTCATCTCCACGATTTTTCCTTTGACACCATCTACCTCTATCACCTGCCCTATATGAAAGCTTTGCTTGCTAAAGAAAGCCGCCAAAATATTAGACAAAATATCTCTCGAGGCAAAACCGTAACTAATGGCAAAAGACAAAAACAAAGCCCCCAAGATGAGTGTCAGATTGGTGGTGAGGATGTCTGTGTCTATGCCTGCTTGATTGAGTGTGGTCAGCATCAGCATTATTAAAAGCAAAGAAAACACAAAACCACTGATAAACTTGCCAGTGCTCATCCCGAGTGAAGCAGTGGCAGCACGTATAAAATCTCTCACAAACGTAATCAGATATACCCCTATCCCGAATATGAGCAAGGCAGAAAACAGCCTAGGTAAATACCCTACGAGTTTGGAGATTTCGGCCGAAACCATTTTGAGCCCCAATGTTTCAGCTGCCATAATGATAAAGAGTAAGTAAATACTCCAATACACTACTTTCCGAATCACTTTGCTAGGCTTTGTCTGAAGCTGTGCTTGCTCAAAATACTCTGCCAAAGGAGGCTTCTCTGTGAGTTCGTCAAATTTTACTTTTTTGAGAAGCTTTAAAACTACAAAAGACAAAGACTTCGCTACTATCCAGCCCACTAAAAGAAGGATAACAGCACCTATGACAGCAGGAAGCACTTGCACGATTATATTTAAAAAAGAAGCGAATGAAGAGAAAAAGACATCTTTCCAGGTAGTAAATTGTTGTTTCATAGGTAATATCGGTAAATAAAAGTAGGTAATTTATTGACTATTTTCGTAAGCATTTAGACCGTTTATTCTTATTGATTCACAAAAAAACATGCATTATGCTGCATCTGTATCATTTTTTGGCTGAGATTTTTTTGAAGAAGGCTGCTGGATAGCCTCCTTTATTTTGAGGTGCATTTCCATTTCTGATTCTCCAAATTTGGCAGTGAATAAATCCGTTACATCCATAATTAGCTTGATGGTATCATAAGAATCAAGAATTTGTTTCTCCAAATCTTCGGGAAGCACATACTCTTGGTTTAGTTGCTGAAAAAGCTGTTTCATATTGCGTTGGTTTTAGAGTTTTCAAAGAGTTTGGCAAGTTTTTCTTTAGCACGTTTGAGGCGCATCTTTACGGCACTCTCGCCTATGTTTAAGGCATCTTTAATCTCTAAGATACTCATTTCATCTTGATAACGCATCATCAGCACCATGCGGTCACTGTCGGAGAGTTTTTGTAAGAGTACTTGGAGCTGCTCTAAGGTGATTTCTAGCAGTATCTTATCTTCTTTGTCTTCATTATCCAGTTCATTAGAAAGCCCCCTGTGTTCTTCTACGGATTCAGTCTGAAAGTCTTTTCTTAAATTCAAATGATTGATGCACATATTATAAGCAATGCTGCTAACCCAGCCTCTAAACCGCTCGGGGTCTTTGAGGGTATTAATCTTTAAGTAAGCCTTCAGAAAAATGTCATGGGTCAGGTCTTTAGCTACTTCTTCATTTTTGACAATGCCGATACATTTATGAAAAATCCACTTTCCGTGCCTTTGGTAAAGAATTGACAAAATCTGCTTGTCATTTTTTTCCAAAAAAAAGTTGATTAGCTTACCATCCGACCAGTGCTGTAATTCTGAAAAAGCCATCTTTTGCATTCAACTAGGTATTTTTTTTAGCTACAAAGCTTATTTTTTTATATTAGACACATCTCAGCCTACAAATGAATCACAACATCAAGATTAGGCTGCTCTTTATGACGATGCCTAATAAATTAATCTATGAGCTGCTTTGTGGCCAGCAAAAGCATACTTATTCAAAAGAAATAAACTTCTTTCTCTTATTTTTTGAAGTCTTAAATACCTCCTGAATTGCTTGCTTCATCATCAGGGGTTGGTCTGTTGCGAAGATGTCTATCTTTTTTTGCTCTATCAAAGGCAGGTATGCTTTGTAGCCTATCTCTTCGGCATGTGCATCTGTTTTATACATCGTACCCAAGATACAGTTTACTTTCCGACTATGTGCAAAAGCTGCCATGGTTGCATCAAAATTATCTACTCCTACAAAAGCAAGCAACTGACGAGGCTTCATGCCTGCGTCTAAAAAGGCTTGCAATTCTTCGGGATTTTGTGCCGAGATAGACAGTATTAAATCTGGAGCAAGACGGTAATAAACCAAGGCATCTTCAAGGCTGTATGTAATAATGACCACATACGCAGCTGCCTTGTGCTTACGGATGAGAGAGACAAGCTCAGCAGCAGGAAAATTACGCTTGACATCCAGTGTCAGGACGGCTTTTCCTTTTGCCCAAATAAGCACTTCTTCTAAGGTAGGTATCTCATAGTCAGTCAGTTTACCCTCATTGTCTTTGAGCTTGAGCGTATCTAGGCTTGCCCAAGTATGCGCTATAATTTCACCCGTTCCGTTGCTGGTGCGTTCAAGGGTTTTGTCGTGCATCATCACTGCTACACTGTCTTTGCTCATCATAATATCACACTCTATCAGGCTAGGCGAGATACTGAGAGAATGCTCAAAAGTGGCGATGCAGTTCTCAGGAAACGCTGCAACAGGCCCGCCTCTGTGGGCACTGATAAGGGGTGCTTGAGAAGGATGCCATCGGAAAAATTTATATAAATCTGCCACATTTTTTGTCTTAATATAGTAGCTTTGGGCTGAGGCTGGAGCGGTATAAAACCCAAAACCTGACAATAAAATAAAAGCAGTAAAACAAAACGATTTGTAAAGTTGTATCATCTTTTTTCTTTCAAAAGTAAATAGGATTTTATCCAAAAACCAAAGTAATAGAAAATAATTCTTGGCAAAGAAGAAAAATAATACCCAAAACCAAAACAAAAAACTTAGACTGTAAGCTATCTGGCCGCTCTCAAAAGGTCTTATACAAACTTACAAGAATATACTGCCATCTCATTCAAAAGAAAGTACCTTTTTGTATCTTTGTATTCAGAAACATAATTCGCTCACAAATGAGTACACAAAAAATCACAAAACACAAAGAATGATTTACCCTAAAAATTTAGAAGAAAAATTAGGATTTGACCGCATCAGACAGCTACTCAAAGAAGAATGTATCAGCTCACTGGGGCAACAATGGATAGATTCAATTTCTTTTTCTATTGATTTTCAAGAGATAGACCTGCTCACACAGCAAACCAATGAGTTTTGTAAAATACTACAAACCCAAGCCGAGAACGAGACTTTCCCCAGCCAACATTACCTAGATGTGAGCAGCTCCCTCTCAAAAGCCCTCATAGAAGGCGCATTCTTGACTGAGGCTGAATTTTATGACCTCAAACTTTCTCTAGGCACTATCAAAGCCTGCCTGAGATTCTTCAAAAAGCAATCATTTGAACTTTACCCACAGCTCAAAGCACTGAGTGATGCCATCGTGTTTGATGAGCGAATCGTGGCACACATTGAATTGGTCATAGATGAGCGAGGAAACATCCGTGACAATGCCTCTTTTGAACTCAGAAAAATCAGGGGGCAAATCATAGAAGAGCAAATCTACCTACGCAAACGCATGGAACACTTCCTGAAGCTTGCCAAATCCAATGGGCATACACAAGAAGACACCAACCCCACTGTGAGAGAAGGAAGGCTAGTATTGCCTATTTTTGCAGAATCTAAAAGACAAATCAAAGGCGTGGTGCATGATGAATCTGCCACAGGGCAGACTGTCTATCTTGAGCCCTCTGAGATTATTGAGCTAAACAACAATATCAGGGACTTACAATACCAAGAACGCAGAGAAATGCTCCGCATCTTGACTGACCTCACCACCAAAATCAGGCCCGAAGTAGCCAACCTTAAGCTGGCTTACCACTATCTTGGGCAAATGGACTTCATCCGTGCCAAAGCAAAATTTGCACTCAAAACAGATGCCATCCGCCCCCGATTTATCAACCGCACACTGCTAGACTGGCAGGAAGCAAGACACCCGCTGCTTTTTCTGACATTCAAGACACAAGACAAACAAGTAGTGCCGCTCAGCATTACACTAAACCACGAACAACGGGTGCTGCTTATCTCAGGCCCTAATGCTGGGGGTAAGTCTGTAACACTCAAAACCGTAGGGCTACTCCAGTATATGTTTCAGTGTGGGCTGCTTGTGCCTATGCGTGAAGCCTCTACGATTGGGCTTTTCAAAGATATTTTCGTGGATATAGGAGATGAACAATCCTTAGAGAATGACCTCAGCACCTACAGCTCACACCTGAATAACATGAAATACTTCTTGAATCTGTCTGACAAGACTACCTTGTTTTTGATAGATGAATTTGGCACAGGCACAGAGCCTGCCATGGGCGGAGCCATTGCTGAAGCAATTTTAGAAGAGCTTGCCCACAAAAAGGCGTATGGAGTCATCACTACACATTATCGAAATTTGAAATTATTTGCAGACAAGCATGAGGGGCTTGCCAATGCTGCGATGCAGTTTGATTCAAAAAACCTCGAGCCACTCTATCAGCTAGAAATAGGCAAGCCAGGAAGCTCTTTTGCTTTTGAAATAGCCAAAAAAATAGGGCTGCCCCAAGAGGTCATCCTCAAAGCACAAACATATGCAGGAGATAAGCAGGTAAACTTTGACCACATGCTCAGAGAGTTAGAGATTGAGAAAAAACATTTTGAAACCCAAAATAAATCACTCAAACTCAAAGACGAAAAGCTCAAACAGGTTACAGAAGAATACCAAAAGCTGCGAGAATACCTAGATGGTGAGAAGAAAAACATCATCAACCAAGCCAAAAAAGAGGCCGAGCAGCTCGTCAAAGATGCCAACCAAAAAATAGAACAGACCATCCGCCAAATCAAAGAAAACAAGGCAGAAAAACAGGCTACACAGCAGGTCAGACAAGAACTAGAGCAATTTAAAGAAGCCATCAAACCTGAGCCTATCACCGAAACCCCACCCGAAGAAACTGAAGAAAAAATAGAGGTAATCGGCGGAGAAATCACCGTAGGAGACCGAGTAAGGGTGAAGGGGCAAGTCGCCATCGGGGAGGTCATCCAATTAAAAGGAAAAGATGCCGAAATTATGATTGGAGACCTAAAATCCACCATCAAAATCAAGCGTTTAGAAAAAATAAATCACTCCAAACGTGCCGAAAAAAAGGTGAAAACTGCCATGAAAGGTCTTAATATCAATGACAAAATGGCGAAATTTAGCAGCAACTTAGATGTAAGAGGGAAAAGAGGAGATGAAGCACTCGTTTCTTTGCAAGAATTTATGGATGATGCCCTTTTGCTCGGGCAGCAAGAACTGAAAATCATTCACGGAAAAGGAGATGGAATACTGAGAAAGCTCCTGAGAGAGCAGCTCCGACAATACAAAGAAGTAGCTTCACTTGCAGACGAACACGTGGACCAAGGAGGTGCAGGCATTACTGTGGTTACTTTGCGTTAGAAAATTCAATATTGACCACCCAAAACTTGTCATCGCAAAGCATTCATAAGTACCAAACGACTATTTTTTTAAGCAAAACTATGTATATTTGCTAACATTATTAACATCTAAAAAGAGAATACTATGACTACTTGGTTTATTTGCAAGGTAAAATATCTAAAAATTGATGAGCAAGGCAATGCCAAACAAATCACTGAGCCTTACATCGTAGATGCGGTTTCTTTTACAGAAGCCGAAAGCCGTATTTATAAAGAAATGGAACAGAGAGTGCCTGGTGCTGACTTTACGATTGCTGATATTAGCCGCAGTAATTTTGAAGATATTTTTTATTATGAAGATGCTGACACACTTTACAAATGCAAAGTAACATACAGCGACTTGGACACACAAAACCAAAAAGAGAAAAAAGTATCCAAATACATGCTCGTCTCTGCAAACAACATCAAAGAAGCCTACGAAAGGCTAGAAGACAAACTCAGCACCATGATTGTGCCTTACGAAATCCCAAGCATCGTGATTAGTTCTTTTGTGGATATATTTACCTATGAATCTGCCAATATGAGCGAGCCTACTGCCAACCTCCGCCCGCTTGCCTCTCTAGAATCAAAGTAAACTGACTTAGCAAAGCAGCAAAATGAATTAAAAAACCTCTCAAATTTTTTTGAGAGGTTTTTTAATTTACAAAAGAAATACAGCCTGATTAGTAAGTTACTACGGGTTCAAGCTCTTTGGCTTGGCTGATAAAATCTTCTACTTTGCTCAATGCAGGCACGGCATTGGTCAAGTTTTTTTCCTCGTTCACTTCTATAAGCTTAGCGTGTAGGTTTTCAGCGTTTCGGTTTCTGAGTTCTTTGACTGTATCCACGCCTGAAGCCTTAAGAAGCTCTGCAAACTGCCCTGCCACACCCTTGATACGGAAGAGATCGGCCATGTTTACAAAATCAAGAATTTTACCTTCGCTGATGCCCGTAGCTTCTGCCAGTGCGGTGCGTCCTTTTTTAGAAGCGCCCTCTTTGAGAAGTGCCTCTACTGTACTGATGCCTGCTGCCTTTAGCTTGTCGCCCAAGACAGGACCAATTCCTTCTATGTCTGTGATGCTTGCCATATTCTAATTTTTTTAAATAAGGTAAATAAATAAGGTATTGTAAAAAATATATTTTACCAAAACTACAAATCATTCTTGTATTTATAAAAAAACCTGCTGCATAATTTTACCATCCCTCGTTTGCTGTCGTACCAAACAAAACCACTCCCCTGTAAAACGTGAAACAAGTTTAGCCCGAAAAAATCCGAAAAAACCGCTATCTTCGTATCTCTAAAAAAATCAAAATGAGCAAACACAAAACACTCGGGCAGGTATTTACCCCACACTGGATTGTAGCCCAGATACTAGACCTTGTGGGCTATCAAGGCAAAAAAATATTGGACAAATACATCTTAGAGCCTGCCAGTGGTGATGGGGCATTCTTGCTAGAAATCGTCAAAAGATACATAGATGCTGCTGAAGCTGCACAAATGAGCAAAAAAGCCATTACCCAAGGTTTAGAAAAACACATCTATGCCGTAGAGCTAGATAAAGTAGAATTTCTGAAATCCATCCAATCATTAGATGCTTACGTGGCCCAAAGGCTAGACCTGCAGACTCCCTTGCACTGGCATATTTACCAACAAAACACCCTAGATTTTTATAAAAAACATGAAGCCTTTTTTGATTTTATTGTCGGGAATCCGCCTTACATCAGGATTCACAACCTAGATGCTGAGACAAGAGAAATTCTAAAAAAAGATTTTTTATTCTCCACAGGCACGATTGACATTTACCTTTCCTTCTTTGAGATGGGCTTCCGAATGCTCAAAAAAAATGCCCTACTCGGCTACATCACCCCCAATAGCTATTTGCACAATTCTTCGTATGCTGCCTTTCGGGAATACCTGAAAGCACAGCAAAGCATACAAACCTTGATTGATTTTAAATCCAACAAGATTTTTAAGGGATTCTCGACCTATACAGCCATCACCATTATACAGCAGCAACGGGGCAAGGCTTATTTTGAATACAAAGAACTGATAGAAGACAAAATCAAACTGGTGAATCAAGTCTATTTTGAGCAACTAGACAAAGGCGATTGGTCATTTACAAATGAAGCAGACAGGCAATTTTTAGCAAAATTACAAGAAAACAGAACTGCCAGCATCAAAGATTTTTTTGATGTGCAATACGGATTCGCCACCCTCCGAGATAGGTTATTTATCTCTCACACAAAAGAATACAATGCTGAGTTGGTATATTTTAATGGGGAATTGGTAGAGAGAAAAATCCTCCAAAAAGTAATCAAAGGCTCAAAATTCAAGGGCAAAATCAATGAACAAGACCGCATCTTGTTTCCATATACCTTTGATGCCACCAAAAAAAGATACGCCGCCATCCCTGAGCAAGTGCTGAAAGAAAAATTTCCTTATGCCTATCAGTATTTATTAAAAAACAAAGAAGAACTCCAAGCCAGAGACATAGACAAGGCGGCAGCATGGTACGAGTTCGGCAGAAGCCAAGGTATTCAAAGCATTCACCATGAAAAGATAGTACTGAGCACACTTGTAAACGGAGAGATACAATACTACAGAGTGCCTCATGATGTGATGATGTATTCGGGCCTGTATATCATCAAAAATAAACCCGATGCCGAATGGAAAATCATAGAAAACACCCTCAGTTCAGAAGAATTTTATAGATATATCAGGCTCACAGGCAAAGATTTTTCAGGAGGGTACAAGTCTATCACTTCCAAACAAATCAAGGAATTTAAAATCAAAATACATGAATGAATTTTTCTTTCAGATAGAGGTAAGCCAAGAGCAAGTAGCTTATACGCAGCAGCTTGTGGAATATTCTATCACACATCACACGGTGGCTGATATTTTTCAGAATGACCCTAGCGGCAAGGAGCGGCAGAGGGCATTTAGGTTTACGGGCACACTGGGTGAGGTGGTTTTCGCAGATGCCTACAAATTGCCCAGACCACAAAAATCTTTCGGAGCAGCAGACGGGCAGGACTATGGGCAGGATTTTGTGCTAGAGATAAATGGCAAGAAAGTCTCTCTGGATATCAAATCAATGCAAAGAAAAAACAATTACTTCAAGAAAAACTATGTCTTAAACCTCCCAAAATACCAAATAGACAAGGGGCTTTTGCTGACAGATTACTACTTCTGTATCAGTATTCACGAAGAAAGAGCAAATTACATCGCTTCTTTCATTGGCTATATTGAGAAAGAAAAAATCCAAAAAAATGAAGTGGGCATCCTCTACAAAGCAGGTACAAAAAGAATCAAAGACAATGGAGATTTCTTTGTATTTCAGAGAGATACCTATGAAATAGACTTCAAAGACATCAGCTCTCCTTTCTTAGATGTGCACATCAAAGCACTCCAAGGCTTTCAGCTTAAAAAACTACTGTGAGAAAGTGATTTTTCTACTGATTTCAGCACAATACCTTGTTTGAATGAAAGAAAGTGCATTAAGTAAATGGAAAATTGAAAACTACTCAATATACTGATCTTCAACTGCTTATGGTTAAATAATCATATAAACTATTTTAGTAGAGATACTTACAATAAAATATCCTTTGCTTTGTTTATCACTTTTTTAACATCTAAATTGAGAAGCTGACTGTTGTTTATTGCAGAATGTTGGCTAATTTTCATTAAAATAACTCCAACATTAACCCAAAAGATATATGAAAAAGTTTTTATACCTTTCATTTTTACTTGTCTTCTGCTACTTGCCAAGCGCACTGTCACAAGACAATCAAGGCTACCAAACGCCTCCTGAACCCTTGGCAAGCCTCGTAAACGCACCCAACACGCCAAGCATCAGCCTCAATGCAAAGGGAGATGTGATGCTCTTGCTTCACCGCCCAGGCTACCCCTCAGTAGAAGAATTGGCACAGCCCGAACTACGCATCGCAGGCTACCGCATCAATCCACAAACCAATGGTTCAAGCCGAGGCATTAGCTATGATAAGTTGGTGTTCAAAAACCTGATGACTCAAAAAG
>JAABSX010000063.1 GCA_011390205.1 Microscillaceae bacterium | reverse complement strand
GCATTGTCCCCTATCAAAGATATACAAATCAAAAAAAATAATAATAATTCTCCAAATTTCTTTTGAAATATTTTTTTACTGCTCACCCATATCCACATATTCTAATATGAATATGCAAATATTATTTGGCTAAAAGTCTTCTTCCTTGATACACAGTCATTTTGCTTAATCTAGCTATTTTGAGGGTATTCTGCTTTATACAGTATTTCTCTCTTTAAGAACTGAAATCTAAGACACAAAGCAAAGCACAGAAAATGGGAGTTTTCACTTCTTTTAAATACTTTTACAAAAAAATAAAAAATACTTATTCCCCTTTGGGGGTTAGGGGCTTTATGAAAACAAAAATCGGAATTTTAGGAGGAGGGCAATTGGGCAGAATGCTCTTACAGGCTGCTAGTAACTGGGATTTAGAAATCCATGTGCTAGACCCTGACCCCAATGCACCTTGTGCTACTTTTACGCCTTATTTTACACAAGGCAGTTTTATGGATTTTGAGACGGTCTATCAGTTTGGCAAAGACCTAGAAGTCATCACCATAGAGATAGAAGCCGTCAATACTCAGGCACTCAAAAAATTAGAAGCCGAAGGCAAAAAAGTCTATCCTCAGCCTCACATCATTGAAACTATTCAGGATAAACGCACTCAAAAGGCATTTTACAAAGAAAAAGGAATCCCTACTTCTGATTTTGTGCTGATAGAAAATAAAACTGAAATTCAACAACATCTTGAGTTTTTGCCCGCTTTTCAGAAGCTAGGCACGGGAGGCTATGACGGAAGAGGGGTGCAGTTGCTAGAGTCGGAAGCAGATTTGGGGCAAGCTTTTGAGGGTCTTAGTTTATTAGAAAAAGCCATTGAGATAGACAAAGAATTGGCGGTAATGATTGCCAGAAATACTCAAGGAGAAGTGGCTGTTTTTCCTACAGTAGAGATGGTTTTTGACCCTGAGCTTAATTTGGTAGATTATTTACTTGCTCCTGCACGCCTGAGCGATGCACAAAACCAAGAAGCCGAACAGCTTGCCCGGCAGCTTGTGGAGGCTTGGGGTTTGGTCGGAGTTTTGGCGGTGGAGTTATTTCTGACCAAATCTGGTGAAATCCTCGTCAATGAAGTAGCTCCTCGCCCACACAATAGCGGTCATCATACCATTGAAGCCAATTACACCTCTCAGTTTGAGCAATACCTCAGGGCTATCTTAGATTTGCCACTGGGCAATCCTGCCCTAAAATCTCCTGCTGCGATGGTCAATGTACTGGGCAAACCCGGCTACACAGGAGAAGCCCAATATGAGGGTTTTGCTGAACTTATCTCAGAAGACAAGCTTTACTTGCATCTCTATGGCAAAAAAATCTCTAAACCTGGACGCAAAATGGGACATATCACCCTACTCCACGAAGACTTAGAAGCCCTTCCTGCCAAAGTAGCTTGGGCAAAAAAAACGATTTTTAAGGGAGAGTAAGGAGATTACAAATCTTATGCTCTGTAGGCAAGATTATAAATCCAGACCAGTTCTCTCCCCACCTTTCTAATTTTATTAGATTATTTTCAGAAAGTAAAGGATATTCGGAGTGAAGCAATTATTTTTGTGTGTAGGCGTTTATTTTTCAATAAATAAACGGAAAAAATGCCCAGAAATGCACCTAATCAACTCTTTTTATAGCATAGCCAAGATGACACCCTTACACACAATCTCTCTTTACTTAAAATATATCTTTGCCTTTCTGTGCCTCTGCTACGGGCACTGCCTAGCACCTGCCTATGCACAAGAGGCTTGTTTTGAAGTAGTGCCCAGCATAGCTTGTAACCAAGCCGAGATTGAGGTCATAGACTGCACTGTAGCTGCTGTCAATATTTCTTACAAATACACGGAAGAAGAAGGCTTTGTAAACAGAACCACCCATACCTATAATGACCCGGGCACTTATACCATCACGCAGTTGGCACAGTTTAACATCGAGGGCAGCACACAAGCCAAACTAACTACCAGAGAGATTAGTGTTTTGCCTACCCCTCAGCCTGTATTTCAAGCAAAACTATGCAGCAACCGAGCAGTAAGCCTAAACATCACAGACAATCAATACCCTCAGTACCTTATCAACTGGGGAGATGGAAGCCCTCTTCAGACTGTAAACAATACAAGCAGTGCCCTCACACATACCTACATCTTAGGAGGAAGTTATTCTATCACAGTCAATGGCAATTATGTACCAGGAAATTGTGGAGGGAGCAGCACCATCTTGGTCAGCCCTATCAACACACTGAGCCTTCCAAAAGTATCACAAATCATCAATCAAGTGAATGCCAGCCCAAACGGAGAGGTTGAAATCAGGTGGGAGGCAGACAGCAATTTTGTCTATGAAATCTATCTTGAGAATACAAGCAGCCCAATGGCACTCGTAGAAAACACCCACGGAGCCACCAACAAAGTGCTCACAGGAATCCCTACCCAAAACCAAAGCCCTTGCTTCTACTTTAAAACATCTGATGCCTGCGGCAATGCCCTGCAAAGCCAAGCCCTCTACTGTAGCCTCAGCCTTAGGGTAAATGCTCAAGACGGTCAAAACCAAATCGAATGGACAGCCTACCCCTCCACATCGGCTACCGATTTTTTGCAATACATCCTCTACCGAAATGGACAGCCTGTTCAAGTATTTACCAACCAAAATAACCAAAGCTTTACAGATACCGAAATAAACTGTAACATAGAGTACTGCTACCAAATCATCGCAAAGCTGGGCGTAAGCACCTCAGAATTTAGGGCATCTAGCAATGTCGCATGTGTCAGGGCATTCTCTAACCAGCCCCCACAAGGCATCCGTGGGCTCAATGCCAGCGTAGAACCAGGCAACCGAAGTATCAGGCTTTTTTGGGATATGCCCCTAAATGAAAGTGTAAGAGAATACAGAATAAGCCGCTCAGGAGAAGGGTTTATCAGCTTGACCAGTGAATCAGAAGCCCTAGATACAGATGTAAAAATGATAAGAAGGTATTGTTATCAAATCTTTTACATCAATGACTGTGAGATTAGCGCACCTGTCTCGGGCTTTGCTTGCCCCGTATTTTTACAGGCATCTTCTCCAGAAGCAGGGCGTGTGAAGCTGAACTGGACAAGCTACCAAAACTCCAATAACACTTACCAGTATTATGTAGTCGAAAAATTAGATGAAAACTTAGAAGTATATGACGAAACCACGCTCAATAGTGTAGTCAATACAGACTATGAAGACCCCGATGCCAAAACAGACAGACAGGTGCTCAGATACCGAATCCGCACAGTCATAGATGAAGACAATCAGCTATTTAGCTACTCCAATTTAGTGGAGGTGCAGCAGCAGTTCAGAATCTTTTTCCCGAATGCCTTCACCCCCAACAATGATGGCAAAAACGATGTCTTTTCGCCCAAAGGTTTATTCATCAAAAACTTCTCTATGCAAGTCTATACCCAAAACGGAGAATCAATTTTTAGTGGAGAAAGCCTAGAAGAAGGCTGGGACGGCAAGTACAAAAGCAAAGAAATGCCCTCAGGCGTATATGTATATCTGGTGGAAGTAGAAGATTTTACAGGACAAAAATTTACCAAAAGAGGTTCAATCAATTTAATTCGATAATCTCAAGTTTTTTTTACTAAATTTGTAAAAACTATAATATTATGTTCGATATCAAAAATTTAATGGGCAAGGTCAAAGAAATGCAGGCCAAAATGCAAGAAGCCCAAGAAGGTCTTAGCACAATACACGCCTCCTCTGAGTCGGGTGCAGGGATGGTCAAAGCCACTGTCAATGGAAAAAAACAAGTCGTATCCATTGATATAGACCGTGACCTTATCAAGCCCGAAGACCGAGAAATGATGCAAGACCTCATTGTGGCTGCCATCAACAAAGCCATGGCTGAAGTAGATATTCTTGCCAAAGAAGAATTAAAAAAATCTACCGATGGGTTTTTACCCCCTGGTTTTGATTTTAATAGCATGGCCTAAATTCATCTTAATTGAAAAAAACAGCCGTTGTCATTCTGAATTATAACGGAAAGCATTATCTCGAAAAATTCTTACCCTCTGTTACTGAATACAGCACAGAGGCGGAAATCATCATCGCAGACAATGCCTCTACTGATGATTCCGTTTTGTTTCTTCAAAATCATTACCCTCATTTGCGCTTGATTCAACTAAGCAAAAATGAGGGATTTAGCCGTGGATATAACCTAGCACTTGCACAAGTAAAAGCGGATTATTATGTATTGCTCAACTCCGATGTAGAAGTAAGCCCGCACTGGCTTACAGCACCCATAGATTTACTACAAGATTTCCCACAGATAGCTGCCTGCCAGCCAAAACTCAAAGCATTTCACAACAAAAAAGAGTTTGAATATGCAGGTGCCGCAGGAGGCTTCATAGATTACTGGGGCTACCCCTTCTGCCGTGGCCGTCTTTTTTTGAGTATAGAAAAAGACGAAAAACAGTATGAAGAAAAAACGCAAATATTCTGGGCTACAGGAGCCTGTCTGTTTGTAAGGGCATCTCTTTACCAACAGCTGGGGGGGTTAGAGGAAGATTTTTTTGCCCACATGGAAGAAATCGACCTCTGCTGGAGGCTACAAAATGCTGGATATAGCATTGCTTACACACCCGAAAGTGAAGTCTATCACGTAGGGGGAGGTACACTTCCTGCCAGCAATCCACGCAAAACTTTCCTGAACTTTCGAAACAATCTGGCAATGCTCACCAAAAACTTACCCAGCACACACCTAGTAAAAGTTCTTTGGGTGAGGTTTTTTTTGGACGGGCTTGCAAGCCTTAAATTTTTGATAACAGGAAGCTACAAAGACTTTTGGGCTGTTTGCAAAGCTTATTATGCTTTTTATAGTAATTTTTTTTCTTGGAGGAATAAGGGCAAATCTCAGAGGAGTAAAAGTCTGCACCCACTCATTTGGCGTGGAAGTTTGATATACCGATATTATGTCAAAAAAAACAAAGTGTTTACTCAATTGAAAATCAGAGAAATAGGCATTCAAAACAACAAAAAAATAGGAAAATAGACTATAAATCCCATACGCTAGGGCTTTTGTGCCTGCGCCAGTGCTTGCGTAGGTTCATCAAAAAAGCAAGAGAAAGATACAATAAAACGGGAGAACCCAATGTAAGAAATGAAGCATATATGAAGAAAAGACGAATACTACTTCCCGCAATTCCCATCTTTTCACCCAAACGAGTGCACACTCCGAAGGCTTGATTCTCGAAAAAATCTTGTACTTTATTCATAATTCGCATTGAAATATCAAATTCTATCACAAAATAGCTGATTTTTTTTTTATTTTACAAGAAATAAGTGTTAAACTTGCAGTGAATTTAAAAACTACTACGCAAGAATTAAACAAAATTTTAAATCTCATGAGTTACAAAAAGAATATTCTTTTAGGACTTGCAATCATCGGAATCGCAGTCTTCACATCTAGCTGTAAAAATCCCCTAGCGGAAATGGTCAAACTTGCTAACCAGCAAGATCTTAATGTGGACCCTAATCCACTTGAGCTACATGGAGGCGAAGTTGGCTTTACTATGTCAGCAAAATTACCCGTAGCAATGATGAAAAAAGGCACAAAGTACAGCCTTGAAATCTCCTACGTAGGTACAGACGTAAGCAAAATTGCAGAAAATACGCCAATGGAAGGAATTCCTGGAGGCAAAGTTACCGTAGGTGCTATCGGTTTTGATGGTGACAAATACCAAGACCAAGCCGAGGATCCCAAAGTAAGCAAAGATTTCTCTTTCGCCTACGAAGACCAATATGCAAACGGAGGGCTTATAGTTAAAGGAATTGCCACTAAAATTAAAAACAACAAATCCAAAGAATTCGGACCTGTGCCTATGAAAGTAGCCGATGGTCGCTTTGTAAAAGGTGTATCTCTTACAAGCCTGTTGTTAAAAAGCCCTGTAGATGGTGTAAATCCAACTACTGGTGAAAGCCCATTTGCTTATGGAGCACATAACTTTGAAGGTCCTAAGGATGAGTTCCTTGAAATTCCTGTGTTTTTTGAGCAAGGAAGCTCTGCTATTTCTCCTAGCACTGCCAACAACAAAGCAACTATGGACATGATTTCTGAGCTATTCAAAGATACTGAAGTAGCTCCTTTCTCTGCTACTGGCGTAAGCTCTCACTCACCTGAAGGTAGCGAGTCTATCAACACAGGCCTGGCTGAAAGCCGTGCTGCTGCCCTTGAAAATCAGTTCAAAAGAATGCTGGCTCTTTTCAAGTATGACAAAGACAAAGTAAGTGAATTCACTTTTAATTTTGAAAAAAGATCACTAGGCCAAACCGTTCCTGAGTTTCGTCAGTTAGTAGATGCTAGCTCTCTTAGTGAAGAGCAAAAGGCAGAAGCAAAAGAAATCTTAGGCCGTGATGGTGATTTTGTAGAAAATGCACAAGAACTACAAAACAAGCCTTACTACAGCACTTTATTCAATGAAGTGTATCCTAAAATGCGTTATGCCAAAACTCAAGTGAAAAAGCCAGGTGCAGTAAAAGGACTTCCTGAAATGTCTGCAATGGTGAAAAAAATGCAAGCTGGTGAGTTAGAAGCTGACCAAATGACTGAGCAAGAGTTTTTATATGTAGCTGCCAATACGCCTGACCTTGACGAGCGTCTTGCTATCTTAATGACTGCTGCCAAAAACTACCAAACTTGGAAAGTTCACAACAACATTGGCGCTACACTTCTTGACATTGCATTGTTGAAAAACGATATGTCAAAAGTTGACCCTGCCATTGAGCAATTTACTGCTTCTATGGGCAAGCGTGAAACTGGTGAAGCTGCTTACAACATGGCAATGGCTTATTCTATGAAAGGCGACGACGCCAAAATGGAAGAGTTCCTTAATAAAGCTGTACAACTAGGAAGTGATAACAACCCAGAAGTAACCAAGCTTATCAAAGGTGCTGCTGGTTATTTGAAATTCAAAGAAGCAAAACGCTACAATGACGGAAAATACCAAGAGGCAGAAGACATCTTAAATGATGCTGCTATGACTAACCCTAACGTGTTTAACAAAGGATTGGCACAGCTTCTTAACAGAAAATATGACCAAGCCATCGCTAGCTTCTCTTCTGCTTTCCAAAAAAATGACAAGGATGCTGTAAGCCAATACGCAATGGCCATCGCTTATGCTCGCAAAGGTGATGAAAGCAACATGTCTGCTGCACTCAAAAAATCTTGCAGCCTTAACAATGACATGAAAGCAAAAGCATTGAAAGATGTTGAGTTTGACAAGTTCAAAACCAACAGCTCTTTTATGGATGCTATCAAATAAATTAATTGGTACTGTATCTCCAATAAAGAAAAAGCCCACTTTGATAAAATCAGAGTGGGCTTTTTTTGATAAAAAATCTTTCTGCATAATCTTATTTAAGATTCTGATTATCAATTATTTACAGCTCCACCCCCAGTAATTTCTTTTATACATACCCCTAAATCCTGATTTTTGATTTGATTTGCTCATTTTGAATCCTTAGATTTACTAATAAAAAACCAAAGAACAATAAAAACAATGCGAACAATACAATTTAGAGAAGCCTTGCGTGAAGCACTCAATGAAGAAATGCGCCTAGACCCTAGTGTGTTTTTGATGGGTGAAGAAGTAGCAGAATACAATGGTGCTTACAAGGTAAGCCAAGGAATGTTAGATGAATTTGGACCCGAACGTATCATAGATACACCCATCGCCGAGCTAGGCTTTGCAGGTGTAGGCGTAGGTGCTGCCATGAATGGGCTTAGACCCGTGATAGAGTTCATGACTTTTAACTTTTCACTCGTAGCCATTGACCAAATCATCAATAGTGCAGCCAAAATGCTCTCTATGTCGGGAGGGCAATACTCTGTGCCCATCGTATTCAGAGGCCCCACAGGCAATGCAGGGCAGCTCAGTCAGCAGCACTCCCAAAACTTTGAAAGCTGGTATGCCAACTGCCCAGGACTCAAAGTAGTAGTCCCCTCTGACCCCTACGAAGCCAAAGGCTTGCTCAAATCTTCTATCCGTGACAATGACCCTGTGATATTTATGGAGTCTGAGCTAATGTATGGCGACAAAGGTGAAGTGCCAGAAGAAGAGTATTTATTAGAATTAGGCAAAGCCCACATCAAACGCAGTGGCACAGATGTAACGCTTGTGTCTTTTGGCAAAATCCTTAAAATAGCCACCGAAGTAGCAGATACGATGGCAAAAGAGGGTGTCTCAGTAGAGATTATCGACTTGCGCTCTGTACGCCCCATAGACTATGCCACCATCGTGGCCTCCGTCAAAAAAACCAATAGGCTGGTAATCTTAGAAGAAGCTTGGCCACTCGGCTCTATAGCCTCTGAGATTACTTACCACGTGCAGCGTTTTGCTTTTGATTACTTAGATGCACCCATTCGCCGAATCACCAACCAAGACGTACACTTGCACTATGCGCCTACATTGATTGAAGCTATCTTACCCAATGCCCAAAGAACAGCAGAAGCAATCAACGCTGTGTTGTATCGCTCATAATTCCTATTTATCAAAGACTTTCTAAGTTAAGTATGACTTAGAAAGTCTTACATACTAGCTACACAAACGCAATACATACTCAAAACCATAGACACTTATCAACACAAGAGGAACTTCCCCCAAAAAAACAGCCAACATAAACCTCCCAAAATGCATCCTGACTGTTCCTGCCACATAACACATCAAATCTGTGGGAACTGCTGGAAAAAAAGACCAAAACACTAAAAACCAAAAGCCATGTTTTGTGTGAATGTATCTCTTAAAGCGAGCCACCTTTCGAGGATACCGTCTTAAAAAATAAGTATCCAAGCCCAAATACTCCGAAAAATGATAAATCAAAGCTGCCGAAATCAAAATACTTATGATAGAAAGAAAAAATACAAGTGCCTCATGGTGCCCAAATAACACCATGCCTGCCAAAATAAAAGGTGTGCTTGGCAGCAAAAACATCCCCCTCACCACACAAACCAAAAAATAAATAAACAATAGTAATCTTAGCTCAAAATGACCCAATACGCCTGTGATAAAATCTCTCGAGAATAAGCCAGGCTGCAGCCACAACAAAAGCAACAATACTAAAAAAGAAAATAACCAAGCATAAAACACAACTCTTTGGATAATCACATAGTAATTTCGGATGATGTTAGAACGCATATATTTGTCATTTTCGGACATATCGATAATAAGTAACTACTTTTACGAGAATATTATTCTCTGGTTAGGCTCTCTTGGCAAATGAAGCCAAACCATATGCCTGCCACATAATAACAAGCAATAAAAGTTCATAGCTACTTATACTCAAAATCAAAAGTGCTTTAGTAATGAGATGCTTTTCTAAAAAAGAATTTTATAGCTAAATTGCAGATTAATCACAAAAGAAAAAGGAGTGCTGGCACACAAATAACAAGCCTCCACAAAAACTTTTGATAAAAATAAAAAAAGCCCTTTACTTTGAAGAAAAAAACGAGTGATGATTGCTTACATTGAAGGAAAATTAATACAAAGAGAAGCTACCTTTATTATTGTAGAGGCAGCAGGGATAGGCTATCATATCAAGGTGTCTTTGCATACATCCTCTGCATTGGCTGGCAAAAGCACATGCAGAGTACAGACGCACTTACAGATAAGAGAAGATGCCCATACACTCTACGGTTTTATGGATTATGAAGAGAAAAGGGTGTTTTTGGAGCTCATCAATGTCTCGGGCATCGGTGCAAATACCGCTATGATTATGCTTTCTTCACTTAACACAAGAGAAATCGTAGATGCCATCATACAAGAGGATGTAGGAATTATTCAAAGTGTGAAAGGAATTGGAAAGAAAACCGCCGAAAGGCTCATCTTAGAGCTAAAAGACAAAATCAGAAAAACCTATGATGAACTTGCCATCAACCTCCCCGAAATAAATACAGCAGGAGAAGACTTCCAAAAAATAAAATCGGAAGCACTAGAAGCACTCGTAGCCCTAGGAATACCCAAAACAGTCGCAGAAAAAAATGTAGCTGCTATTATCAAAAAACAGGGCTCAGACCTTACCCTCGAAGCACTTATCAAACTTGCACTCAAAGCTTAAATTTTATCAAAAAACCAAAAGCCTATTGCCCAAAATCTACCTTAGTTTATTTATTATCTTAAGAATTTAAAACTTAAAACCTTGCTAAATTTAAAACACACAATCTCTGTGAGTGCCTCTGCCCTATTGATATTCTTTTTCGCAGGGCAGTTAGAGCAAGATAAATCTGATAGAATAAGTAGCAGGCTTGCCAGTTTAAGCTCCACCAAATCACAAAAACAAATACCTGATAGCAACGATTTGGATGATATCATCAAAGGCAATCTAAAAAACCAAGACCTAGCAAGCCACATACCCATAGACACACCCTATGTGCCTACACGCTTTCCTTACTACCGCCCAAAAGACAGATTTACGGATTTCTTCTCCTCTGGAATCCCGAACCAACCCTTGTTTTATAGCAACCCTAGCTTTATCAGCACAGACATTCAGCTAAAATATGATAGCCTCCAAAATTACTATACAATCCAAGAGCAATTTGGTGACCTGCCATACAGACCGCCCACACTGCTCAAAGAAAGTGATTTTAACAGCATGATGCAGAAAAAAATAATGCTCAATAACTGGAGAGAACTCTCAGGTCTGGGTGATAGTGAGTCTGCTACTTCCTCAGGAATCGGGGCACTCCCCAAAATCCCTGTTGAAAATAAACTCTTTGACCGTGTATTCGGAGGAGATTTTGTGGAATTTAAGCCCACAGGTTTTGTAAATCTAGATTTCTCGGTGCAAAGACAAAAAGTAGCCAACCCCACACTGCCCATCCGTCAGCAGCGAAATACCAACTTCTTGTTTGACCCGCACGCCAACGTAAACCTTATAGGAAAAGTAGGTGAAAAATTAGAAATAGGGGGAGCATTTGACACCAAAGCAAGTTTTCAATTTGAAAACAATTTTAAACTAGAATACAAAGGATTTGAAGAAGACATCTTACAAAAAGTAGAGTTCGGAAATGTCAGCTTCCCACTCACTACTTCTCTCATTCAAGGCAATCAAAACCTATTCGGAGTATCCACAGAGCTGCGCTTCGGTAAGCTAAGAGTCAAATCTGTCTTCTCTAACCAAAGGGCCAGGGCAGAGCAGATTAACCTGCAAGGAGGTGCTCAAAGGCGCACCTTTGAGATAGCCGCAGGTGATTATGAAGACAATAGGCACTTCTTTTTGGCACACTTCTTCCGCAATAATTATGAGCGATGGATGAGCACCCTGCCCTCACCTCTCTCTGGAGTACAGATTACACGCATAGAAGCCTATGTTACCAACCGTGTCAGCAATACTTCCGAGCTTCGCAATGTGCTGGCATTCAAAGATTTGGGAGAGACCGAAGCCAACAGAATCAATCCTAACCTCACCCCTGACCCCAGCAACCCTGCCCCACGAAACACAGCCAATAACCTCTTTACGCTCACCGCAGGCATCAACAATGCAGACAATGCCGTGGTGGAGCTCGAAGCACTCGGAGTAGGCCTAGAAAATGGAGAAGATTTTACGGTATTGCGTGCCGCCCGAAAACTTGACAGCAGAGAATACACCTACAATGCAGCTCTCGGTACACTCTCATTACTCACCCCCTTACGTAATGATGAAGTGCTGGCAGTTGCTTTTGAATATACACTCAATGGAGCCAACTACCGTGTGGGTGAGCTCACCGATGACTATGCCAACCGTGGCCCCAATGAAGCCATCAAACTTAAAATGGTCCGCCCCAATGAGGTCAGATTAGATTTATCTACTTGGGATTTGATGATGAAAAATGTCTATTCATTGGGGGCAAACCAGATTACACCACAAAATTTTTTGCTTAGGGTTATCTACAGAGATGACCTCACAGGCATAGACAACCCCAGCCTCCAAGAAGGCATCCGCACCAATGGTGTACCACTCTTGCAGCTGCTTGAGCTCGATAACCTCAACACACAAAATGACCCGCAGCGTGATGGTAATTTTGACTATGTAGAAGGAATCACGATAGACTCCCGCAATGGCCGTATCTATTTTCCTGTTTTAGAGCCTTTTGGCACACACCTACAGAGACAGTTTGACCCTGTTACGGAGACTGGACTAATCAATAAATATGTATTTGATGCACTGTATAGCTCTACCAAAGCGGATGCCCTGCAAGCCGCCGACAAAAATAAGTTCTTCTTGCTTGGAAGCTATGAAGCATCAGCTTCTACTGATGTGGTCTTGCCAGGCATTAATATCGCCGAAGGCTCAGTAGTAGTCAAAGCAGGTAATATCCCACTTACCGAAGGAGACCAATACACCGTAGATTATATTACGGGAAGGGTAACCATCACCGACCAATCTGTCTTGAACTCAGGCAAAGACATCACCATTGATTATGAGAAAGCAGATTTGTTTAACTTCATCACTAGAAGAGTACTAGGCACACGCTTTGAATATGAGTTTAATCCTAATTTTATCGTTGGCTCTACCATTATGAGCCTTCGAGAGCGCCCTGTCATCACAAGGGTCAATATAGGAGATGACCCTATTAATAATACCATCCTGGGAGCAGATGTTAGCTATAAATCCAAATCAAGATTCTTGACCCGAGCCGTAGATTTTCTGCCACTCATACAGACCAAAGAAGAATCTAGCATTGACTTTTATGGAGAATATGCACAGCTTTTTCCAGGGGCATCTCCGCTTAGTGGGCAAGTGTCTTACATTGATGATTTTGAAGGAACTCGCACCGCCTTTAATTTTGTGCGTGCCCCACAAGCCAACTGGAAACTAGGAGCTACTCCGCAACTTTTTCCAGAGGCATCTTCTAGAGAGCTAGACTATGCCTACAGAAGGGCTAAAATGGCTTGGTACAATGTTGATAACCTTTTTTATAGGGATGGCGGAAACCTACGCCCCCCTGACATCGATGTAGAAAATCACTACATCCGCTCAGTCTCTCCCCAAGAAATATTTCCGAATAGACAGCGGCAACAAATCCAAGCCAATGAACTTATCTTTGACTTGGCATATTACCCATCCGAAAGAGGTCCTTATAACTATAACCCAAACATCAACGCCCAAGGAAGGCTACCCAACCCCAGCCAAAACTATGGTGCTATCACACGTGCCATTACATCTGACATTGATTTTGACAATGCCAACATAGAGTACCTCGAGTTTTGGATGCTTGACCCCTTCTTGCCTGGTGAAAATGGCGTAGTAGATGATGGAAGCAACAACGCCACCAACAATACCACGGGAGGAGACCTCTACATCAATCTAGGAAATGTCTCCGAAGATGTCATCCCTGACGGAAGGCACGCTTTTGAGCAGGGGCTGCCCATAGATGGCAATGAACTGAATGTTACGGAAAATATTTGGGGGAGAGTAACAGACCAGCAGTACATCACCAATGCCTTTGACAATGACCTCAATGCACGCCAAAACCAAGATGTGGGGCTAGATGGACTAAAAAGTAGCCAAGAAAGCCAAAAAACAGAATACCAAGCCTTTGTCAATGCTGTCAATGCTTTTGTGGCTGACCCTACCCAAAGGCAAAGTATCCTGAATGACATCTCCGCAGATGATTTTAGCTATTATCTCAGCAATGAATTTGATGCAAACAATAGCCCTATCTTAGAAAGATACAAAAACTTTAATGGATTAGAAAATAACTCTCCTGTAGGCACGACCACAGGTGGCGCTACCCCCTCTGCCACCAACCTGCCCGACAATGAAGACCTCAACATTGACAATACGGTCAGCAGCGTAGAATCATACTACCAATACAAAATCAACCTAAGACCAGGGCAGCTACAGGTAGGCCAAAACTACATCATAGACGAAATCCGAACCAATAATAATCAGACAGGAGAAGATGTATCTTGGTATCTGTTCAGAATCCCTGTACGTGAGTTTGACGACAAAATCGGAAACATAGACGGCTTCAAATCTATCCGATTTTTGAGAATGTTTTTGACAAGTTTTCAGCAGCCCGTAGTGCTTCGTTTTGCACAATATCAGCTTGTAGCCAATCAATGGAGACGCTACTTAGGAGACCTCAATGACCGCACTTTCGGGCTGCCCAGTGAGCCATATGATCCTGATTTCAATGTATCTACTGTCAATATTGAGGAAAATGGGGCATTCGTAGAAGGAAATACGCCTTATGTGCTTGCACCAGGAGTCATCAGAGACAGAGATGTAACTAACATCATCAATAGAGAAATCAATGAGCAATCTATCAGACTGAGTGTTACGGGGCTAAGAGACAAAGATGCAAGGGCTGTATTCCGAAATTATAACCTAGATTTATTGAGCTACAAAAGAGTCAAAATGTTTTTACACGCCGAAAGTGTAGATGCACAAGATGGTGAGGTAACTGCATTTATCAGACTTGGCACAGACTTTACGGATAATTATTACGAAATAGAAGTACCTCTGACTATCACCCCCAACGGCTCCACAGTGCCCGAAGTCATCTGGCCCGTAGAGAATGAAATAGATGTAGCCTTTGAAGAACTCACAGGCACAAAAAACCTGCGAAATGAGTCAGGGCAAAATGTAACCATTCCTTTTCAGAGATTTGTGGACCGATACAGAATCACTGTAGTAGGCAATCCTGACTTGAGTGCAGTGCTGGTTTCTATGATTGGAGTCCGAAACCCCGACCTCAAAGATTTTGACAGAACAGACGACCGCTTACCCAAGTCTGTAACTATTTGGGCAAATGAATTTAGAATTTCTGATTTTGACCAGACAGCTGGCTGGGCTGCTACTGCAAGGGCTAACGTCAAAATTGCCGATTTTGCCCAAGTTACAGGTTCACTACGCTATACTACTTTTGGGTTTGGCTCTATCAATCAGCGAATCTCAGAGCGTGCAAGAGAAAACACCCTAGAATTTGACATCTCTGCCAACATAGCCTTGGATAAATTTCTGCCCGAAAAACTAGGCATCAGGCTGCCCATGTTTGTCAGCTATGAAAGAAGCCGAATCACACCAAGATTTAACCCTCTAGACCCCGATGTGGAGCTAGACCAATCTCTCAATAGATTTGAAAGCCAAGAAGAAAGAAATGATTATAGACGCTTGGTAGAGACCAACTTTACAAGAAGAAGCATTAACTTCACCAATGTCAGAAAAATCAGAACCAACCCTGATGCCAAAATAAATTTCTTTGACATAGAAAATTTTACCTTTACTTGGGCAATGAGTGAAGAGCTGAGAAGTGATATCTTCACAGCAGAATACCTCAATACACGCCAAAGAGTGGGTGTAGCCTATGCTTTTCAGAAAGAACGAACCTTTGTAGAGCCTTTCGCCAAGCTCGGATTTCTGAAAGCTCCTTACCTCAAATGGCTCAAAGATTTTAACTTTAACCTCTTGCCAAACTCCTTTAATGTGGCAGCCAATTTAGACAGAACCTTCACCAAGACCTTGTTTAGAGGAGGAGATTTGACCACCAATGGGGTAGATCCTATCTTTCAAAAACAATTTCTGTTTACCCGAAACTACGGCTTGCAATGGAACCTGAGCAAAAGTTTGAGCCTTAACTACAGTGCCAATGTACTGGCAGTCATAGACGAACCCATAGGCTCACTGGATACAGAAAGTAAGCGAGATTCGGTATTGACCAACTTACTAAGCCTAGGAAGGATGAAAAATTTTCAGCAGCAGGCAAACCTGACCTACCGTGTGCCACTCGATAAATTTCCTATCACTGATTGGATGACCGCAGATGCCGCTTTTAATACAGCCTATACATGGGTAGCAGGAGCCGTAGCACCCTCACCTGGCACACTCGGGCAAGCAGATACCCTCGGAAACATCATCACCAATGCCCGTGACCGTAGCCTAAGGGTAGGCTTTGATATGAGCAAGCTCTACAAAAAATCAAAGTTTTTGGCAAAACTAGACGCCAAACCCAAGCCCCAACCCAAAAAAGGAGCAAGCCCTCCACAAAAACCTGCTGGCAGTGATACCATCCGCAAAAAACTCGGGGATTACAAACTCGTGCAGATACTTGCCAAGCCTTTGGTAATGATTAAAAATATGAATTTTACTTATACCAAGGGAGAACAGACCATCTTTCCGGGCTTCTTGCCTGCACCTCGTTTTTTTGGACTAAGTGAGGGTTTTGATGCTCCTGGATATGGCTTTGCCCTCTTAGGAAGCCAAAGCTCAAACATCAAACAAGAGGCCATCCTGAATGATTGGCTCGCTCCTAGTTCTTTTCTCAATAATCCATTCTCACAGAATGTAACCGAAAATCTAAAAATAAGTGCCAATATAGAGCCTATCAGAGATTTTAAAATCACCCTAGATGCACAGCAAACCCGAAGGGCCAACTATGCTGAGCTTTTTAGATTTAATGAAGATACAGGGCTTCCCGAAACCCAAAACCCTGTCAGGAATGGAAGCTTCAGCATCTCTACCATTACTTTTATGACTGCCTTCAAGCGGGATAATTCTCTCAATGAAAACCCTAACTTCACTACCTTTGAGCAAAATCGGGGGATTATCTTGCAAAGGCTCCGAGCCATCAACCCCGCCTTTGACCCCAGTGCACCAGAAAACGGCGACTATGCCCTCAACTCGCAGGATGTCTTAATCCCTGCATTCTTGGCGGCTTACACTGGAGTAGATGCTGGCACGATTGGGCTATCAGCATTTCCCAAAACGCCTCTGCCCAACTGGAGAATAGACTATACGGGGCTTTCCAAAATTCCTTTTTTGAGTGATGTGTTTTCTAGTGTGAGCATTAACCACGCCTATCAATCTAACTATGGAGTCAATAACTACACAAGTTCACTACAATATGGAGAGGGTTTTGTGAATATCAACACAGATGAACGCAATTATGTAATCCCTAACCTCACCAATGAGGCAGGAGATTTTCTATCAGTCTATGTGGTGAGCCAAGTCGTATTGAGTGAGCGTTTTTCGCCCTTACTCGGGATTAATCTACGCACAAAAAGCAATATCTCTATCCGAATGGACTACAGCAAGGAGCGTGATTTGAGTTTAAACCTTTCTAATGCACAGCTCGCCGAAATCCGAAATGACAGCTTCACTTTCAGTCTAGGCTTTATCAAATCTAAAATGAAACTTCCCATCAAATCTGACGGAAAATTTATCATCTTAGAAAATGATGTGGATTTACGCCTAGACATTACGATGCGTGATACACGCACTTTGCAGCGGCAGCTAGATGACGTAAGCACGGTTACGGCTGGGAATCTTAACTTTCAGCTTCGCCCCGTGATTGGTTATGTGGTCAATAAACAACTCAACATTCAGTTTTATTTTGAGAAAAACATCAATGACCCCCGTATATCAAGTTCTTTTCGTAGAAGCACCACAGCAGGAGGGATTCAGCTACGCTACAATCTAGCCCTTTAGATGAATGCATGGCTGAAATACATTTAACCTATTGATTGTCAATAACTTACTTAAAACAAAACCAAGCAAGACATTTGACTGTCTTGCTTGGTTTTTTTAAGTTCTAATTCTAGGCTTATTCTTCTTCTATCACAGTCTCAGCTACTACCACAGCAGAGGCACTAAAATAACCCACTGCTTTCTTGTCAGAGTTGGGGTTTTGGTTGATAATATTGGTGCGGACATTGGTCAGAGGTACAGCAAACAAACCTCCATTGGTGAGTTGGGTTTGCACCTCTTCCAAGAAATAAAATCCATCTTCGGTGATAGAGTAAATCTCTACTTTGAGGTCATCTCCTATTGAATACGGAGGTAAAATCACATTGCTGTCTTCGGGGTCTTCTACAAAAATATTGATACCTTCACGGATAGGCGTGATAAAATACAGCCCATCTACATTGCCTCCAGCACTAAAACCAGCATCATAGGCAATGTTTATGTCTTGCCCTCGGTTTAGAAACCGTCCGTTTTTGTAAGTGCGAATCCAATAGCAGTCTCCAGGCCCTTCTAAATCCCTTGCAAAAATCTCTGCATAATAGCCCGCAGGGTTTCCGAGACGTTCTTCTCTAAATTCATAGACTAGAGAGTCTATTCTAGGTGTACGATTGATTTTAGAAGTAGCCTTGTAGGTATCGCCATTGTAAGCAATGCTCAGAGTATAGCTGCGCCCAAGTACACCGAGTACCTCTGTAGGCTGTGCTGGAGTCCAAGTATAATCTCCGTCATTATCGGCATCCAGAAATGTATAGAGATTGCCTTCACTGTCTTCTACTTCTACAGTAGCCCCCAGCACGAGAGAGGCAGGGCTGTTATCAAAGTAAGAGCGGGTCAGGCGGAGTTTGACCACTTGGCTGCCAGGCTGGTCTGTAATCCAGGCATCTACCGAAAGCTGTGGCGTACCTGCATCTAGGTCAATGTCTATGATGTCTTCGCAAGAGGATAAAGCCCACAAAAGCAAAAAACCGAAAATGAATCTATGTATATAAGCTATGTTTTTCATATTGATTATAAATTTAAAATGAATGAAATCAACTGTTAGAATTTAAAATTATAAGATACTGAGGGGATAAAACTACCTACTACTGAGAGGCGTACTGCCTGCGTCTGTGCTTGGTTATTGGGGTTATTCTGGAAATTAATCGAGAAAGGATTTCGTCGATTATAGGCATTATAGACTGAGAAAACCCAGTAATCTTCATTTTTGCGAGTATTTCCGTTCTTTTTGACACGCTTGCCCTGCAAAGTAGCCGATAAATCTAAGCGATGATAGACAGGGATTCGATAATTATTGCGTCTTTCCTCTGCATTTTGGGGGATGCCCTCAATGCCCTGAAACCCAAAGCGGGCTGTGGGAAAAGTAGCAGGCGTACCCGAAATCAGCACAAAATTGGCAGAGAAAGAAAGCCGCTCCGTGAGGTCATAAAAAGCCACTAGATTGAGATTGTGGGTTTGGTCAAAGCGTGCAGGATACCAATCATTGCGGTTGACTCCCTCAAAACGCTCCTCAGTGCGTGCCAGTGTATAGCTCACCCAGCCATTGAATTTTCCTTTATTTTTTTTGAGATAAAACTCTATGCCATAGGCTCGCCCATCACCTAAGAGCAAATCACCTTCTATAAATTCATTGAGCAGGAGGTCTGCATTGTCTATATAACCCACTACATCTTGGTAATCTTTGTAATAGGTCTCTACAGAAAACTCATACATATTGTCTTTGAAATTTCTGAAATAGCCCAGGGAGATTTGGTCTAGCAAAGTAGGTCTGATATTGTTGGTGCTAGGTGTCCAGATATCTAAGGGGGTAGAAGCTACTGTATTAGAAACCAAGTGTATGTATTGAGCCATTCGGTTATAGCCTAGCTTGATGGATGAGGTAGGGTTTAGTTTTAAATTAAAGGCAAATCTAGGCTCAAAATTTTGGTAAGTCTCGATGCTTTCCCATTGGTCAAAGGCTTCAATGCCCTCTACGGGTCTGCGTCCTGCGGTAGTTTCTGCATCGCCAAAGGTATATCCATTGCCTTCACCCATATAATTAAAATAAGAGAATCTCAGTCCATAACTCAGTGTAAGCCAGTCATTTATTGTTTGTTCATTGCCCACATACAAAGCTCCTTCCAAGGCATATTTTTTATCCAGTTCTATTCTTGTTATCTCGCCTACGCTTCTGCCTTCTGCCTTACCTGGGTCAAACTCATACAAAATACCTTGCCCACCAAAAGTGATGACATTCTTAGGGTTGGCATAGTAGGTAAGTTCGGGTTTTACACTGTAATTGATGATGCGTGATTTCCAATCAAAGGTATCATCTCCCTCTCCGAAGGCAAGACGGTAATCATAATTGCTATAAAAAACGGTAATGTTAGAGAATAATCTGTCATTGAATAAATGATTCCATCTAAAGCTGGTCGTAGCATTGCCCCAGTTAGAAGCAAATACATTGTCGGCATTAAATACATCTCGCCCAAGGTAGCCTGATAGAAAAACTTGGTTATTTTCATTGATATTCCAGTTGGCTTTGGCGGTGAGGTCATAGAAATTAAAGGCACTGTTTTGTAAATCTTCTCCTAAAAATGGCTTCGCCAATACGTCTATGTAAGAGCGTCTGCCTGCCACGATAAAAGAGGCTTTGTCTTTCACAATGGGAGCTTCTAAGGTCAGGCGACTAAAAATAGCCCCCACTCCTCCTGAAGCCGCAAACTGCTTGTTGTTGCCTTCTTTCATACGCACATCTAAGATAGAAGAAAGCCTTCCGCCATATTGGGCAGGGATGCCACCACGCAAAAGTTTGACATCTTTGACGGCATCAGGGTTAAAAATAGAGAAAAAACCAAATAAGTGAGAGCTGTTATAAACGGGGGCTTCATCTAGCAGCACAAGGTTCTGGCCTACACCGCCTCCCCGCACATTAAAACCTGTAGCACCCTCTCCCACTGTGCTGACACCTGGCAGAAGCTGAATACTGCGGATAATATCTACTTCTCCGAAAAGTGCGGGCATTTTTTGGATGGTCTGAATGTCTAATTTATTGACACTCATCTGCACCGAAGAGATATTCTCATCTTCAATCTCCCCTGTAACCACGATTTCGTTCAGTTCGGTGCTTATCTCTGCCAGCTCGATATCCATCTTGATATTTTCACTCAGAGAGATTTTTTTCTCCACAGGGGTATAGCTTACATAGCTATAAACAAAGGTATAATCTCCAGGCTCTAAGGAAATAGAATAAAACCCATAGACATTGCTGGTAGTACCAGTGCTTAACTCTTTGACAAATACTGTAGCTCCTATCAGTGTTTCACCTGATTTTGCATCTTTGAGGTAGCCACTGACTGTGAGCTTGCCCTGTGCAAATAGCCCATTGATGACTCCTAAAAAAAGGAAAATAAAAATAATCTTTTTCATGGTTTGGTTATGTGAGGTATATAAAACTTACTTATCAAATCAAAGAAGGTGGATTTTGTTTGTCAATAAAAAGCTTTTTAAGAAAAAAATAACTTGCCCTTAGCATTTACATTTTTTTGATTAATATTCAATATTGAGTCAGGTAAAGGTTATTATTCTATCTTGCAATGGCTATTTTAGATTTCTGTTTTTATTTGCTAACTTCACCTTTTATTAAATTAAAATCTTATGACAAAAAATTACATGCTGCTTAGCCTCCTATTCTGGAGCTTCTCAAATACTTTATTTGCCCAAAAAATGCCCAGTATCTCTGAAAAAACACAGGGAATGAGCAAGCAAACAGGCTTTTTTACCTATTACCTTGATGAGAAAGAGGGTAAAATATGGCTAGAAATAGACAAACTAGATACTGAATTTTTATATGTACACTCGCTGGCAACAGGCTTAGGCTCTAATGACATAGGGCTAGACCGTGGGCAATTGGGCGGCGAACACGTCGTGTATTTTCAGAGAGTAGGTAAAAAAATCTTGCTCACAGAACCCAACCTAAAGTACCGCGCCTTGAGCCAAGATGCTGCTGAGGTAAAAGCCGTAAAAGAGTCTTTTGCTCAATCTACGCTTTGGGGCTTTGCAGTAGAGGCAGAAGAAGGTGGAAAAATATTGGTAGATGCTACTGCCTTTTTGATGAGAGATGCACACAATGTAGCACAAAGCATTCAGCGCAACAAACAAGGTACATATAAATTAGAAAATGCTCGCTCTGCCATTTATGCCCCACGCACCAAAAACTTTCCTAAGAATACAGAATTTGAAGCCACACTGACCTTCATTGGTGGGCAAGATGCAGGAGGCTATGTGGCCTCGGTTACACCTTCTACTGAGGCTATTACCCTCAGACAGC
>JAABSX010000062.1 GCA_011390205.1 Microscillaceae bacterium | reverse complement strand
GGATTTCACTATTACTTAGGCAGTAAAGTATGGCTCAATATGGATGCTCGCTACAATTTTGGTCTGAGCAATATCCTCCAGAATGAGGCCTTAGATGTTAAGAATAGTGTTATCTCTATTGCACTTGGAGTGAGTTTTGGCATTAATTAATCGTTCCTATTGCCGTAGATGTATAAAAAAGCGGTGAATATTTCAAGTCTCCTTATGGAAGACTCACATCTTAAAGCAGCAGGAGCACCTCGGACTAAAGTGGAAAGTATGTAAGAATCTTAAATAATGATGTAAGATAATTAAAAGTAGGACGGCTTAATTTTACGCCTAATCACTTAAGATTATTATTACATCACTCTTAACTATTGTACTTGTACTGATGTACATTGCTTCGGTAGCTAAACAAACTTCCAAAATTATGAATGAATTAGGTAATGCAAATTTTGAAAACTACATTGGAATCAATCAAGGGTTTTCTGAAATGGGCTATCAGATGGTCTCTCACGTGCTTACCCTAGGGTATGCAGTGATGCTGGCTGCATTGTTTTACTTTATACTGACCATAAAATCAGTAGCTCCTAAGTATAGGATTTCGTCTGTTTTATCGGTTGTGGTAATGGTATCGGCTTTTTTGCTTTTGTATGCTCAAGCAAATAACTGGACAAGCAGTTTTGTGTTTGATAGAGCACAAGGAAAGTACTTTTTGGGCAATGGTACAGATTTGTTTAACAATGGCTACAGGTACCTTAACTGGTTAATTGATGTACCAATGTTACTTTTTCAGATACTTTTTGTAGTTACCCTTACCAAATCAAATTTTAACAGTATTCGAAATCAATTTTGGTTTTCGGGTTCAGCTATGATTATTACGGGTTACATAGGTCAATTTTATGAAGTAACCGACATTACAGCTTTTGCAGTTTGGGGTGCGGTATCTACTGCTTTTTTCTTTCATATTTTATACTTGATGAGCAAAGTAATTAGAGAAGGGAAAGAAGGAATTCCTCTCAAAGCCCAAAAAGTTTTGGGCGGAATATGGACTCTATTCCTTATTTCTTGGTTTTTGTATCCTGGTGCATACCTGATGCCTCATTTATTTGGCGTTGAAGGGGGGCTTTTTAATGAAGCTGGCGTGGTAGGCCGCCAAATGACTTATACAATAGCTGATGTATGCTCTAAGGTGATTTATGGTGTAATGCTTACCTATGTCGCTCAGATTTTAAGTGCGGAAGAGGGATATGTTGAAGAAAGATAAATACAAAGGTTTGTTTTCTCCGCCATTGCCTGTGTCTTTCTGTCATTGTGTTTCCACAGGCGATTATGACGATGATAAGTAAAGGCACAAGCAACGGAGGGAACGCAAAATAGCTGTAAAATTCTCAACAACCATTTCTCTTCATAGTCTTTTAACCATTCTGTTTCTTCTTCCATATACTGTTTTTTATCTTTAGAGAAATTATCAAACCGCTTCAAATATCTACATACTTTAAATATTCTGCATAGGCACTTGTAGATGACTAATGAGGTGAAAAGTATAGAACTTTAAACGACAGGCTTTGCTTTTCGTTATTAGCTCTCTGGTCGGAAGACTTTATGAAGTAGCAAGATTTAAAATCGCTAAAAATTTCCGTATTTGATTAAAATCGCCATTTGTCCAGCGTGGTAGGCCGTGTGAGAGATAATCCGCCCAAAGGCTTCCGCTTTGGTTTTTGTGCCAAACTCTTTGGTGCTGATGCTGGCTTCCCAGTCTTCTTCGGATTGCTTTTCTATGATGGATTTTAGTTTTTCTACAGAGTCTGCCACATACTTTTTCAAGTCTTCTAAGTCCGTCCATTCGCCCGTATCGCGTTTTTCTATCACAGTTTTGGCAGTTACTTTGATGCTGCTATCGCCAAATACATTTTTGGCAAAAAGCAGCTCTACTTCTCCGATATGCCGAATCAGAAAACCCACGGTGTTGGGCGAATTGCCTAATTTCTTCTGTAAATCTTTTGTGCGGAGGCTTTCCAGTTGCTTGGTAAACCTTGTGCGGGCTTCCAGCCAGAGTTCGAGCAATGTGTCGGTTTTGGTTTTCATATTGATAGATTAATTTACGTCCATACCCATTTTGGGCAGGCGTGGTATTTCTTTAGAAAAGACCATACCTCAATTTGTTTATTTTGGGTGACGTAACCTCACAGTCCACGGAGAAACTATGATTGTCCGACAATTTTTGTGAAAATCTGCGGCGGCGAACTTTAGTCTGCTGCTCCAGTATTCAAACAGACTAAAGTCTGTTCTACAGTTTTACTTCCACAAAAATTGTCAGAGAACCGAAATTATTTGCTAAACCGCCACATCATTTTCTCTCAAGGCTTGGTTGAGAGAAGTCTTAAGGTCTGTGCTTTCTTTGCGTCTGCCTATGATGAGGGCTGCTGGCACGTGGTATTCGCCCGCAGGGAATTGCTTGGCGTAGCTGCCCGGGATGACCACAGAGCGAGGCGGCACAAAACCCTTGTATTCTATTGGTTCTGAGCCGGTTACGTCTATTACCTTAGAGCTACCCGTGAGTACTACATTCGCTCCCAGCACGGCTTCTTTGCCTACTCTCACACCCTCTACCACGATACAGCGTGAGCCGATAAATGCCCCATCTTCTATAATCACAGGAGCAGCCTGCACAGGCTCAAGCACACCACCGATGCCCACGCCGCCACTCAGGTGTACATTTTTGCCGATTTGTGCACAGCTACCCACCGTAGCCCAAGTATCTACCATCGTGCCGCTGCCCACATAAGCCCCGATATTGACATAAGAGGGCATCAGCACCACACCAGATTCTAAAAATGAGCCATAGCGTGCCAAAGCCTGAGGCACTACCCGTACGCCTAATTCTGCGAAGCCTTTTTTAAGCGGAATTTTATCGTGAAATTCAAAAAAGCCAGCTTCTATCGTCTCCATTTTGCGGAGAGGAAAATAAAGAATGACCGCCTTTTTGACCCATTCATTCACTATCCAGCCATCTTCTACAGGCTCTGCTACTCGCACGAGGCCTTTGTCTAGCTGCTCAATTACCTGAAATACAGCCTCTTGTGTATCTTTTTCTTGAAGCAAAGCCCTGTTTTCCCAGGCTGCCTCAATGTTTGTTTGTAAACTCATGATAGAATATGTTTTGATTTTTACCCAAAAATGGACTTAAATTTAGGATTTGGCAATTTTTTAAGACTTAAAAAAGCGTTAAAGCATTTTGCCGTATTTTTTGCTAGGGAATTTTCAGGCTTTTTTTCTCTTCTGAATGCTCTATATTTGTGCTGAGGAGAAGATTTTGTACGAAGCGTTTTATTCTCCATCACCAAAATAATTTTTAAGTGTATCCAGACAGAATGCCAGAGTCAATTATTTATATCAAACCCTTGGGGGGGCTGTGCAACCGCATGCGGAGCATTCTCTCAGCCTTGAGCCTTGCCCAAGATACGGCACGGAAAGTAACCATCATTTGGGAGCGGAAAAAAGAACTCAATGCTCCTTTTTATGCTTTGTTTCAAGCCTCTGATGATTTTGAAGTCATAGAAACTTCGGCACTTTTTTTACCCTCTCTGTATGAAAAAGTAAGGCAAAATCATTTTTATTCTTTCCGCCCTAGAGGCAATACTTGGCTCAAAACAAAAGGGCAAAAACCCTATCAGCAAGGGATTTTCAATGACGATTTTGCCTCCATTGCAGACAAAATCCACCAAAATCACAGCTTTGAGCATTTTAAGTTTTTTAGAGAAATCTTTGTGAAAGAGGTCAGTAAGCAATGGCAAAGCACCTTATTTGCTCCCCAAAATTTATACATTAGTTCTTTCTATGAATTTTATGAGGGAAATGCGGCTGCCTCTGTTTTTAAGCCTCAGCGCATTCTCCAGCAGAAAATTGACCAAATCACACAAGACTTTGGCACGAATACCTACGGGCTACACATCCGCAGGGGTGACCACAAAATGGCGATTGAGCGAAGTCCTTTGTCTAAATTTAGCATACTGATAGAGCAACAAATCACTCAAAATGAGGAGATTAGCTTCTTTTTGGCCACCGATGATGCCACAGTAGAAGATAAGCTCAAAGCAAAATTTGGGGATAGAATCATCACCCGAACCAAAAATCTTTCCCGAAACTCTACCGAAGGCATCCAAGATGCTGTCTTGGACCTCTACTGCCTTGCCAAAACCCAAAAAGTGTATGGCTCGTATTGGAGTTCTTTTTCAGAAATGGCAGCTCGCCTGAGTGGCATAGAAGAAGTAAGCATACTTTAGAAAACTAGGCAAGAAGTCAAAAAATCTTTTTTTTGACTTAAATTTAAGGAAATAAGTAGTTTTTAAAATCAGTCTAAATTATTTTTTGTGCAACATGCTGAAAATTAAGACATTAGCGTATCACCATCTAATTTTTATTTCTATGAAATCTATCATCACTATTCTATTTTTTGCTGCTTTGTTCGTGATTTTACAATCTTGCAACTCTTCATCCCAAAGTAATGAAGATAAGCCCATACAAGAAGAAGAAAATAAAGAAATCCAGTCTGATGCCTACACAGGAAAAGTTTTCAGTGGTGGAATAGGAAAAATAGAGGGAAGCCAGATGGGCTGCGACGGAATCACCTATTCAGAATATGGAAGCTACCTCTTGTTTCAAGAAAGCCAACAAGTAAAAGTCTATAACTTTGATTCATCACCTGGAGACTCTTATGGAAGTGTTGTACTTTCGGGTAATTACAAGGCGGAGGCAGATACAATCATAATTACATTAGACAATGAGTCTATTTTGAGGTTAGAAAACTTGACTTTTGAATTTTCTGAGGCTTCTACACTCACCACACAAATTCCGAATAAAAAAATCAATCAAATAGAAATATATAATTTGACCATGTGCAGTGACAAACCTGCGCTTAGAAAGGATGTTGGCGATTTATTTTATGTAGAAATGGATGCAGATTTTGTAAAGCAAACCAAGCAATTAATCGCTAAACACGAAAAAGAAGTACAAGAATCTGCCACGATACAAGACAGCCAGTTATCTGGTGCATACATCTCTAATGAAGAAGGAGTAGAAGAAATCATCAGTGTAGAAGCCAAAGGCAGCAGCTGGAAAGTCCGTTATATGTCGGAAAATATACAAAAACACATCTCCCTAAATGTCAAAAACATAGATGTAAGTGCACAAAGTTGTGAGGTGTCATTCCCGAGTGATGCCCAGACTTTTTATAAAATGAAATTTGACAAAGACGGAAAACTGAAATCTACCGACACAGCAGGAAAAGTACAGAATTTTACGAAACGTAATTGATATTCTAAACGAAACACTTCCGAACAGGGCAATTTTAAAGCCTTACCTTTTGTCGTGATAGGCAATAAAGCAAGACTTTTTTATTGGGAGGAATTTCACTTCCATTGCCTCGCAAGATGCCCCACCTGCGAAGACATTGGTGTGTCAGCAAAATCTCATTTTATAAAATAACCACATTAAGACAATTCAAAACATTTAACCATTCAGAATTATTATTAAGTCTAGGATTTGTATTTTACTCATATTTACTATATGATGAATATCAGTATAGGCCAATAAGAATATGTAAGATACATATCTTTATATTGAAATAGTTATATTTAATATGCGTTTAAATCAATCAATGTAAATTATTGCCATAAAAAAACAAAGTCTTTTTGATAATCAAAAATTATTTTCTAACTTGACAAGCCTATTTGTTATAAACTTTAATTTTGAGAATAGATATTTACGCAAAATTACTTGTTTCAGAAATGGCAATACTCTTTTTGTTAGACAGCAGTTTAGATATAAGCAAAATATTATTCTGATTATATTCCTATAAATTGACTATTTACATAAAAAATTGTACTATACAAAGATTATTTTACAGTAAACTAAACAATAAGAACCTTGAAGACAGAGATACAAGAAGGACTATATGACCCTAGTTTCGAGCATGATGCTTGTGGAATTGGTTTTGTTGCCAATATCAAAGGACGTAAATCACATCAAATCATAGAAGATGCCATACACATGCTCACACGCATGGAGCACAGAGGAGCGAGTGGCAGCGAGCCAAATACAGGTGATGGTGCTGGGATATTGATACAAGTCCCCCACGAGTTTTTTCTGGATGAATGCACCAAACTAGGAATGGCACTGCCTCCTTATGGAGAATATGGCGTAGGGATGGTTTTTTTTCCGAAAGATGCCGAGTTGAGGGCAGAGTGTCGCACCATTTTAGACCGAAAAATCAAACAACTGAGCCTAGAGCTCATCGGCTACCGTGAAGTGCCTACCAACCCCGAAGGAATAGGAGAAAGCGCCTTAGCGGTAGAGCCCGTCATGGAGCAGGTCTTTATCAAATTGCCTTACCGTGTCTCTGACCCTACTGATTTTGAGCGCAAACTTTTTGTGTTGCGCAACTACGCCACCAGAGTCATCAATGAAAGTGTGCAAGGAGTCAATGGAAGTTTTTACTTTGCTTCACTCTCTTACAAGACGATTATCTACAAAGGACAGCTCACTACGGGTCAAGTCCGTCCTTATTTCCCTGATTTACACAATGAAAACGTAGTATCTGCTTTGGCAGTCATTCACTCTCGTTTTTCTACCAATACTTTTCCCTCTTGGAAGCTTGCACAACCCTTTAGATACATAGCCCACAATGGTGAAATCAATACAGTGAGAGGCAATGTAAATTGGTTTCAGGCCTCCGAGACAGAGTTTGAGTCCATTCATTTTACCAAAGAAGAGCTGGACATGCTCAGTCCTGTCTGTGGCTCATCTCAGTCAGACTCCGCCAATTTAGACAATGTCTTAGAGATGCTTGTATTAAGTGGGCGTTCGCTTCCTCATGTGATGATGATGCTCATCCCTGAAGCTTGGGATGGCAACGAACAAATGGAAAAAATGCGCAAAGAGTTTTATGAGTACCATGCCTCACTCATGGAGCCTTGGGATGGTCCAGCGTCTATTACTTTCACAGATGGCAAAATAGTAGGAGCGACCCTAGACCGCAACGGCTTGCGTCCGTCTAGGTATTGCGTAACCAATGATGACCGAGTGATTATGGCATCGGAGGCAGGCGTGCTAGACATAGACCAATCTACGATTATCTCTAAGGGGCGTTTGCAGCCAGGCAGGATGTTTATCGTAGATATGGAGCAGGGCAAAATATTGAGTGATGAAGAAGTAAAAGCCAAAATATGTGCCCAGCAACCTTACGGTACGTGGCTTAAAGAAAACAAAATCAAACTCAAAGAGGTCTTAAAGCCCGCCAGTAGATTTCGCCCATTGAGCAATAAAAACCTCTTAAAAAGACAAATAGAAGCAGGCTACACCTCCGAAGATTTAAAATACATCATCGGCCCTATGGCGCTTTCGGGCAAAGAATCTCTAGGCTCGATGGGCTTGGATACGCCTTTGGCGATTTTATCAGACCAAAGCCAGCACCTTGCCAATTATTTCAAACAACTTTTTGCTCAAGTAACCAATCCGCCCATTGACCCCATCAGGGAGCGAAGCGTGATGTCTTTGATTTCGTATGTAGGAGTCAAGCAAAACCTACTCACCGAGACCCCCAAACACTGCCATACGCTAGAGTTGCCTCAGCCTGTATTAAGCAATGAAGATTTGGAGCGAATCAGGCACATTGACCACAAAGGATTCCAGACCAAGACCATTTTTACATATTTCAAGGCAGATAGCAAGCCTGGCATGTTAGAGAGAGGCTTAGACCGCATCTGTAAATATGCCGAAGATGCCGTAGAAGATGGCTTCTCCATTATTATTCTTTCTGATAGAAGCTCAGACTCTAGCCATGCCCAGATTCCGTCTTTGCTGGCAATGTCGGCGGTGCATCATCACCTGATACACAAAGGCTTACGAGATAATATTGGCTTGATTACAGAAACAGCAGATGTCTGGGAATCGCATCATTTTGCCACATTGATTGGCTATGGAGCTTCGGGCGTAAATCCTTACCTTGCCTTAGAAACCATTGCTTACCAAAAAAGAAAAGCACTTTTAGATACAGACCTCAGCGAAGAAGAACTCCAAAAAAACTACATCAAGGCTGTAGGCAAAGAGTTGTTAAAGATTTTTGCCAAAATGGGGATTTCTACCTTGCAATCTTACCAAGGTGCGCAGATATTTGAGGCACTCGGCATAGACAAAGAGGTGATAGACAAATATTTTGCAGGTACAGTCTCACGCATTGGAGGGATGAAACTAGATGACATCGCCAGAGAGGTGCTAATAAGGCACCAGCTTTCTCAGGCCTCGCAAGACAAACCAAGGCTAGAAGTAGGAGGGGTTTACCAATGGAAGCAAAGAGGGGAGGAGCACATCTTCAACCCTCAGACCATTCACCTTCTCCAAGAATCTACCAAAAGAGAGGATTACCAACTGTTCAAAAAATATACTCGGCTGATAGATGACCAAACCCAAAAAGCACTTACCTTACGTGGAATGCTCAAATTCAAATCATCCAAACCCATTCCTATTGAGGAGGTAGAGCCTGCCGAGAATATCTTCAAGCGGTTCGCCACTGGAGCGATGTCTTTCGGTTCTATTTCTTGGGAAGCCCATACTACGCTTGCCATTGCGATGAACCGAATCGGGGGAAAGAGCAACAGCGGGGAGGGCGGAGAAGACCCTAGGCGCTATGAGCCACTAGAAAATGGAGATTCTATGAACTCCTCCATCAAGCAAGTAGCTTCAGGGCGTTTTGGTGTCAATAGCTATTATCTCAGCAATGCCACCGAAATCCAAATCAAAATGGCACAAGGGGCAAAGCCAGGTGAAGGCGGGCAGCTACCAGGGCATAAAGTAGATGATTGGATTGGGAAAGTACGCTACTCTACCCCAGGCGTGGGCTTGATTTCTCCACCTCCGCACCATGATATTTATTCTATTGAAGATTTGGCACAGCTTATCTTTGACCTAAAGCACGCCAACAGAGATGCAAGAATCAACGTAAAACTGGTTTCAGAGGCAGGGGTAGGCACTGTAGCAGCAGGCGTAGCCAAAGCCCATGCCGATGTAGTGCTTATTTCTGGTCATGATGGTGGTACGGGTGCTTCTCCTTTGAGTTCTATCCGTCATGCAGGGCTTCCCTGGGAGCTAGGCGTAGCCGAAACCCACCAGACACTCGTAAAAAACAAACTCCGCAGCCGAATCACTGTGCAAGCAGATGGACAAATCCGTACGGGTAAAGACCTTGCCATTGCGGCACTTTTAGGAGCAGAAGAATGGGGTGTAGCCACGGCAGCACTTGTCAGCACAGGCTGTATTATGATGAGAAAATGCCACTTGAATACTTGCCCAGTAGGAGTAGCTACACAAAGAAAAGAACTGAGGGCTTTGTTTACGGGCAAGCCTGAATATGTGGTGAATCTCTTTAAATTTTTGGCAGAGGAGCTCAGAGAAATCATGGCTGAGATGGGATTCCGTACTGTCAATGAAATGATAGGACAAAGCGACCGACTTGCCATCCGTGACGGAATCACCCACTGGAAACACCACCAGCTTGATTTATCAAGAATCTTGTATCGCCCACCCGTAACTCTAGAGGTAGGGCTATTTAAGCAAGAAGAGCAAGAACACAATATAGAAAAAGCTTTAGATTGGAAAATCATAGAAAAAGTGAAACCTGCACTAGAAGCCCTCATCCCCATAAAAGCTGAATTTGAAATTAAAAACACAGACCGTGCCGTAGGGGCACTGCTCTCTCACGAGATTTCTAAAAAATATGGATTACAAGGGCTTCCACAGCATACCCTGCACCTTAAATTTAAAGGAACAGCAGGGCAGAGTTTTGGGGCTTTTGCTGCCAAAGGAATCACTATGGAGATAGAAGGTGATGCCAATGATTATGTGGGAAAAGGACTTTCAGGTGCAAAATTGATATTTTATCCAGACCATACTGCCCAGTTTAAGCCAGCCGAAAATAGCATCATAGGCAATGTCGCTTTTTATGGGGCTACCTCAGGAGAGGCATATATCAGAGGTATGGCAGGAGAGCGCTTTGCAGTCCGTAACTCAGGCGTGAAAGCCGTAGTAGAAGGCATAGGTGACCACGGCTGTGAGTATATGACAGGCGGCTTGGTGATTAACCTTGGAGATACAGGTAGAAATTTTGCAGCAGGAATGAGTGGAGGGGTTGCTTATATTTGGAATAAAAAAGGAGATTTTGAGGCAAAACTTAACCCTGAAATGGTACAAGTAGAGCAACTTAATATAGAAGATGAAAACATCATCAGAATGTATGTAGAAAATCATCTTGAATTTACGAGTTCGGCCCTTGCAAAAGAAATACTTGACAACTGGCAAGATGCCACACCTCATTTTATCAAGGTCATGCCGATTGATTTTAAACGAGCACTTTCTGAACGAAACATTACATTAATGCAAAAATTAGAAGGAGAAGTAAAGACGATACTCTCTGAGTAGATTTATAAATAGTATAAAATGATTTGATTTACTTAACCGAAAAAATCATAATCATTTATATCCATTAAAAAGACCTTCCAAAACTGAGATTGGAGTAAAGCTGACAAAGCTACTCCTTAGTTAAAAAAAATATACCATGGGAAAAACAACAGGATTTATAGAATTTGATAGAGACATACCCACTAAAAGAAATATCAATGAGCGGGTACGTGATTACTTAGAAGTAGAGGAAACCCTCTCCAAAGAAAAAGCCGTAGAGCAGTCTGCACGTTGTATGGATTGTGGTGTGCCTTTTTGCCATAGTGGCTGCCCACTTGGCAATATCATCCCCGAATTTAATGATGCAGTCTATCAAAAAAACTGGGAACTGGCCTACGAGATACTCGCCTCCACCAATAATTTTCCAGAATTTACGGGCAGAATCTGCCCTGCACCTTGCGAGTCTTCTTGCGTCTTGGCAATTAACAAACCTGCCGTAGCCATAGAAGCCATAGAGCGATTTATCATAGAGAAAGCCTACGAAAAAGGCTATGTCAAAGCCAATCCGCCCGAAGTGCGTACTGGCAAAACCGTGACCATCATTGGCTCAGGCCCGGCAGGGCTTGCCGCAGCTTCTCAGCTCAACAAAGCAGGGCACAGCGTAACGGTTTTTGAGCGGGCAGATGCCATTGGTGGCTTGCTTCGCTACGGAATCCCCGATTTTAAATTAGAGAAAAAAATCATAGACCGCCGCCTCAAAACTATGAAAGCCGAAGGCATCACTTTTAAAACCAATGCCAATGTGGGGGTAAATGTCCGTGCCAAAGACCTGATAGAAGATTTTGATGCCGTTTTACTCTGTGGAGGCTCTACTGTGCCCAGAGATTTGAACATCAAAGGAAGAGAACTGAAAGGCGTTCATTTTGCAATGGAGTTTTTAAGCCAACAAAACAAACGAAATGCACATAAAACCCTCAAAAATGACCATGCAGGGCGTAGCTATCAACAAGGAGAAATCTTGGCAACTGATAAAAAAGTAGTAGTCATAGGTGGAGGAGACACAGGCTCGGATTGTGTGGGTACATCTAACCGACACAAAGCCGAATCAGTAACACAAATAGAACTCATGCCAATGCCCCCGCAAGAACGGGCAGAAAATACGCCTTGGCCCAACTGGCCTATGATGCTTAGAACTTCTTCTTCACACGAAGAGGGTTGTGAGCGTACTTGGTCTATCCTGACCAAAGAGTTTGTAGGCAATGAAAAGGGCGAGCTCACTGGAGTCAAACTTGTGGACATAGCTTGGAAAGTAGAAAATGGCAAAATGGGTTTTGAAGAAGACCCAAGCACCGAAAGAATTATTCCTTGTGATTTAGCGCTTTTGGCTATGGGTTTTCTGCATCCTGAGCGTGCCGAAATGCTAGAAGAATTGGGAGTGGTACTGGATGAGCGAGGCAATATCCAAGCACAAAATTACCAGACCCAAAACCCCAAAGTATTCGCAGCAGGAGATATGAGAAGAGGGCAATCACTCGTGGTCTGGGCTATCTCCGAAGGGCGTGAAGCCGCTCGAGAGATAGATTTACACCTGATGGGAGAGTCGAACCTAGAAGCCAAATCAGTTTCTAAACTAAATACACAGAGGCTTACATTTGCTTGATTTTTTAAATCAAATATACCCTGCTCAGTAGCCAATACCCTGGCTGCTGGGTAGGATACATGATACATTTGCTACGGTACAACTTACTGTATTTTATTGCGTTTTTTTTCTGAAAGTTTATACCTTTGAGGCTCATTTTTTAGTGAACTCATCACATCTTATGATGATTGGAAGACATTATGAAAAAACGTATCAAGTCAAAGCAATGTGCGAACTGCGAGCAAGCACTCAAAAAAGAAGAAAATTACTGCCCACAATGCGGACAAGAAAATGACCAGAAAATCAAATCTGCTCCCGCTTTTTTAAAAGATTTTTTTGAAGATGTGGCTTCTATTGACACCAGTTTTTATAGAAGTGTGCCTTTGTTTTTGTTTAGGCCAGGCAAACTTACCAATGAATACATCGCAGGAAGACGTAAAAAGTACATTTCTCCCATTCGTTTTTACCTGACACTGAGCTTTTTTTATTTCTTGGTCTTCTCTTATCAATTACCTCAAAATAATGACTGGGATTCAGAGTTCCAGCCAAATGCACAACCTGAAACCGAAAGTAGCCAAAATCAAGTAGAAAACTCTGCCGAACAAGTCAAAAATAAGGTAGCAAATAAATACAATAATGCCTCTGAAAATGAACTCTGGGGCGTAAATCTCAATGAAGTAAAGCGTCTTAGCCAGCAAAAAATGGTGAATGAATACATCATCATGGATTCACTCAGGATAGAAAATAACATCAAAAACTGGATTATTGTGCGTACGGCTCTGCGAAGCAATACCAGCAAACCTAGTAAGATTTTAGCCTCCTTTTTATCAAGCCTTCCTGTGATGATGTTTTTGCTTTTGCCTGTATTTGCCTTTGTGCTGAGGCTGTTATATGTGCGCAAGAAAAAATATTATGTAGAGCACTTGGTGTTTATTTTCCATCTTCACTCTTTTTTCTTTCTGATGTTTACCTTGGTATTGCTTTTATCAAATGTGCTGCCCGATGTAGATGATGAGCTAGTGCTTATCAGTATTTTGATTTTGGGGCTTTACTCTTATAAATCATTCAGAAATGTCTATGCTCAGGGCAGATTCAAGACCTTGCTCAAGTTATTCTTGTTTTATATGCTCTATCCCTTGATTCTGGCGGTTGGGGTGTCATTCACCCTGCTTTGGAGTATTTTATTTTTGTAAATGAATATTTAAGGTTTTGCAGTCTGCGTATTTTTCTGAACCTCTTTGCGCCGCTTTGCGTTATTGTGCTTGAATATAAGCACGACATTTTTACAGGAATATTCCATAAAACCAATTAAAAAAAACCATGAACAAAGAAAAAAAAGTAATCTCTAAATCATCTATATTTCTCAGACCTAGTAGCTTGTTTGCCTTCTTGGGTATTTTTTCATTTCTGACTGTTGTCGCAATGATTGTATTTTAAGATAGTAAATTATCACAATATTGATATTAAGGAAATTAAAAAAAATTAATTTCCTTTTTTTATTTGTCAAGCTTTATAAAAGGCAACTAAATAAAGATTTTTAATATCTTATCTTTGTTAATTTTATCACAACAGATGATGAAGTCATTTCTAAAATCTACTTAGATTTAGGCTTTAAACCAATAAAATGGGTGTAAGGGTAGGTGATAAAATATAAATTTCTACTCTTTTATTTTTTTGCAAAGATGATTCTAATTATACTTTAAAAAAACGCATTTATTTTTCTGGCTTTTTTATATCTTAGTGCTTTGTATTCATTGAGTGCACAGACCTATACTGTGAGTGGCAAAATCATAGATGGAGAGACAGCTGAAGCCATTTCTTTTGGCAATGTATATCTTAGCAGCAATCCACAGGGTGGCACTACCACTGATTTTTATGGCTATTATACCGTCTGCCTTTGCTCAAAAAATTAAAGTAGCGTATTTTTGTAGAGGCAAATGTACTGTATGCCAGCCTCGGCAGATTTGGCTAGCAACCCGCTTATCAAGCCCAAAAGCTTGGGAGATGCACCTTATGTAGAGCTAGGCTATGGGCTTACCAATATTTTCAAGTTTTTTAGGGTTACGTTTGTTTACCAGGTTATATACAGAGATAGCCCTGGAGTGCGTAGGTTTGGAGCTTTTTTATCGGCACGTTTTGAGCTGTAAGCACGCTGAGACATTGATTTATATTTTTATACCATAAACCTTTATTTTATGCCTTTAATCCGAATTGTAAGAATGACATTCAGACCTGAGGAGGTGAGTACCTTTTTAGAAAACTTTACACAAAACAAAAAACACATCAGAAACTTCTCAGGCTGCACACATTTAGAACTTTTGAGAGATAAAAAACAGGATAATATCTATTACACCTATAGTTTTTGGGAATCAGAAGAATATTTGGAAAAGTACAGAAACTCTGACTTATTCAAGTCAGTTTGGGCAAAAACTAAAGTTTTATTTTCAGATAAGCCCCTTGCTTATTCACTTGAAAGATTGGAAGTAGTATAATTATTTCAAGTTTTTTAAAAAAAAACCTTTATTTTTTTTGCATTATTTCTTTTTTGTATAACTTTGCATACCAATTTAATAAAACACAAGCCTAGGTGGCGGAATTGGTAGACGCGTTGGTCTCAAACACCAATGGGGGCAACCCCGTATCGGTTCGATCCCGATCCTAGGTACTTTTTTTACATCAAAATAGTAGCAAAATGAAAAACTTCACCAATAGCCGTTTCTTGCAGGATTCAGAGGCCTATGCCGTAGAAGTTCCTCTTGTTTTCTAAATCCTTTAGCCTTCACATTTATCTTCTTTTAAAATATCCGAACCCAAGTTTGAATGCTTGAGAAAATTGCTTGCGTAAAGTAAAATTCAGTAGGGCAGCATACAAGGTAGTAAGATTCTATTTCGTAACCAACGTTTTTTCGTATGTTATATATCCTAATTCTCAAAATCGCTTTAAGCTCAGGGCTTGATTATAATTATGACAAGCTTCTTTATCTAATAGCTGAAAAAGAGAGTAGATTTCAATGTCAAGTAGTGGACCCTTATAATATTACCTACGGTAAGTATCAGGTTACTCCACACTTAATCCAAAAGATGGGCTATCAAACGCCTATGACTTGCGAACAGCAAGATGAAATGATGGAAAAGCTTCTTAGAAAGTATGAAGTAATGCTCAATATCGAAAAATATGAGTTTAAATACTACAAGGGAGTCTTATTACATCGTACCAATTTGCTGATAGCGATGCACTTCGCACCTTACGGAACCATCCGTTATTTAGAACAAGGTGTAGATTTTAGCAATGGTTTAATCTCAGTAGCGAGCTTGCTAAAGCGGTATGAGAATACAAGCTTTTATGAGCTGCAGTGAAGAGGTGATTTTCTTAAATATGAACCTTTTGTCAAGTTGCTTACCCTTCGGTAAGCAACTTTTTTTATGTTTTTACTTTTTCAAATGCCTTGCCGCCGCAGTGTCCGTTTTGCTTTTAGATGCCCGAAATACTTTTTAAGTACAGGGTAAGTAAGCACTGCCAACAAAATAACCATTGTGCCCGCATAAAAGCCCAAAGTCATTTTCTCTTTTTCTCCAAAAATTAAAAATGCCAAAATAATCCCGTACACAGGCTCAAGATTGACAGTAAGATTGACGGCATAAGGTGTGAATTTTTTCATCAGCTTCACCCCAATAGAATAAGCATACACAGTGCAGACACCTGACAAAATCAAGATATAGACCCAGTCTGTAGGGCTTGCCCAAAGCTGCAGGCCCTGCCCTGAAGTCATCCAATAGGCATAAAACGGAAAAAATAAGACAATTCCTAGATTAGCCCCAATCATTTCATAAAAAGTAATCACGAAATGGTCGTGCTTGGCTACCAATTTGCCATTGATGACATTAAACAAAGCAGCCAAAAATGCAGAAACTATGGCCATGCTCAAGCCCAAAATATGATCTACCTCAAACTGAAATATGATATAGAGTCCGAATACAATGACTAGTCCCAAAATTATCTCATAGACATTGATTTTTCGCTTAAAAAATATAGGTTCTAAAAAGCTTGTCCAGAGTGAGCCAGTAGTCATCCCGGCCAAGCAAACCGAAGCTGTGGAAACTTTTGCAGACCCAAAAAATAAAATCCAATGTGCTGCTATCAATACTCCAGTGCCCAATACTTGAGCTAAATCACGGGTAGAAACCTTAAACGAACGCCGCTTTGCGTAGATGACCAGGGCTAAAAAAGGAACCGCCAATAAAGTGCGATAAAAAACCAACTCTACTGAAGGTAAGTCAATCAAAAGACCTAAAATGGCTGTGAAGCCCCATATCAACACAATGAAATGAAGTTGGAGGTAATCCTTAAACTGTGGCATATTGTGATTATTTTAGCTGCAAAAGTACAATGTACAGGCTGATATTGTAGCATCTTGGTTTTAAATATTTTTAAGCTTTATTCAAATTATTTTAAACCACGTAATAGCTTTGCACCTTAGTGATTGGTTTTTTTGAAAATTTAAGCAATACACTGTAATTTGGTTTTTAGATTGTATCTTAATGTGTAGCATTCAATAGATTTTTTGTCATCGCCTAAACAATATAATATGTGTCTTATCGGATTTAGCTGGAAAAATCACCCTCATTACAAACTTATCTTGCTTGCCAACAGAGATGAGTTTTATGAAAGAAAAACGGCGGCTGCTCACTTTTGGGAAGAAGCACCACACATCTTGGCAGGAAAAGACCTCGAAGGAGGTGGCACTTGGCTGGGCATCAACAAGCAGGGCTTATTCACAGCCCTGACCAATTATAGAGACATTGAGAATCTCAAAGAAGATGCCCCCTCAAGAGGAATCCTAACCCTTGACTTTTTGCAATCTGAGATTTCACCCGTAGATTATGCTTCTTTGTTGGTTCCACACAAAGATAAATACAATGGCTTTAACATCTTGTTAGGAGACCTTAACACGCTCTGTTATCTTTCTAATTATGACCCTGAAATCAAAATTATAGCGCCTGGATTATACGGGCTCAGCAATCATCTTCTGGACTCTGACTGGTATAAAGTAAAGCGACTGAAAGAAAAAATGGCCGCAGAACTCTCTGAGTATGAACCCAATGCAGACAGACTCCTAGACCTTATCCGTGATTTAGAAATCCCGCCTGATGAGCAAGTACAACAAACAGGACTGAGCCTAGAAAAAGAAAGAATGCTCTCTCCTTTGTTTATCCAGAGCCCTCACTACGGCACACACTCCACCATTGTCCTCTTGATAGACTATGAGCACAATATTCAATTCACTGAGAGAGTTTATAGTAATGATTATAGAGATGCAGAACAACAGACTTTCACATTTCAGGTAAATCAAGAAGAAACTATTTAATACTCAAAAATAAATACCCTCATGAAAAGAATTAGCCTATTCCTTATACTCATTAGCTTGCTGCAGATGAGCTTCATCACCAAGGATTCTACCAAACTTATCTCACGTGCTTGGGTGATGAGCAGACTAGAAATGGGAAAACAAGTGTATGCAGAAGATATTGTAGAAAGGCAGCGAAGCAATGGCATCAAGACTGTGCTAGATTTTAAATCAAATGGGGTGTGTTACATCAAGGTAATCACGCCTAAAGGTGGCACTACCAAAAAAAATACTTGGAAAATCATCGAGGAAAAAAACCAACTGGTGATGTATCCTGAGGACAAAAGCCAAACACAGGCTTTTGATATTGTGAAGCTAAGCAGCAAAGTATTGGTGATTTCACTTGAGGAAGATGGAATCATCAGTACTTTTTATTACAAAGTATATAAAGACTAAATCGGCTTGATTTATTGAAAGAAAGCCTCTTGTTTCTTAGCAAGGGGCTTTTTTTGTGAGATGACAGCGTCGCTATTTTTCCAATTCGCTTTGCTCTTCTTCTATGACATAGACATCTTCATTGGGTTTTTTCAGAAAAAATTTTTCCCTTGCAAAGCGTTCTATAGCCTGCGAATCAGTAGAAAGGGCTTCTTGCTCACGTGCTACCTTTTTGATTTCTTGCTCAAAATACACTTTCTCTTGTTCTAGTTTCTCGAGTCTTTGGCGGCGGCCATATTGTATGATGAGGTCATTGCCATCCAAGAAAATAATCCAGACCACAAAGATTAAAGAGCTTAGTACATAAAAATTTTTAAGTATTTTAGGGATTTTACGAGCCATAATATTACTTTTAGCTTAAAGTAGTATGCAATGATACACAAAAATTTGTGTTGTGTTGCTATGTGAGGCACACAAAAAAATCACTTAAGTGCTGTGCCTGGCTTCGTCTAATAGCTGGCTACCATCCATTTTATTAAAACAAACTCTTTTCTTAATCTGATGTTACTATGCTGAGGTCATTATCATATATTAAAAAGATATGCTTAAAATAGCTTGGTCAGAGATTTATGTGCATCCTTTGCCCCCCAAACACCGCTTCCCGATGGACAAATACGCCATCTTGCCTGAGCAACTTCGCTATGAAGGCACGGCAAAAGAGGAAAATTTCTTCAGCCCAGAGACATTAGATGAAAACTATATCTTAGAAACACACACACTAGAATATTGGCAAAAACTCAAAAATCAGACGCTGAGCACGCAAGAAATCAGGGCAACAGGTTTTCCATTGAGTGAGGAGCTAGTCCAGAGAGAAATCACCATAGGGCAAGGCACGATCCAGTGTGCTTTATTTGCCAAAGAGTATGGAATCTCTATGAACATCGCAGGAGGGACGCACCATGCTTTCACGGATAGGGGAGAGGGTTTTTGTTTGCTCAACGACCAAGGTATGGCAAGTCATTATTTGCTGAAAAATAACCTTGCTAACAAAATACTCATCATAGATTTGGATGTGCATCAAGGCAACGGAACTGCAGAGATTTTTCAAGGAAATGAGCAGGTGTTTACTTTTAGCATGCACGGAGAAAAAAATTATCCACTCAGAAAAGAAAAGTCTGATTTAGATATCGGCTTGCCAGACCAGGCTGAAGATGCACTGTATTTAGCTACTTTAAAGAGTGCCCTACCCAGACTAATGGATGAAGTCATGCCTGATTTTATTTTTTATCAATCGGGAGTAGATATTCTCAAGACAGATAAATTGGGCAGGCTTGCTGTCAGTTCGCAAGGTTGTAGAGAGAGAGATAAGTATGTTTTGAGCCTTTGTCATCGCTATGAGATTCCTGTGGTAGTTTGTATGGGAGGAGGCTATTCTCCACGAATTGCCGATATTGTAGAAGCCCATGCACAGACTTTCAGACTGGCACAGGAGATTTATTTTTGATGTCATTACCTCAAATGTAAGACCTTCGTATGCGACTTTAGATTTTTTAGGCAGGTTTAATCCATCACAAATTCTTCTAATTGATCATAGGTTTTTCTAAAGCTAAATACTTTAGAAAATTTACTCAAGTAGTTGTCTTTATCTGTGGTGCGGCCATAGGCAAATTTAGCCATCTCTAGGCGGGTATCATCTAGCATAAATATAGAGCAAATCTCTCTAGCTTGCTTACTTGTCATACAGTTTTGGTTGAATAGACTCTTGGCTTTTTTTAGCTTATCTGAGTCCATGTGTTCCTCATTGATTTGTTCTTTCAGGTTCTCGAAGTCATCACCAGAGATGCTTTCTTGGCAGTCAATCTTGCTTTTTAGTCTTATATTGGTGTTGAGTGTCGTTTTGTTTTGGTTTGTTGGCGCTGTGGTATCATTATTTTCTTGGCGTAATTGTTTTTCTAATTGCTCAGTAATCCCCGAATTGTCTTTGATGTTAAAGTTGATATTAGTTTTGTTTTTATCCTCTTTGTAGTCTGTTTCATTATGGTCTGATTTAGTGATGCTGGTGTCCCTGTTGATGATGGTGGTAGAGTTGGTGCTAATATTTTTTTCATTGCTTGAGCTGTTTTCAGAACTCATATTGATATTGCCTTCGCAGGCAAAAAGGATAAACAGTAGGATACTTGCAGGGATTAGTTTATAAAATAGACTCATATTTAAAATGTAAGTTAGGTAATATATAAAATTTTGATACGGTTTAAGATGTAAAAAAGTTTGACTGTAATATGAAATATTATTTATTGAAGTTATACTCTCAGTAAGAGGGGAGATTTCGCTTGGCTTGGCACAGGAGATTTATTTTTAATCTTCTTTTTTTGTATCTTTACAGAGAGATTAATCAAGCAGATCGATATGAAATCACTTCAAAAATTACCCATAGGGATTCAGCAGTTTTCTAAACTTCGAGAAGAGAGGCAATTTTAATTAGATTTCTAATGAGTCCTTCAATAACAATAATTCATCTATTTTTTATTCAAAAAAGTATAAACTTTACCTTTTCAGTTTTATTTTAAACAGTATGTAGATTGTAGCGTTAGAAAAAAAAAGCTATTTTTGCACTAAAAGTAGTATTACTTCGTCGGTTATACAGTAAAACCATAATTTAAGCATGAATATACATTCAGTTAAGTTATATAAAAAAGCATCTAACTTCTTTGTGTTCATTGTTTGCTGTCTAATCTTGTTTGGGTTTTGCTGTCAGCTACAAGCGCAAGAAAGAGATTCAAGACTCACAGAGACAGGGCTTTGGAGTGGTTTGTACATCAAAGTACGTACAGGGAAACACTTTGGATACTACGGAGAGCATCACTACAGAAGACGCAACAGTCGAGATGATTTGTTTGATTTTGTAGGAAGAATGAGGCAGGTGTATAACCGTGCGGGACTCAATATCTTTTTTAGCGATAATTTTGAAGCAGTTATCGGGCCCACATTGGTCTTTAATTTTACACCACAGCCCAATAATCCAGAATTTGAAAAAGTTACCCTCGAGCCTCGTATATGGCATCAGTGGCTTTTTAGTATGAAGATAGATAGAGTAAAAATATACAATCAGTTTCGGTTTGAACATAGATGGAAGCGTGACAACAATGTGAATTCAGAATATGATTATACAGATAGATTTAGGTATAAATTTTTTGCTTATATCCCTCTTAATCACGATGTAATCAAAGAAAAAACTTGGTTTATCTCTCCCAGTGCTGAGATATTTATGCACTCAGGAAAATCTATTATCTCTAATCCTTTTGAAGATTTCAGAACCTACAATGGCATTGGGTATGTCTTAAATAAAAATGTTACTTTTTTTGGGGGGCATATGTGGACAATCGGTCAAGACCCCTCGGGCTTTGAATACTCACAAAGTCATATCATCAGACTAAATGTCTATATAGGTTTGGATATTCGCAAGGTAGAAAATAAAATACCAAACATTAACATTGGCTACTAAAACCGATAACCGTCCAAAGCCAAAAACTTCAAAATAAATTATCCACAAATATTAATCACCCATCAAAAACAAGGAAAGCTTATGAGTAAATGATTTACAGATATTTATACATCTTAACAATTATAAAAAATAGACACGATGAAATCTATAATTAATCTACTCATTATTTTTTGTGCCACTACTTTTTCAATATTTTTATTTTCTTGTCAAAATGACAATACCAAAGAACTGGTGTCAGAAAAACCCGTCAAAAATGATACACTTACTTATTATATGCTGATTACGAAAGCAAACAAAGCTTTCTTAGAAAAAGAGTATGGGACATCTTTCAGACATTATCAAGAAGCCGAAAAGCTAAACATCGATAAATTTGACTGGGAAAAATTGATGGCTAAATACCTCGACTCACGCCTTCGAGACAGTGTCTATAAGGATAGCCTCC
>JAABSX010000061.1 GCA_011390205.1 Microscillaceae bacterium | reverse complement strand
CCGATTTCCTCACCTTTCTGCACTCCCTTCTCATACTTTAAGTCCATGGTATTTTCATAATCACGGTAATATTTAAGTTCTTTTTCGCTCATTTCTTTCATAACTTCTCGATGATTTCGATGCTTAAACCTGTAATTTTACTAATGATGGAACTCTCTATTCCTTCTTTTTTCATATTCTTTGCAGTGAGGAATAGTCCTTTCTGTCTTCCGATTTCCTCACCTTTTTGTCTTCCGATTTCCTCACCTTTTTGTCTTCCGATTTCCTCACCTTTTTGCCTTCCGATTTCCTCACCTTTTTGTCTTCCGATTTCCTCACCTTTCTGCACTCCCTTCTCATACTTTAAGTCCATGGTATTTTCATAATCACGGTAATATTTAAGACTTTCTTCATATTGTACTTTTTCTTCGGGGGAGTAGTTTAGTATTTCGGCGATTTTAAATACTTTCTCAAATATAAATTTTTGGAGTCTTGCGGGTACATCAGTAAGCACAGAGATGTTTTTGAGTATGTAGAGCCATTTATCAAAATTACTTAGGAGTTCTTCTTCTGTTTTATTGAATTTATCCATTTCTAGGTAGATGAACCTTACTTTGTCAGTAAATTGTAGGTTATTTTCTTGGTCATAAAGAATGACATCACTTTTGACATTTTTGTGCCCCATACCAGCGAATGAAAAATCCATGATAGCGATGGTATAGACTGCCTGCCAGTTATAGTCCCATTTACCTTTTTTGGCTTGGTCTTGGATGGCTCGGGCGGCATAAAAAATGCTGCGTTCTTTAAAATAAATCTGCTCACCACGCTGTAGCTCCACGATGAATTTCTCTCCTTGGTCATTTTCACAGAGTAAATCATAGATAGCCCTTCGCTCAAGGATGGTATTGCCTAGCTGTTCACTATTGAGATATTGTATGTCTGTAATGTTTTGCTTGTCTGGCAAAAGTGTATTGAGAAAATCCAAGAGTAAATCTTTGTTTTCTTCTGTACCGAAGATTTTTTTAAATCCGAAATCAGTAAATAAGTTGATGTATCTATCTGCCATGATTTTTATGGGTTATTTGACAAAAATACAAAAATATGCTGATTATGGGTCTAAATCTTCTTTGATTTCTCTAAGCATTTGCTTGTCTATTTTTACGTGAATATCTCTTTGAGGAAAGGTTATTACTATATTGTTTTCTCTAAAAATAGCATCTATCTCGAATCTCATTTTACTGCTCACAATCTCAATATTCCAGATTTCATACGTCCAGAAAAGTAACTCAAACTCTAGAGCCGAATCACCAAAATTTTTGAAAATCACCAAGGGTTTTTCAGGAGTTTGCACCACAAACTCTTGCTTTTGTGTAATCTCCAAAAGTTTTTCCTTTACCAGTTGTGTATCTGAGCCATAAGCCACACCTACTTTTACTTTAAACCTTGCTGCCTTGTCACTTCCACTCCAGTTAATGACATTGTCCACCACCAGTTTAGAATTAGGCACGATGATATTAATCCCGTCTCTTGTTTCTACATTAGATACCCTCACCCCTATAGAGATGACCTTGCCTACAGCCACCGATTCTATTTCTATAATATCCCCCACTTTTACCGTGCCTTCTATCAGTAGAATCAGCCCTGAGATTAAGTCATTGAAGGTCTGCTGTATCCCGAAGCCAAGCCCTACCAAAAGAGCTGCTAAGCCTGCCCACACTAGCCCCAAATCTATCCCTACTGTGTTGAGTGCAAAAGAAAGTGCCAATACCACTACAATGTACTTAGAAATCTGAACAAAAGCGAATATTTTCCCCTCTTCTGAGCGGCTAAAAAAGCTTGAATGAATAAAGACCTTTTCGATCATCCAAATCAGCAGCCGAGTCAGAATATAAATCAATGCTACTTGGATTAAATGAGAGATATTGATGGTATTGTCATTATCAAGCTTCAGGATGGGTGTGCTAGGGTGAAGCCCGATGCTATACAAAGCAAACCAAAGCCCCAAAAGATGGGTGATATAAGTGATTAATCTACTAAAAACCATCTTTTTATCCGATGGGAGGACACGGATAATCTTGATTTTACGTAAAAAAAAGCGATTGGTGAATACTGTAATTAGCAACACTCCCACGTAAATAGCTACAATCTGTATCAGGTCAGAGGCAGTGAATGCATAATTGCCAATACTAAATATCTTGTATGCCAAAAAATCATTGATATATTCCATATTTTAAATGTCATTTTGTGTTTTATTTTCTGAACCACAAACGCCAAACACCCCAGCATTTTGAAGCACCTTCTTATTTGCTGATTCAAAGAAACTACTTAACTTTGGAATCAGATGATGCTTTATTAAAATTACGTAACAAAAAAGCACAAATTTAGAATTAAGTAACTTAGATACGCTTATATATGAGCCAAAATAACGAAAAAAAATCTCCTCAAAATTTATTTAACAAAATATGGGCAGCCCACATTGTCAAAAGCCAAGAAGCAGCCCCTGATGTGTTGTATATTGATACACACTTCATCCATGAGGTTACAAGTCCGCAAGCATTTGACGGACTTCGTGGCAGAGGCATTCCTGTTAAAAATCCACACAAAACTGTAGCTACTGCCGACCATAATGTACCTACACTCAATCAGCACCTGCCTATTCAGGAAAAACTCTCCAAATTTCAAGTAGATACACTCACAAAAAACTGTGCAGAATTCGGGCTAGAATTGTATGGTCTAGGGCATCCTAATCAGGGCATCGTGCATGTGATTGGGCCTGAGCTAGGCATCACTCAGCCAGGCAAAACCATCGTCTGTGGGGATAGCCATACCTCTACCCACGGGGCATTTGGGACAGTTGCATTCGGCATAGGCACGAGTGAGGTAGAGATGGTTTTGGCGACACAATGCCTCCTCCAATACAAGCCCAAGACGATGAAGATAGAAATCAACGGGCGGCTCGCCAAAGGAGTTACTTCCAAAGATATTATTTTGTATGTGATTTCTAAAATAGGGGTAGCAGGTGGTACAGGCTATTTTGTGGAGTATGCTGGAGAGGCAATCAGGGCATTGTCTATGGAAGCACGCATGACCATCTGCAATATGAGCATAGAAATGGGTGCAAGGGGTGGTTTGATTGCCCCTGATGAGGTTACTTTTGAATACATCCAAGGACGAGATTTTGCCCCCAAAGGTGAAGAATGGGACAAAGCCCTTGCGTATTGGAAGAGCTTACCTTCGGATGAAGGAGCTACTTATGACAAAGTGCTCACCTATGATGCCAAAGATATTAGCCCAATGATTACCTACGGTACTAACCCTGGCATGGGCATAGGCATCACCGAGGCAATCCCAAGTGCTGATTCATTGGATACAGCCGAAGCAACTAACCTCCAAAAATCATTGAAATACATGGATTTGAAAGAAGGAGAAAAACTACTAGGCAAAAAGATTGATTATGTATTTATAGGGAGCTGCACCAACTCACGGATAGAAGATTTAAGGGCTGTAGCCGAAATGGTCAAAGGAAATAAAAAAGCAGAAGGTGTAGAAGTCTGGATAGTGCCAGGCTCTAAAAAGGTAGAAAAACAAGCCAAAGCCGAGAAACTAGACCTTATTTTTAAAGAAGCTGGTTTTGAACTTCGTGAGCCTGGCTGCTCGGCTTGCTTGGGAATGAATGAAGACAAAATCCCTGCGGGTAAATACTGTGTCTCTACTTCTAATCGTAATTTTGAAGGAAGGCAGGGCCCTGGTGCACGCACGTTTTTGGCAAGCCCCCTGACAGCTGCTGCTACTGCACTCACTGGCAAAATTACCGATGTAAGAGAAATAGTATAGCTTGGTTTTCTGATTTAATCAGGGTTTGTAGGGCTTCATTATAATCAATAAAGCCTTACAAACCCATCATAAAAGCCCCTTACCCAATGAAGTCATTTATCATTACAATACTTGTCTTTCTCTCTGCTCCCCTGTCTTATCTACAAGCACAGGAAAATAAGGAAATAATACAGACTGCTCACAGATTATCTCCCAAACTTCAAACACTTTACCAATCCAATCAACTGCCTAACACACTCCGTATCAAGGTGAGCGATTCAAAGTCTTTTTTGACTTGGTCTGAGCTACATGGGCCTTCTCTCTCGGTCATTTCTTTTCATAAAAAAGACAGTTCTGTTCTTCTCATCGGGCAAGTAAATCAAGCAAATTTTCAAAAATTACTGCAATGTGAACACCTACAGTTTATAGATTTGGGGCTAAGACCTGCCTTAGAAGAAAGAGAAAATGACCTCACAGGTTTTCGGGTCAATCGTGTGAGTCTGCTGCATAGCAAATACCCTGAACTGAATGGTGCAGGGCTCAATGTATCTGTCAAAGAAGGAGCTTTTGATAAAAATGACATAGATTTTCGGGGGCGTGTCCCACAGTTCAATAATTTTCCGAGCATTAACACCACACACGCTACAGATATGGCAAGCCTGATAGCAGGAGGAGGAAACTCTTCTCCGCTTGGCAAAGGAGTAGCTTGGAAATCAAATTTATTCACAGCCAGTTTTGCCAATTTATTTCCAGATGATACAGATGAACTTTTGAGCAGGGGGATTTCTGTGCAAAATCACTCTTATGGAGTGGGCATTGAGAATTATTATGGCATAGAAACACAAGCTTATGATGAGCAATGCAATCAGTATCCCTCTATTCTACACGTGTTTTCAGCAGGGAATGCAGGCAACCAAGCCAGCCAAGAGGGGACTTATGCAGGCATTGAGGGCTTCGCAAACCTAACCGCACAGTTTAAAATGTCTAAAAATACCCTAAGTGTTGGTGAGATAGACGCACAAAATAATATTACAATGCTAAGCAGCCGTGGTCCTGCTTATGATGGGCGAGTCAAGCCCGAAGTCGTAGCTTATGGAGGCGAGGGCTCTTCAGAGTCCGCAGCTTTGGTATCAGGCATATCTCTACTCATACAGCAAGCATATCAAGATGAATACGCAGAATTACCGACCTCATCGCTTGTGAAGGCGGCACTCATTAACAGTGCAGAAGATTTGGGGCGAGCCGCTGTAGATTATGAATATGGCTTTGGAAAAGTAAATGCCCTTGAAGCCGTAGAAAGTATTAAGAATCAGTCTTTTATACAAGGAAGTATCTTATCTCAAGAAGAAAAAATATATACTATAGAAGTGCCAGCAGGCTCAAAATTACTCAAAGTTACCTTGGTCTGGAATGACTCCGTGACTGAAATAGATGCCCCTCAGGCACTGGTCAATGACTTGGACATCAGCCTCCAAAATGTAAATACTTCTGAAAATTGGCTTCCATGGTCTTTGAGTAACTACCCTCACCCAGACTCGCTTCGCAAAAATGCAGTCAGAAGAGCAGATCACCTCAACAATATTGAACAAATTACGCTTGAATTTCCCGAAGCAGGCACTTACCAAATTAAAATAAAAGGCTTTGAGATACAGACCACAAGCCAGACATTCAGTGTGGTGTATTCTTATCAGACACAGGCTGCATGGGTGTATCCTACCTCAAGTGATTTTTTGAGGGCAAATAGAGAAATTCAATTGGAATGGACAGGAATAAGCACAGCAGAACAAGGTGTGATAGAATTGAAATATACAGAGGGTGATACTTGGCATTTTTTAGGAAATGTAGAAGATGTTTCGCAAGGTAAATACATTGATTTGCTGCCCGATACTTTGGCTTTGATTCAGTTAAGGGTAAGGAGTGCCTCCGCAATGCTTACTTCTGATGTGATTACTGTTACGCAGCCCATTATCCCTAGGGTAGGCTTTGACTGTCCCGAAGAGTTGCTTCTTTACTGGAAGCCCATCGCAGGAGTGGCTAGTTATGAGGTATTTACGATGGGTGAGCAATATTTAGAAAGTTATACTACCGTCAGTGATACCTTGCTGGTCATAGACAAAAGCCAAGTTCATGATGTTTATTTTGCCCTAGCCCCAGTTTTTGAAGATGAAACCCCCAAAGGACTGACCATCAATTATACTTTCCAATCTCTGGATTGCTACATACGTACTCTTCTACTCTTAGATATTGTCAATGATACCATTCGCTTGGATTTACAGCTCGGCACTGCCTACGGGCTCGCCTCAGTGGCTTTGCAAAGAAAAGAAAATGATGAATTTAAGACGATACAGACTCTCCAAAGTCCACAGGATGTGAGGCTTTTATTGGGGGATAATAGTCCGCAGCCCTACCGAAATGTGTACCGTATAGAGCTAAACAATGCACAAGGACAAAAATATTACAGCAATGAAGTAGAAGCTTTTTATATTCCCAAAAATGAATATTATTTATTTCCTAACCCTGCTAAAACAGGCGAAACGGTCGTTTTGATTGATGAAATAGATGCAGTAGAGCATATTGTGATTTACAACAGTCAAGGCATTAAACTCCGTGAGTTTGAGATTTCTGAGGTATTCAAAGAAATAGATACGGATGATTTAATGCCTGGGCTTTATTTTTTATATCTCAGTAACTCTTCTGGAAAGCTATCAGTAAAAAGACTAGTCGTATTATAGTGAGAGAACAGTTAACTGAGAGATGCGGTATAAGTCATAAATTATGAGTTTGTAAAATACTCAATCATAGGTGTTTTCTAAACGATTTTATAAGGATATTTTCTTTGAAATTTTCCCATAACTGGCAGTAAATAGCCTGAGAGGCTTGAACAACAGAGCTTGGGGCATCCTCCAAGTTTTTAATGGGTATTCTTTTTTTGGAAAGTGCCTAAAGTCCATATATCTTCTTTATAATTTTGCCCTTTAATTTTTGTAATAGTTTTGTACTTGTAAAAGTCAAGCTTTTCAAGTCATCAGGGCAGTTGGTTAGGATTTCATAGCCGTTTTTAGTAATCAACACGGTGTCTGAATGCCTAAATCCGCCAACACCTTCTATATAAATTCCTGGCTCTATGCTCACCACCATATTCTCTTTCAGGATAGTCTTGTCTCCTTCTGCTAGAAAAGGTCCTTCATGATTGCCTAATCCTATTCCATGCCCTGTTCGGTGCATTAAGTTTTCTTTGAGTCCTTGTGCAGATAAAAACTGTTTGGCAGCTAAATCAACCTCTTCTGCCACTACTCCAGCTTTTAGAGTAGCATAACACCTTCTTCTGGCTTCCATCATCAATTCAAAGGCTTCTTCTTGTTCTTTATTGGGTTGGCTAGTAAAAAATGTCCTTTCTAGCTCTGCAGCATATCCATTCACCCTCAAAAAAGCCAAACTAATGTGAGAACCATCTATTAAAACATCTGATACTGTAGGGACTCCATGGGGTTGGTACGAAATTCTGCTTGGCCAAGCAGCCACTAAAATATTGGTAGCTAGATAATCAAACTCCGTTTCCTTGATTACTTTTTGCTGCATGCTACGCCCAATAGAAAAGACTTCAAGCTCTGTCATTCCGTAATAGGCATTCTTATTCAGTTTATTGATGCTTATATCACAGTACTTAGAAGCTTGTTTGATTAATGCTATTTCTGAGGTACTTTTAATCCATCTTAGTTCTTCTATGATGTTGCTTTCAACAATATTGAGATGAGATGAAGTTAGAAAATCAGGGACTTCGAAAGGCGTTTTGCCTCCAATGCCTATTAATTTACTTTCTTTTACAGTTTCTAGGAGGATATCTTTCCATCGTTCAGGCTTCTGTGCAGGATACTCCCAATAGCTTTTTATCTCAGTAACATTATCTACTTTTTTAAGATGTGCCAACTCCATTTTGGGAACAATAAAAGTTACTTCATCTTCTTTGATGATTAATAAAAAAAGTCTTTCAAGGCTTTTGTAGGTTAATCCAGTCAAGTAATAGATGTCTTCTTCTTCTGAAACGATTAAAGTATCCGCTTCAATGGTTTTTAGCTTTTCTTGTACTGATAGTATTCTTTGTTTGTATTCTGACTTACTTATTTTCATCTTTTAAATTTTAATTTAATCAATTATTTCATCTTCTCAGGGCAAGGTAAATAATGAACACAAGAAAAGCCCCTCTGTTGAGATGGGCTTTTTGTATGAATTATCAATTAAGGTTTAATGCCTACTTTCTTAGAAGTTATTTTGATACATCCACTGTAATGCAATTACATCATTTCCAGTAAACGGACGGTCACCACCATCTGTGCAAGCAAGCATCCAAGACAAATCAGTATTGGGGTTGGCACCAGTAGGTGTGCCAGGGATGTGAATAGCACCTACAGTACTAGCTCCCTCATTAGAAGCAGAACCACCGCAGCTGATGGCACGGTTAAAGTAATCAGTATGTCTAAATCCTACACAGTGACCCATTTCGTGGCCGATGATGGTAGCAATGCCAGCAGTGCTTAGGCCATAGCTAGATTCTAAGACACCACTCATTTTGATTTCACCGTAAGGGTTTCCGTTAGTAGGGAAGCCAGCAGAACCCAATACACCACGGCTTTCATCACGCTTGCTGAGGCGAGTCATCACAATATTAGCACCCGTAGAGCTGCTTACTCTTGAGAAAGTGATGTCTAAGTTTAGGGCATTGTATCGAGCAATGGCAAGGTCTAAACCTGCAATCATTCCTGCACTGTAGCCATTTCTGCCACCTACAGGGGCAAATATTGTGATATTGCGTCCTCCATTGGTAGTTACAGTGTTGCTAGTGCGGTATTGCTCTTCTTCACCTACACGTAATAAAACACGGCTAGGGACTTCGTGCAGACGCTCATCTGAGATAAAAATATCTCCTTCTACAATATATCCACCTTCGCTGCGTAGCACGCCATTGTTAGAGAAACCTAAATTATAGATTTGAACCAATGCCTCATCTGATACTTCGTCATTGAGGGTTACTTCTCCTTGCTGAGAACAGGCGCCTAAGAAGAAAAGAGCTGCTGTGAAAACGACCAAAGTTAATTTGTTAAGATGCTTCATAAATTGATGTAAATTATAAGTTATTAAATAATATCTATCGCAAAGCTATGCCTTTAAATAAGTTATGCAAACATTACATCATATTTTTATATGTTAATAAGTACAGCTATTATATTAAAATAGTAATACTAATCAATTAATAAATGACATGTTTTTTTAATTACGAAAAATTATATTTTTACTTTTATTTTTTTTCTGTCTTTTTTCTGTTAAAATTAGAATTTTATTCTGAAATAATTTTTTTTAAAAAAGACCTAAATTATTTTATTTCAGATGTAAGTATTGCCTCATTAGATTACTTTTCAGTCTGAATAATGGATAAAGATTTATATCTTACATAGGCTCTTGTAATAAGCCATGACTAGGTATCAAATCTTGGCACAAACCATAGAGAAGATAAACGCAAAAAGCCCTACCTGAGATGAGGTAGGGCTATGAAAGACGGTTAAAACAAAACCGTTAGAATGATATTTAAAACTTAGCTTAGAAGTTATTTTGATACATCCACTGTAATGCAATTACATCATTTCCAGTAAACGGACGGTCACCACCATCTGTGCAAGCAAGCATCCAAGATAAGTCAGAGGCTGGGTTAGCAGTTGTAGGTGTGCCAGGGATATGGATAGCACCTACAGTACTTGCTCCTTCATTAGAAACAGAACCGCCGCAGCTGATAGCACGGTTGTAGTAGTCAGTATGGCGGAAGCCAATGCAGTGTCCCATTTCGTGACCGATGATGGTAGCAATGCCAGCAGTGCTTAGGCCATAGCTAGATTCTAATACACCACTCATTTTGATTTCACCGTAAGGGTTTCCGTTAGTAGGGAAGCCAGCAGAGCCTAATACTCCACGGTTTTCGTCACGTTTGCTAAGACGAGTCATCTTGATGTTAGCGCCCGTAGAGCTAGTCACTCTTGAGAAGGTCATGTCTAGGTTCTGAGCATTGTAGCGAGCGATGGCGAGGTCTAAGCCAGCAATCATTCCTGTGCTGTAGCCAGTAGAGCCACCGATGGGTGCGAATATTGTGATGTTGCGTTGGCCATTGGTAGTTACAGTGTTGCTAGTGCGGTATTGCTCTTCTTCACCTACACGTAATAAAACACGGCTAGGGACTTCGTGCAGACGCTCATCTGAGATAAAAATATCTCCTTCTACGATGTAGCCACCTTCGCTACGTAGTACGCCATTGTTAGAGAAACCTAAATTATAAATCTGAACCAATGCCTCATCTGATACTTCGTCATTAAGGGCTACTTCGTTTTGTTGAGAACAAGCGCCTAAGAAAAGAAGAGCTGCTGAAAGAGCAACCAAAGTTAATTTGTTAAGATACTTCATAAATTGATATTAATTATAAGTTATTAAATTTTGTTCACTGCAAAATTATATCTTTAAATAAGTTATGCAAACATTACATCATATTTTTATATGTTAATAAGTATAGCTATTATATTAAAATAGTAACACTTATCAAGGTATTAATCGTATTTTTCGGGTTTTTTTGAGGAATTATATTCGTCTGTGATTCATTGGGTATGTAGTAGGCATTCGATATTCAGTATAATATTCTGAATATGTTTTTTAATAAAAAAAATACTTTTTTTATCCAGGCTGTAAGCCAAGCAGCTGTAGATTGATTTTATAATTTAGATGATGCTGGAAGATGGATACCTTACACAAGTGCTGAGTAAGTGTTATTCTTATTTTAAATGTTTAAAACAAGAATAACGCACAAGGCAAACTTAGTTTGAGCTACAAGACACATATTTTTCTTTAAATTCAAATGATTCGATGTTTTTTTGTTTTTTTTGTGTGCTTGTTTTCAAAAGATAAAAAATATCAAGATTTATGAAACCCATTCAGACACAATATCTAGGTGAACTTCGAACGGAAGCTACACACACTGCATCAGGCGCAGTCATTTATACAGATGCCCCCACAGATAATCAAGGCAAGGGAGAGACTTTTTCTCCTACTGACCTTGTGGCGGCGGCACTCGGAAGCTGTATGCTCACCATCATGGGCATTCAGGCTCAAAAAGATGGTATAAACCTGAACGGAACAAGGATTACTACCCATAAAATCATGGCAAGTCACCCAAGGCGAATCTCTGAGATAGAAATCATTTTTGATTTTCCTAAAAATCTACACCTGAGCATTCCTCAAAAAGAAAAACTAGAACGTGTGGCACGTTTGTGTCCTGTTAGTGAGAGCCTTCATCCTGATTTAAAACAAAGCCTCACCTTTAATTTTGCGGAAAGCATCTTGTAAGTATCCGAAAAGCATGGGTTTTTTGTGCATTAAATCTTTTCATAATGTAAATAATCTGCTGCAGAGTGCTAATTTTTGTTACAAAAAGTAGGATAGTATAAACTACTTAAGAACAAGTACTTAGATGCTATTTTATTTGTTTTTTTCTGAATTGATGCTGAACTTTATCTAGTTAAATTTTTAGGCTTTATTTTTACTTTTATCTGTAAAGGTAAAGCGGTGAAATGCGAAATACACAATGAGATTTATTCACTCCTATGATTTGCGTGTGCCGGCAGGGGCAAGGGTGTAATCTGCTAATTATCAGCACATTATAGAAGGAACAATACAGACCAAACAAGTACAAGCATCAAATAAAGAATCATCAATATTAAATGTAAGTAAAAAATGTGGGATGTTTTGGAAATAAAAATAGAAGCAAATGTTTGTCAATATAAAATTACACAAAATGCTTTACCCATTAGTTTTAAAAAATGGATAGATGAGATACAACAATCAGAAGAGTTCGTTTCTTTTTTTGTCAAGATTCTTCAAGAGAGTCCTTATGCTGCCTTTTTTTGGGAAGTGAAGCCCACGCACGCACATCAAATAGAAACCGACTTTGAATTTGTGCTGCTCAATGCTCCTATGCTTGCAAAGTTGAGGGCAGATACACATAGTTTTCAGTCTTATTTTACATCTTCGGATAGCATTGCTACATTTTCTAATTTGGGTGGAGATGCTCGCTTAATCGTACCTGCACAAATTACGGAATGCGCAAATTATGTGCACTTGGCTGTTTTTGTAAGGCAAGCCCCTGATACACAGGTCTTTGATCTTTGGAAAAGAACGGGGCAAGAATATGAAAGAATGATAAACACAGATGAAAAGATAAAATGGCTCAGTACATCAGGGCTTGGGGTGCATTGGCTACACATAAGGATTGATAGCTTTCCTAAGTATTACCAATATCAACCTTACAAAAGCCTAACATAGACATGTCCGAATATGCGTATTTTATACCTAGATGCTCTTTGTTCTGATTTTTATCTCACTGTGTAGGGTACGGTGTACGGGACATTTGTCGGCGATATCCATTAGTTTTTGAATTTGCTCTGTGCTAAGGTTTCCTTCTATCTCAATGAAGCGAGTGATTTCATCTATTTTCTTTTCTGTACTTGTGCAGTCCTCACAATCTTGAGCATAGATTTTTTCGTGTTTGAGATGTACCTTGACACGTGCCAAGTCCCAGCCTTTTCTATTGGCATACATCCTCAGCGTCATGCCTGTACAGGCACCTAGTGCAGTAAGCAAAAAGCCATAAGGGTCAGGGCCTAAGTCATCGCCTCCTACAGCCTCAGGTTCGTCTGCACGTAGTCTGTGTTTTCCTGCTTTGAAGTCCATCGTGTAGGTATCTTCTATTTCGCCTACTACTTGATGTGTTGTATTTAGTTCTTTTTCTTCTGGAATCCGTACATATCTGGCGGCCCAAGCTGCAATTGCCTGCCCTACATAGAGCGAATCTTCTGCTCGGCTGAGTAGGTGGTCTGCGCCATCTAAGGAGATAAAGCTTCGTGGGTGCATTGCTGTCTTAAATATCTGAGTGGCATTGTCTATCTCTACGACATCGTCTTGTGGTGCATGGAATACAAGCAGTGCTGCTTCTAGATGTTGAATAAGTTGGTGCATTTTTACAGCACTAATGTCATCTAAAAATTGCTTTTTGACAGAAAAAGTGCGCCCAGCTATTTTAACCCTTGCTATTCCTTTGGCTTCTATCTCTGGTTTTACATCTTCAAAAATATGTGCTACGTGCTCAGGTTGATAAGGTGCACCTATGGTAGCAATTGCCTTGACCTCAGGGAGATATTGCTTACTGGCAAGCACAGCAGCCCCCCCAAGTGAATGCCCAATCAGTAGAGTAGGGGCTTGGTAAGCTGTGCGCAAAAAATCAGCTGCTGCCACTAGGTCTTGAATATTTGAGGAGAAATTGGTATTGGCAAAGTCGCCTTCACTTTCTCCTAGACCTGTAAAATCAAAACGCAAGACCCCGAAGCCTTCTTTGGTGAGTGCATGGCTGATATTATGCACAGCGTTTAAGTTTTTATTACAAGTAAAGCAGTGTGCAAATAGTACAAAATTATGGGCTTTTTGATCAACAGGCAGTTCTAATTTGGCAGAGAGTAGCACGCCACTCGCATTTTTGAAAGAGAGTTTAGTAGTTTTCATAAAAAAGATGTATTAAGAAGCTAAAAAAATGCTTTGTATATGATGCACAAAGTATCACATACAAAGCAGATTTCCAAATCTTTTTTACATCTCTAAATGAGTTTTGGCCATTATTTTTTGATTTTTCCTTGCCAAGCCATGATGCCTCCCGAGACATTCCAGACATTCTCGAAGCCTTGTTTTTTGAAACTTCGGCAAGCCATGTAGCTCCTTGCACCGCTTTTACAGTTTAAATAATAATTTTTAGACTTGTCTAGCTTGGTTATTTTTTCACTGAATGTACTGTCGTAGAGGTTGATAGATTTTGCTCCAGGAATATGCCCTTGGGCGTACTCTGCAGGACTGCGTACATCTATCAAGATGCTGTCTTTGTGTTTGAGAAGCTGCTCTAATTCTTTTGTGCTTATTGAATCAATCTTGACTCCACCCCCGAATAATTTTGATAGGAAAGAAAACATATGAATATATTTAGTTATTTTAATGTATAAAAGCATAACCCAAATACTTGGTCTAAAAGTTCTAAGCCAGAAAGTTCTTTTTTAGAAGTGATGACAGAAAAAGCTGTTTTCTTCAATGATTATCAAGCCTTGCGGCTTTTGGAGGTGTTTTGCTGCCCATCCAGACAGGCAAACACACAAAGACTGCAAACATTGAAAATACCAGCCCTCCAATCGCTCCCGCTGCCAAAGAAAACCAAAAGACCTCACTATCGCCCTCTGTCAAGAAAGGCACTAAACCCAATACCGTAGAAAGTGTAGTCAGCAAAATCGGCAGTGCCTTGTTTTTTACAGCTTGCAGGGTGCGTTGTGTCGTGTCTAAAGTTTTGGGTAGGTGATGAAAGTCGTGCAAGATAAAAATAGAAGCATTGACCACGATGCCCCCCAAAAGTACAAAAGCGGCATAGCCCCCTTGGTCAAAATAAAAATTAAACCAACCAAAAGTAAAAAATATCCCGATATACGAAACAGGGATAGTACTGATAATCAAAAAAGGCGTCTTAAGGCTTTCAAACAAAATGGCACAGATAAAAAAGACCGCCACTAGGAGTAAAAGCAACAAACTGTACTGCCGCTTTGCCTGCTCAAAACCAAAGCTAAAACTCTTATGCTCGGCAGTGTAGCCGATGGGCATTGCTTGCCGCATCTCTGCCAAAACCTCGTCAAGATATTCTTTGCCAAATTTGGGGCTTCCAAAATAATCATAACCCACTGTGCGGATATACTGTCGGTTTTCTTTGTGGAGGGCGTTGATGGTTTTTTGTAGGCGAATCTCTGAGAAATCTGTGGGTTTGAGTGGGCTTTGAGCCGTCTGAAGCTGCCCTTGGTCTAAGAAAAATTTAGAAAATTGATTTGAATTTTGTTCTTTAAACCAGACAGGTAAGTATTCATCTTGATAAAAAACATATATACTTGGGCTAGTGGTTTTGCCTCTTTGCTGCAAGGTTTGTATCACTTCTTGGCGATTGGTATGGAGCAAAGCCATTTTTTCGGGTATAAATTCCAGTACAAATTCTTCCGAAGATTTTTCTCGGTAGCTGAGTCTTTCATTGATATTGACTGTTTGTATTCGCTTATGGGCTAGGAGTTTTTGGGCTAAAATATTGGCTTGTTTTTCTAGCTCATCATAGTTGTAGCCTCGCATTTCTACCCTAAAAGAAGCCAAACCATCATTGTTGGCATTGCTAAAGCCATCTCCTACGCCATAGATACTCCAGCCCACGCCACCCCAATCTAAGGAGCGGGCAATGAGCTGATTTTTAAGCTGATAGGGGAGGGATGATTTTTCATATTTAGATTGAAAGCTAATCTGCAGGGAAGCACTTTGCCCACTCGAGACCCTGGTCACAAATTTGTCTATGCCTTCTACACTTTGCAAAAAGCCCTCTACTTTCTGGATAATGTCATTCATTTGCTCAGGGGTAGTGCCATAAGGCATTTCGGCATTGACATAGAGCATGGTTTTCTCGGGTGAGCGATAGCCTCCTCGCTCATAGACTTCATTGACGAAAAGCCGCAGCGTGCCGCCCAGTATTTTATCCACATAAGGACGGATTTCTTCTTGGTAAAAATCTGTGCCAATGCTTTGATTGTACCATTCTTGCCCCTCCCATTTGCTAGGTAATAAAAATACAGGCAAGCCAAACATCAGCAAAACGGTTAGATTAAATAACTTGCGGTATTTGATTAAAAAAGACAAAAGTCTCGAAAGCCCCTCAAGCCCCGAAGGGGCAACAGACTCCACCCCAACCCTCCCCTCATGGGAGGGAGGAAAAGTTCCCCCTTTGGGGGCTAGGGGGCTGTACAAAAGCTGATACAAGGCAGGGGTAAAAAACAAGGCAATCAAAAGCGAAACCCCTAGATTAAGGGCAATAATCAGGGCAAATTCCCAGAGATTTTGTTTGTCTTCTTCGGGCAGCCAAAAGACGAGCATCAGGGCGGCAATCGTGGTCAGGGATGCCCCCAAAAGCGCATTAAAAATACGGGTATTGCCTCGCTTCTGTAGGTGGTCAAGCATCACGATGACATTGTCCATAATTAAACCTAGAGAAATACTCAAACCTGCCAAAGAATACAAATGAATCTGGATTTTTAGAAAATACACCAGCATCAGTGCAAGGCTTACATTCAATGCCAAGCTAGAAAACAAGATGAGCAAATGCTTGCCCTTGCGATGTGCCAATAGCACAAAAAGCATCAAAATAAGCAAGGACAAACCCGTACGATGGTAGATTTTTTGTAATTCTTTGTCTAAATATTCTGAATCATCATACTCCAGCAAGATTTGGTAGCCTTTGGGTAGGTTTTTTTCTAGAGTTTTGATTTGTGCTTTTATCTGAGCACTCAGGGCGAGGGCATTGCTGCCGCTTCGGGCATAAATCGCCATAGAAACAGAGTTTAAGCCATTAATTCTAAAAAACTGCTGGGCTTCTTCTTCTTCAAAATATATTTTGGCTACCTCTCCCAAGCGAATATCTATCTCTCTCAGGCTATCACTCGGAGGGCGAAGGATGGAGATATTTTCCCAATCTCTTAGGTTTTGCAAAGTGTTTTCATTTTTGATGAAAAAATACTGTCCTGCGGCATTTTTTTGTTGCCCCAGATACTGCGTGCTGCTGGCTTGTTGGAGAGAGGCAATCAATTGGTTTTTAGTGAGTCGGAGTAGCTGTAGGCGGTCTTCTGGATAGCTTACTGTGATGCCAAGTGGCTCCGCACCAGAGAGAGTTACTTCCTCTACTTCTGCTTGAGCACGCAAAGGCATTTGTAAAATTTCTTGTGCTTTTTTTTGGATTTCGTGGGCAGCCAGCGGAGCATTGATAGAATACAGCAAAAGCATTTTGCGGCGTTGTCTGCCAGTGCCGCCTCCACGCTCTACTTGTGGGTAGCTCAGTGTGCGGGGTAGCTGTGGATAAATACGCCTGATGAGGGCGTTTACTTCAAATTTTTTAAAATCTAAATCTTCTTGACTGTCAAATTCAAGGGTGATATTGCCCCCGTTATAATTAGAAACTGATTTTATTTTTTTGATGCCTTCTATCTCCGAAAGCATGTTCTCCAAAGGAGCAGTTACGGATTGCTCTATTATATCGGGGGCAGCTTGGGGCAGAGAATAGCTTACATACAGGCTTGGTTCTTGTGCCTTGGGCAGCAAATCTACTGACAAACGAGGAATCAATGCAAAGCCCATCAGCCCCAACACAATAAAGGCTATGACCCAACGAAAAGGATGTTTTTGCACGCTTTGTTTCTTGATTGTTGAAAGAACAATTTTACGAAAATAAAGGATAGAAAGCAAATGATAGAGATAGAAGCCGATTCTTTTGATTTCATAAGCATAAAAACTACTTTTTCTTATTAATCTTTATTACATTATAAGTAAAATGGTTTTCTTTTAATTGGTCGCCTGCTGCACCTACGAGTAAACCACCTTCTGGTAATACCAATGATAAAGTAGGGTTATTTACTGTTTCGGGCATTTTTTCTTCTTGCACTACCTCAAATTTCTCATTCATAATCATTAAGTAAATATCACGTTTGAGTCTTTCACCCTTAGTATCTAGTTCTGATATTTCATGAAATCGATAAAAGACTTTGTTTTTAACATCATAGTGTAGTGGATAAAAATGAGGACCTTCATCTAAGTTTTTGATTACTTTCACGAAATTATCTTTTTCAGCTATTGATAATCCTATCATCTGATTAGATGTGTTGACAGATAGTGCTTCATATTCTTTTAACATTTTGCCTTCTTTACTGTAAACAAAGATTTTAGAAGATGATGGATAGTTGATAACTAACTTATTTTTCCAGAAAAGAAGCTGAGGATGATATAATAAACCAAAATATTTGTTTTTTTCTAACAAAAAATCTGGAAAATAAATGGGTAAATCTTTTGTATCACCATTCTGCCAGTTGAGCTGACCTATGATAGAGGTCTTATTATCAAATGCTTCATGAATCATTTGATCTACATAGCGAGTTCTTGTATAATAAATATTTCCATCTGTTTGTTGGAAAACGAAAGGAAAATAAGGTGGAAAATTAATTGGATTATTTCTTCTAGCTTTATCTTCTTTGGATGAGGGATTTTTTTTCCATAATGAAAGCCTTTTGTGAGTATTTCCTTTTATGTCAATTTCTATTAATTGATACCCATCGTAAAAAAACATTTTCTTATCTGAATAGTAATAATATTTTTGAGGCTTTCCTATACCATTTGGACCTGCCTCATCAAAACTAACAGATTTGAATAGTGTCTTTTTTTCTAAGTCAAAAAAATCTACTGTATTCCTTGTTCCATCAAATCCTATTAAAATATGTTTGCCTTTTGATAAAGATAACTGATACTCTGAATAAAGTTCTTGACCTTTAGCCTTTAAAGGAATACTTTTTTGTGTAAATTCAAAACCAAACACATCTTTTTTTTCTTGACAAGAAAATAGCAGGATTAAGATAATAAAATAAAACTTAAATATTTTAATCTCAATCATTGTTATAGTTACTTTTAAAATTCTAAATCCTCTTATTTTCTTAAATGATGGGGTAAAGTGTAGTAATTTAATGTTATTGACTAACGATAATCTTTTGTTAGTGCAAAACTAATACCTCCACGAGTATCTCTTACTGTTATAGACGAACCATTTGGACAGTTTTCATTAAATTCACGCATTACTTGGTCTCTTTCCTCATTAGAGGATACCCACACATCACCATTACAAGCCAAAGCTGCACCTATCGAGACAAGGCTAAAAGCACCTACTAGGATAAAATTTTCAAGATTATTTTTCATAAAAATTAAAATTTAAGTTTTTTAAATAATTTAAAACAACCTCCTGCATTCGGTCTAGTATCTCTTGGGGGATTTGCTGCTGTTCTCAGTTTTGCTGGCTGAGACCATAGCATTTTGCTCTTTGATACACAAAGTAAATACATTATAATTTAATATTCAAAACATAATTAAAAAAATATTCTTAGTAAATAAAAATCATAAAATATCAGAATAATATTTGTTTAGTTGTTTATCATTTCAAAATGTAAAAAGACCAATGCCAAGCCCATTAGCCCTAATACGATGAAGGCAATGACCCAACGAAAAGGATGTTTCTAATTGATTTTCTTTGCTTTTCCTGTCTGTATATCAAACTCTACAGTTTTAAAACAGCCATTTACCGTATCAGACCAGCTACCATTTCCATCATTGGCATCTGTAGACAAGCACCAAGCCCCTCCTCCATTGACACCCCAAGTCTGGACATTGCCTGTGCTTGTTTCTATGGGGTCTCTGACCACATTTAAGAGTGTAGTGCCTACATTGTCAGACTTACGCTTAATCTTTTTCTCCCAAGTAAGTGCAAGGGCATCTATCATAAAAGCATCATCTCCATCTATACTCACTGTGATTTTATCCCATTCAGACTGTTTGATGGGCGAAGCAGACATGAATATAAATTTAGTGATGGCTTTGTCTTTGGTAAATGCCGAACCCAAGCTTTGTTGCTGAGACTCATATTCAGTAACTCCGTTTAGTCTGACATAATAACGTCTTCCATTTTTCAGAAAAATATTTATATCAATGTTGTTACTTGTCCATTCATTGGTCTCACTGTCGTGGTCGCAGTCTATCTCTAGGTAATAAGAATAAATTGTGGTAGCATCTTGTGCTTTGAGAGATGAAATGGTAAATAATAATAAGGAAAGGGCAATCAATATGCGCATAATATTAGAAGGTTTGTGTGAAAATAAACTATCACTACAACCCCTCATAAGTAAACTAAATTGTATAAATAAAAAAAGAATAAATATAATTATTTATTAATAAATCTCTTGTCTATCATTTTGCAAAAAGTTGGTCTATATTCTTGAAGGCTTTGAATTTTAAAGTTTTGTGTTTTTTTTTACCTTCATCAAATAAATCTCGTTATTGTTTTCGAATCAAATTAGAATTAAAATGAAAAAAATAACTTACCTATTTATCCTGCTGTATTTGTTTTTGACACTTCCCATAATTGCACAAGAAATAGACCTAAAGCAGCGCAGCGTAAAGCTGATAGGAACTTGGGAGGTCGAGGATCAACGCTACCTCATCATCAAAGAGAATCATGAAATAGCCCTCGAATCTGGTGAAGAAATCACCAAAACGGCTATTTGGAAACTAAGTGATGACGGAACAATTTTTTATATCTTAGAAAATGAAGAAGTAGTGGAGGAGATGCCCATTGTAGATGTAACAGAATTTGAGTTCAAATTTATGGCAGGTAACAACGAGATGGCACTCATCCGTAAAGAGTCAGAAACACTTGACAAAGCACTCTCGGAGGAAGAAATAGCTGAAAGAAAAGCCAGCATTATAGGCACTTGGCATGTAGAAGGAGACATGTCTGAACCTTCTATTGATAAAGATGAACCCGAAATGAAGGTGCTATTTGAGGAAGGTGGAAAATTAACCATGTTTAAAGAGGGAGAGCAAAACCAAGAAGCTGTCTGGAAGCTGAGTGAAGATGGACTGTACTTGATAGTTATTCACTTTGCAGACAATGAAGAAGAAAAAGATGAGGAAGAAAAAGCAAAAATTGTTAGCATAGATGAAGAGTATCTCATCATACTGGACAGAAAAACTAAAGTAAGATTCGTGCGTCAGTAAATTTGCAGTGCAAGGAGACGGAGTCGCTCAAAGCGACTCCATCCTTAGATTTTGTCTTTAGATTCTTTCAAATCATTTTTTCATAGGCGAAAGCGTAAACAAAGCCTCGTCTTTGGTATTGAATAAAATGAGTTCGGTTTCGGTCAATTTATATATCTCAAAAACTGTATAATCAACGGAGCTTCGGGCGGTAACTTTCACTCCTCGTTTGTTTTTCACAACTTTTTCTACTTTTTGTGCAGCAATATTAAACGACTTTTTGTCGCTATCTAAGTAGCTCCAGAGGGTCTTGATAGGTACTATGGCATCAGCTATGAAGTTATAATAGCCAAAAATAAACACTTCTTTTTTCTGGATTTCTATGTAGCTGCCATTGTCTATCAACTGTTGTAAGGCATCTTCTTCACGTACAATATCTTCAGGCGTTTCTTCGTCCATCAAGGCAGGGTTATCAATAAGTTTTTGACCATAGTCCAGTATTTTCTTGGAAGCAATCTTGTCTATCTTCCATTTGCGAATGAGCAAATCTTCTTGTGCAAAAAGGACAGTAGCGATGCTACACAAAAGGAGCGTAAATATGATTTTTTTCATTTTAAGAGTTTTAGGGTTTATTTATTTGTTTTAAAAATGGATTTTATTTTACTTTCTTGTTCAACTAATATTAGCTCATTGGTAGTCAGTTTTTCTACAAAATAAGTTACATCATCAAACCCAAAGAAGCTGCCTTTATTATCTTCAAAAGATGCACCTTTCAAGCTAAGGGTTTTGGCTTTTTTATCGAGCGTGTATCTGCTTGGGAGTCTTGCTATTTTGTGCTCTGACAAGGGATTATAGACAATGATGGCAGCAAAGTTTTTGATGTTTTTTGGGGCAAATTCTTGGTCAAAATCATAATAAACGCCTTGAATATACATTTGCTGGCTCATGGCGTTGCGCATATTCTTCACTTCTTCAGAGATGTTTTCGTTGGCAGCTTCACTAAAATCGTGTTTTTGAAACAACCATTTTTGGTTCAGGCTTTTCCAATCTTGTGCCTGTAGAGCATTTGCCGCAAGCATCAAGAAAACAAAACAACTTAGGACTATTTTTTTCATTGTATTAAAAAATTCTAAAATTTATGTCTTTTGAATTGCATTTGATAGATCGGATCTTCTTCAAAGGAAGTAGCATAAAACTTCAAAGTGAAATGCTCTTTGTCTGAAAATACAAGTTGATAGCTATAAGAATCAAAAAAGTTATTCATTTCTGAGCCGTCTTGTTTCGTACCGAGTATGAGTTTGGTGTCCTCTTCCCATTCGTATCCGCCTTCCAACTTATAGCCATTTGCAAATTCGAGTTTGTAGGTAGCATCATCTCCGAAATAAAAGTCTGCGCCTTTGAATGTTGTAGTGATTTCTTTGAGTTTTTCTGTACTCAAATAGATACTTGGATTGATGACTTTTTCAAAATCCCAAAAGCCCAATAAATCATCAGGATTTACGGTTTGAGCTTTGGTGTGCAAAGAACTGCACACCAAAATAATCAGTACAAAACTGTAAAAAATTACTTTCTTCATTGTTTTAAAATTTACTTGTTTTGATAGAAAGATTGAAACCCTTGTTACTGACTTTGTAATCGTGTAGCTTGTATTTTTTGGGTATTCCGTTCTCTTCTTCATTCATTTCTATGATAAATTGTTTCTTTTTGAAATCATATTTTGCTTCAAAACTGTACATAAAACTTTTAGAAGCTGGGTTTCCGCCCGTCCAAGTCAAAATATCTGCCATAACACCCGATAAATCTTTACGATTGCCTTTTGAGTCATAGACCTTGGTAGTAAGTGCAATTTGTGTATTGCTGCCTTCGCTGTAATCTGGCACGGGCGAAGCCATAAACACGATGTAGCCTCCACTCATCTCTAGCTTGCCTAGGGGATAGCCACCATTGAGATAATCAGAATTACTCACAAAATTTCGTAAGTTTTGGGGGATTGCTTTGCCTGTTTTGCGGGCATTTTCTAGGTCATCGCCTGTCCAAGTAAAATCACCTGTCAGTGTAGGAAAAAGTGCGAGGTATTCCTGAAAAGTCTGGGCTTGCAGACTGCTTGTAAGGGCTAATAAAGCCATAAATAGGAGAGAAAATAGTACTTTTTTCATTTTTTTGATGTATTAAAATTTACTTGTTTTGATATATAAATTATAGCCCGCTCCACTGAGTTTGTAATCGTGTAGCTCGTATTCGGAGCGGATTCGCTTTCCTTCTTTTTTAGATTCTACAATGAGTTGTTTCTCTTTGGCGGTATATTTAGCTTTGAAGCTATACATAAAGCTTTTAGAAACAGGGTTTCCGCCCGTCCAAGTCAAAATATCTCCCGTAACACCCGATAAATCTTTGCGCTTGCCTTTTGAGTCATAGACCTTGGTAGTAAGTGCAATTTGTGTATTGCTGCTTTCGCTGTACTCTGGCACGGGTGCAGCCATAAACAAGATATATCCTCCGTCCATCTCTAGCTTGCCTAGGGGGTAGCCACCATCGAGATAATGGTAATCACTCATAAAATTCCGCAAGTTGTCGGGGATTGCTTTGCCTGTTTTGCGGGCATTTTCTAGGTCATCGCCTGTCCAAGTAAAATCACCTGTCAGCGTAGGAAAAAGTGCAAAGTATTCCTGAAAAGTCTGGGCTTGCAGACTGTTTGTAAAGGCTAATAAAGCCACAAATAGGAAAGAAAATAGTACTTTTTTCATTTGGCTAATTGAGTTGTTTGATGCGTTCATTGATTCTTTTCAAGAAGTCTTTTGCCTCTTTTTCATCTCTAAATTTGATATTGGCAAGACAGGTCGTAGATTCTTTCGCACCATTCATTCCATATTTTATCAAGACAAAATGATTACTAAAACCTTTCAGCATATCTTTGCCATCTTTGGCACACTTGAAACTTACAAAATGAAAGGAATTGGCAAACTTTTTATGAAAGGAATTGGCAAACCTTTTCGCATGATAAAACTTCACATTTGCACCATTTGCCTTGGTATTGGTTTGATTGAAAAATCGGAGCGAAAAACGAGTCTCTTCAAGAAAAAAGTTTTTTTCATCATATTGATAAAAATAGATGGAATCTGCTGTTTCTTTCAGATAAAACACCTTATTATAGTTGTCTT
>JAABSX010000060.1 GCA_011390205.1 Microscillaceae bacterium | reverse complement strand
ATACACCCTCTCTAACACAGGGCTAAATGAGTTGAACTTCTCTGCAGCACTGGGGCTTACACGCAAAAAATACGGCATTGAGCTATTTTATAGCCGTTTTGATACAGAGATAGGCATCTTGGCTGCTGCACACATCGGCAATACTACGGATTTATACAATGCCATCCGAAGCGGCGAGCCTGCCATCATCCGTGATTTTACGTATGAGATACTCAACCCCCGCCAAAGGGTTTTTCATCAATTATTCAAGACTGAAGCTTTCTGGAAATTTAGCGATGAAGCAGAATTGAAAGTACGCTATGGCTTACAAATCAATCAAAGACAAGAATATGACATCAGGCGGGGAGGTCGCTCCGAGAGGCCTTCCCTTGATTTACAACTACTGACCCATACTTTAGATGCTTCCTTAGAGTATTCTCATCATCAGTTTTGGAAAGGCAAAATGGGCATACAGAGTATGTATCAAGATAATTACAATGATGTAGGGCTGACAGGCACACGAAGGCTCATCCCTGATTACGAAAAAGTAGGAGGTGGGATATTCTGGATAGAAAGGCTTATCAAAGGCAAATGGGAGGCCGAGCTGGGCTTGCGCTATGATTACAATCATTTGAGAAGCTACGTATTTGATAGAGAGAACACATTGAGCATTCCGCTTCGTAACTTTCATAATTTTGCAAGCAATGTCGGCTTTATCTATCATCCGAAAGAAAACCTCACACTGCGAAGTAATTTGGGCTTCTCACAACGCAACCCACAAGTCAATGAACTGTACAGCAGTGGTTTGCACCATGCAGCGGCTGCCATAGAGGAGGGCGATGCTACACTCAGTGCAGAAAAATCTATCAAGTGGGTGGGGCAAGCCACTTGGGTCAAAAAACGATGGATGTTAGAACTTAGCCCCTACATACATCACTTCGATAACTACATTTACCTACAGCCTCGTGAGATAGCACTGACGATTAGAGGAGCGTTTCCTGTATTTCAGTATGTGCAGCAACAGGCCGATTTTTTAGGGCTAGATGCCATGCTGCGTTATGAGCTGCTGCCTCACTTGACACTCCAGTCTGAGATTTCTTATCTCAGCGCTACTAGGGGGCTCATCTGGATTAACCCAAGCCAAACCAAGCACAGCATCAGATACGAAAGGCCCATCTGGGGCAAGGTAAAGGATTTCTTTGCCAAAATTGAACTTGTGCAGGTAAGCAGGCAAAACCGTGCCCCTGATGCCATAGAAAATATAGAAAACATCCCTGAAGATTTTACAGACAATTTTGATTTTGTGGCAGCTCCAGGGGCTTATCACTTACTGCAATTTTCGGTAGGCAGCCGCATCCCGCTCAAAAATACCAGCCTTACTTGGGGGTTAGAGATAGAAAACATCTTCAATACCACTTATAGAAACTACATGAACCGCTACAGATATTTTGCAGATGAAATGGGGCGAAATATCACACTCAGGTTCAGGTATTATTTTGAAACCAATTTAGATTAATTTATAAACCCTTAATTATTATCATCATGAACAAGAACAATTTATTTTTCTCATTGCTATTCGCTGGTTTTTCTTTCATATTTTTAAGTGCCTGTAGTGAAGATACTCCAGATCCTGTAAACGAAGAAGAGGTAATCACTACATTGCGTATTACTTTTACGGCTGAGGGAGAAGACCCTGTCTCTTTTGAGTGGAAAGACCTAGATGGTGAAGGTGGAAATCCTCCAGTCATTGATCCGATTACTTTAGATGCAAGCAAGACTTATACAGCAAGTATTTTACTGTTAGATGAAAATCAAGCCGTAAATCTCCTGAGTGAGTCTTACAACATTACCTTAGAAATAGAAGAAGAAGCAGATGAGCATCAGTTTTTTTATACTATCTCAGGTGGGCTAAATCTTACACACAGTTATGATGATGCGGATACGGGTGGAAACCCTATCGGGATAGCAAACGAATTTTTGACGGGAGCTGCAAGTACGGGCACACTCAGAATAACGCTCAAGCACCAGCCTGGTCTTAAATCTTCTACTACGGGCATCAATGATGGTGAGACAGACATAGAAGCGGACTTTAACGTAACTATTCAATAAAAATCACCTTAATTTATTTGCTCCATCAAAAAATAAAGCTATATTTGCACTCCAAAATGTTCGGGGTGTAGCGCAGCTCGGTAGCGTACTTGCATGGGGTGCAAGGGGTCGTGGGTTCAAATCCCGCCACCCCGACAAATTACTTCCAAAAAAGCCTTTTGACTTAACGGTCAAAAGGTTTTTTGTTTTTGTGGGTGATTCATCTTCCTGAAATTTTTTTAAGACCTATTTTTTTCGGCACTCAGGTTACTTTCATAAATGCTGGTAGCCCTTTGTAGCAGGCGGCTGTCTTGGCTTCTGCGGGCATCTTCTATAATTTGAAGAAGCACTTTGCGCTCGTCTATATTTCTGAGGGCTGTTTGGTTATAAAGGCGTTCTTGGACAGAGACCTTTTCTATGGCTTCTTGGAATACCTTTCGGGTAGTATTTACCCACCTATTTACAGTCAAATCTATCAGCAAAGTAATGCCCAGGGGCGAGTTAATTAATCTTGTAACAGGCACATCCAGCAGCCTTAGCCCACCCACGATGATATTGAGGCGGATATTCAGTGCCGGGCGTACATAATCACGCATGGCCGCATCTATCTGCATCGTAACGATGGGGAGATAATGCCCAGCCCTGATAAAAACCCCGTGCAATACCTTGTCTGCACGCAAAACTCGCTCTGCTTCTAGCCCTTGTGCCAAGTATCTGCCCCCTTTGTCATAAGGATTGGCAACAATGAGCATCGGTTTTTGCCCGCTATTGAGCCCTTCGGGGATTTGGACATCCACGCCGAATATCTGAAAATAATCTCTAAAAACCTGTGGTGCTTTTTGTTTGATGCTTGCCAGCATAGGCACTAATCCACCTCCATTGCCTGCAAACTGAATAAAGCCATAAGAAAAAATCGCCTTGTCATAGCTATTGATGGCATCAAAATTTCCTTCGTGTTTAGAGACATATCGCAAAGCTTCTGCCAAGGTTTTGTCAGCACCCAGACGCTCAAAAACCACAAGCGGAATGTCAGGCTTAGAGATGCCCACATAAGACACTCCGTGGTAATATTCTGTAAAACTACTTCTGACAAAATTATGAAAACGCACAGAAACCTCTTGCCCTGAGTGTGGGTGCGGAAAACCAAGGGTATATTCTGTATATTCTTGGAGGAGTTTGTCTGTGATATCTCCTGGCACGACGACCCCTGTGGTGTAATTATTGGTTTTCATCATTGCTACTCGGCTAGAATGCTCTATCCAGAATCTAATCTTAAACTGGTCTTGGAAGCGCTCAATGGCTTGGATAGTCAGTGGGATATAATTGGCAGTAAGGGCAGCATTTCCTATAATCTTTTGAATATCTTCTGGAGATTCTCTGTGATTGCGGGTGAGCATATTGAGCTGTATGAGCCTCGTTTGCACTTTTTGCAAGTCATCGGGTCTATTGACACGGTTTCGGCCGATGGCTCCTCTGAGTCCACCCGCTATGATTTCTGCTCCGCTTATCTGTTGTAATTTGAATATTTTTCGGGCATCAAGGATTGCCTTCATTTGGTCGGGCAAGTTATGAAGCTGTATAGGCGAAGGGCTTGGTGTAGTAAAAATAGGGTTGATAAAATCATCTTTTTCTTCTTTCTGATTTCGGATGATAAGTCGCTGCCCTACTGCCAGAAAGCTATCTTTGAGGTTGTTTAGTTGGCGTATTATAGAGATGTCCACTCCATATTTTTGAGAGATGGCATAGAGAGAATCTCCTAGCTGCACGGTATGGTAGAGGGCTTCTCTTTGATTGTCTGCCTGTGACTGCTCATTTTTTGAGGGGATGATGAGCTGCTGCCCTATGTGTAGCATTTCATTTGTGAGGCGGTTGGCTGCCTGTATGGCTTCTACACTTGTGCCGAATTGTGTAGCGATTTTAAACAGAGAATCTCCCATTCTGACGATGTATATTGTGGCATCGTTGGAGGCTATTGGTGGTGGTGGCGGTGTTTGTGTATTGGTGGGGGCAGTGCTGGGCTTGCTGTTGTTTGTTTGTGTTTGTCTGATTATCAGTTTTTGCCCCACACTTAGGTTGGCAGAGCTAAGTTGATTGAGTGCCATGAGTTCTGATACAGTGAGCCTATATTTTTGAGAGATGGCATAGAGAGAGTCTCCTGCGATGACGGTATAGACCGTCTCTGTGGTTGTATTTTGTATTTTTTCTTCGGCTTTGCTGATTTCTTTGATTTTGAGTGTTTGCCCTACTTTGAGGTTATTGGAGAGCAATCCGTTAAGCCTGACAAGTTCGGAGACGGTGATATTGTATAGATTGGCAATAAAGTAGAGTGACTCTCCAGGCACTACAGTATGGTAAAAGGCATCTTTTGGGCTACTTTCTTTTTGAGTGCGTGCGCTTACGAGTAGTTCTTGTCCTATTCTGAGGTTGGAGGATGCAAGAGGGTTGAGGTGCTTAATCTCCGTGACAGACAGCTGATAAAGGCGTGCGATGGAGTACAAAGATTCACCTGCACGCACGGTATGTTTTTGGGGTGAAAGTGTGTTTGTGCCAATATTTTGTTTAAGCACAAGTATTTGCCCTGGATAGATACTATCTTGCTGGAGCTGGTTTAGGTTTCTAATTTGTTCGATAGAGATATTGAATCTCCTAGAAATGGAATACAGGGAGTCGCCCAATGTTACAGTATAAGTCATTCCTTTTTGCTTGTAGTGGCTAATTTTCAAAAGTACTTATAAATCAAGTATTTACCTCTCATAAAATTGCTAAAATAATTAAAATAAATCATTAATAACAAAGAATTTACCAAGTAAATACAGATTTCAGTCTTTTTATGGTGAAACTTCCTGAATTACATTTTATAAATTGAATATTTGCATTTATTTTTGGTATATTTTGAGCTGCGGCTTAAAAACTTGGCTTATATTACTTATTTTTGGTGGCATACTTCACTTTTAAGCCTTTTATTTTAATGGAAGTCTGGGGATTATCATTTTTTTCAGGTGATTCTTTTGGGTGAAATATTCATAAAAGTTTATTTTTTTAAATTTATAAAAACTAAAATTATGATTCGAGTTGTACCTTCGGTAGCTATTTTGGGGGGGCAAGTAGTCAAGACCATCCGTGGTGATGTGGACAAAGTCAAGGTGTATGATAAAAACCCGCTTGACTTGGCAATGGAGTTTGAGGATAATGGAATCACACGCTTGCATTTGATTGATCTTGATGGTGCGAGGCAGCGCAAAGTAGTGAATTATCCTATTTTAGAGACATTGAGCAAATATACCAAGTTAGTGATTGAGTTTACGGGGGGCATCACCTCTGATGGAGATGTGCGGACTGCCTTTGAGTTTGGTGCTAGTTATATTGCAGTGGCGAGTGTGCCGATGCATCAGCCTGAGAAGTTTTCGGCGTGGCTGACTACCTATGGCAATAAGAAAATCATCTTAGCGGCAGATGCTTACGAGGGGATTGTGCGTACCAAGGGCTGGAAGCGGCATACGGGCATAGATATTATGGAGCATATTCACCACTTTTATGAGCTAGGTATCCGCAAAGTAAAATCAACGGAGATTTCACGAGATGGTACTATGGAGGGTCCCGCATTGGATACTTATAAAGAAATGCTGCGTAGGTTTCCTGATTTAGAGATTACGGCAAGTGGGGGCATTCGCTCTGTGGAAGACATAGAAAACTTAGAAGCGATAGGTGTTTCGGAGGTATTGTTTGCAAAATCTTTTTATGAAGGACGCATACAGCTCAAAGACCTGCAGAAGTTTCATGTGTAGTTTAGCAGTAAGAAATAAAGAAGTGTAAAGTCTTCTTTACGCTTCTTTATTTTGCTTATTTGATTGATTATCAGTATTTTATACTGTCATCAGCTCTTCCTCTTTGCTGACCAAAACGGCATCTATTTTCGCAGTGTACTGGTCTGTCAGCTTTTGTACTTGGTCTTCAGCTCTTTTGACGGCATCCTCTGAAGCACCCTCTTTTTGAAGCTCTTTTAGAGAGTTATTGGTATCTTTTCGGATATTTCGGATGCTAATTTTTCCGTTTTCCCCCTCATTTTTTACTTGTTTTACAAGCTGCGTACGCCTTTCTTGGGTGAGAGGCGGGATGTTGATTCGGATAGAATCTCCATCATTTTGTGGGTTTACGCCTAAGTCGCTATTTCTGATGGCTTTTTCTATGGCATTGATGATGCTTTTTTCAAAGGGCTTAATCATAATGGTGCGTGCATCAGGGGTAGTGGCAGAAGAGACTTGGTTTAGGGGAGTATCTGCGCCATAATATTCTACTTTGATGCCGTCTAGCATGGTCGGGCTTGCCTTGCCTGCCCTGATTTTGCTCAATTCTTTTTGAGTATGTTCAATTGCTTTCTGCATAAGTTCTTCTGCTTCTTGCAAAAACATCGAGATTTCCTCTTCCATAATATTTGCTTTTAGAGTGATTAATTTTAGATTACAAAAATAAATTATCCTTTTAGTTCACACTAATGAGTGTGCCTACTTCTTCACCTTTGATGATGCTGACCAAGTTGCCAGGTTTGTTCATATCAAATACGACAATGGGCAGCCCGTTTTCTTTACAAAGTGTAAAAGCGGTCATATCCATGACATTGAGTCCTTTTTGATAGACTTCATCAAAAGAAATACTAGAAAAACGCTGTGCATTGATGTCTTTCTCGGGGTCTGCTGTATAGACACCATCTACCCTTGTGCCTTTGAGCACTACATCTGCCTCTATCTCTATGGCACGCAGGCTTGCTGCGGAGTCAGTGGTAAAGTAAGGACTTCCGATGCCAGCCCCAAAGATGACGAGTCGGCCTTTTTCTAAATGCCTGACTGCCCTTCTTTTGATGAATGGCTCACAGACTTGCTCCATTTTGATACCTGACATGAGCCTTGTGAAGATTCCTAGATTTTCTAGTGAGCTTTGGAGTGCCATGCCATTGATGACTGTGGCGAGCATGCCCATATAATCTCCCTGAACACGGTCTATGGCTGTGCCTGTGGCTTGCACTCCCCTGAATATATTTCCGCCCCCGATGACGATGGCTACTTCTACCCCTAGGTCTAGTACTTTTTTGATTTCGTGTGAGTATTGTTCAAGCTGTTTGGGGTCTATGCCGTGTGTTCTTTCGCCTTGGAGGGATTCACCACTTAGTTTAAGAAGGATGCGTTTGTATTTCATGAATTGTGTTTATTTGATTTGAACTCAGGTTTGTGTTATCAGAGATAGATAGATTGTTTGGCATTGCAAACAGACCATCGTACAAATATAAATAGAATTTGGGCAGATTTTGAAATCTTTTCTAAAATACGTGCTTGAAAATACCAATTCTTTTGGAGGAGTGGCACAATGGACGCTGAAATGTGCCAATGATAAGCCATCTTAAGCCAAAAGAGAAAGTTTCATCTTAGGTGCTGAAACCTTCTCTTATAAGGTGTTTTTTGGTATAAAACTTTTGATTTTTATTTTTTAGACCTTGTTTCCCAGAGTTCAGTCATTTCTTCTAGAGTCTTTTGTTTGGTTTCGGGTACAAATTTTAACACAAAGATGACCGCCAAAATACTCATCATGCCATAAAACCAAAAAGGAAATGCTCCGTGAAACTGTGCCTTAAGGGCTTCACTCTCTGCCATCATCGGGAAGGTCTGTGACACGGCAAAGTTGGCAGTCCATTGGATAAAAACAGCAATAGACATGGCGGCACCCCTGACTTTGTTGGGGAAAATCTCTGAGAGCAGCACCCATACTGCAGGCCCCCAAGATACGGCAAAGCAAGCCACAAAACCCAACATAAAGAACAAAAGCCACAGCCCTGTGCTTTGTGTGTAAAGTCCTGCACCCACCACAAACAAGCAAATGCCCATACCTACCATTCCCCAAAGCAGCAAAGGTTTTCTACCTATTCTATCTATGCTATAGACTGCGATGACGGTAAACACCAGATTGACCGAACCCACCATCACGGTCTGCAAAAGTGCCGTATCTCCTGAGCTGCCAAAGCTTTTAAATATTTCTGGAGCATAATACATAATGGCATTGATGCCCGTAATCTGCTGAAAAATAGACAAACCTAAGCCAATACCCAAAGCCAGCCGCATCGCAGGAGTCATCAAGTCTTTGAGAGTGCCTTTTTCTTGCTTAAGTTCTTCTTTGATTTCTTCAAAAATATCATCTGCTAGAGCCTCTCCATTGATTTTGTTGAGCGTGTTTTTTGCTTTGTTATTTTCGCCTCGCATGGCTTGCCAACGGGGGCTTGCTGGTACTAAAAACAAGAAAACAAAATATAAGAAAGACGGAATGGCTTCAGAAGCAAACATCCATCTCCACCCAAGATTTAGATTCCAAGTCGCATCTCCTTGTAGGGCAATGAGATAATTGACAAAATACACCACAATAATACCCGTAACGATGGCAAGCTGATACAATGATACCAGCAAGCCACGCTGTGAGGCAGGTGATATTTCGGCTATATACATGGGTGCAAGCATAGAAGCCAAGCCTACTCCCAAGCCACCTATGATTCTATAAATGATGAAAGCACTAAAAGTATCTGCCAAACCCGAGCCCAAAGCAGAAACAAAAAATAGGACGGAAGCGACAATCATCCCTTTTCTTCTACCCAAAACTGTACTGACATAGCTTGCTAAGATAGCACCTGCCACACAACCTACCAAGGCACTAGAAGCTGCCCACCCTTTTTGAGCTGGGCTAAGTCCGAAGTATTCGGCCAAGTTACTGATTGCCCCAGAAATAACGGCAGTATCATAGCCAAACAGTAAACCGCCTAAGGTGGCCACGATGGTTATTTGATATAGAAATTGCTTGTTGTGCATTATATGTTTTACTTTTACTTGAAAAAATACAAATTCGACACAATAATCCACTTAAAATATGGATATTCAAAATATTTTTATCATTTTTTGGGGTTAGATTCATCGTACATGCTAAATCTATCGGGGCATGTCTTCTATCTACTAAAAAAAATCACCTGATAAAATATAGGCTACAAAGTGAGGAATTACAGCAGGATAAATAACTACGGCAAACAAAATTCCATACAAAGCACCGTATAAGTGGGCATCATGGGCTATTCTGCCACCTCCTTGCTTGTCCATGTAAGCAGAGTAAAAAAGATACAAAATCCCAAAGATAAAGCCTGGAAGTGCTACAGGAAGCAGCAAAAAGCCTACCTTCATGCTCGGGTTGAATAGAATGCCTGCCAACAAAATGGCAGAGACTCCCCCCGAAGCACCCAGTGAATTGGCAAGTGTTGCATGGTTTTTTAAATAACGCAGATAACGAGGAATATCTGCCACAGCTATAGCAGAAAGGTAAAAAAATAGAAAAATGACGTAGCCCAAGCCACCAAACATAATTACCAAGATTTGCTCCATCAAGAAGCCAAAATAATAGAAAGTAATCATATTAAAGATAAGGTGCAGAAAGCCCTCATGGATAAAGCCCGAAGTAATAAAACGGTAGTACTCCCCCCTGTTCTTTACCATATAAGGGTTAAACATCCACTTGGCTTTGATTTCAGGGTTTTGCTCAGCGTAGAGGCTCGCAATCACCGTAAGCCCGATGAGGATTCCTGTAACCGAAACCCGCTCTGCCGTAAAAGCAAGCCCCAATAATAGAGAAGATACACTGCCTAAATCCATGTTTGTTTATTTTTCTCTGTGAATAATTTGCGCTGTAAAGTTTCTTAAAAAAAGTTTTTTGCCCTCATCAAGGGGCAGATTGTCTAAGTCAGTAAAGCCTTGTGCAAAATACTGATGGATTTTTTGCTGGCACAAGGCAGGTATATCTAATTGTGTATAAATCCGTTTGACAGCCGCTACTTTTTCTACCTTGTCAAATTCTTCCAACGAAATCCAGTGATGCAGCTCTTCTTTGAGTACACCCTCGGCACGCTCTAGTGCCTCTATGAGTAAGTATGTTTTTTTGTTGGCAATGATGTCTCCACCTACTTGTTTTCCAAATTTGGCAGCATCTCCATAGACATCCAAGTAGTCATCTTTGAGCTGAAAACCGATTCCTATATTCTGCCCAAAACTCCGCAACAAAGCCAAAGAAGCTGCTTCAGCACCTGCCAAAATCCCGCCAAGCTCCAAAGCAAAACCCAGCAGCACCGCTGTTTTTAGCCGAATCATCTCTAAATACTCTGCTTCTAGCACAGACGATCGCAGCTCAAAATTCATGTCTAATTGTTGTCCTTCACACACCTCAGCAGCACATTGGTTAAATGACTTGATAATCAGGGGCAAGTATTGAGCAGGGGCATGCAGCAGCAGGTCATAAGCCTTTACCAGCATGACATCTCCTGAGAGAATGGCAATGTTGCCATTCCATTTTTCATGCACTGTAGGCTGCCCTCTTCTGAGCGGTGCCTTGTCCATAATATCATCATGCATGAGCGTAAAATTATGAAACACCTCCACCGCAATCGCAGGCTTGAGGGCTTTTTGCCAGTCATCCTTATATAAGGTATATCCCAAAAGGGTCAGAAGCGGGCGAAGACGCTTTCCGCTTAGTTTCATCAAGTACCGAATCGGCTCATAAAGCTCTTCAGGGTTTCGACCAAAATCATAAGATGCAATCTCTTGGGCAAGCTGTGATTTAATTTCTTCTATATTCATAAAGCATAAAAACTTACGCAAATTTATAAGTTTTTGTAAGCAAGCCCGATAAAACAATAAAAAATTTCATGAGGTTGGGTATCCCAAAAGGATAAAATTTACTTAGTTTACTTGTATCAGCCACTGGAAAACACCAAAATAGATGCACACTCATTGGGAAAATCTCAAAATACTTTCGTTATTTGCATTGCTAGATGTATGAATCATTCAATCTAAATTGCCTAAGTAAATTGAGAATTGAGAATGAAAAATTACTCGGTATAATGAATGAATGAATTACTAAATTACCATACTTACATAACCATGACCAAAATAAGCATCAAAGACAATCAGTTTGTAGATGAACACGGACGGATACTGCAGCTAAGGGGTGTAAATCTTGGAGGAAGCTCTAAAGTCCCTGTGGAGTATCCTAGTCACAAACACTATGGATTTTACAGCAATAAATTTACATTTGTGGGAAGACCCTTTCCGCTCAAAGATGCCGACAGGCATTTGGAGAGGCTTAAGGCTTGGGGTTTTTATTTTTTAAGATTGGTAGTTACCTGGGAAGCCTTAGAGCCACTAAATCCAGGGAAATACGATGAAGATTACTTAGAGTATATCTATCAGATAATCAAAAAAGCCCAAAGCTATGGCATCAATGTATGGATAGACCCACACCAAGATGTCTGGAGTAGGTTTTCGGGAGGAGATGGTGCTCCTAGATGGACATTCGAGAAAGTGGGGCTAAACCCTGAAAGATTCAGTGATGCCGAGGCTGCCACACTGCACCAAACCGAGCAAGATGCCTTAGAAGAAATGATTTGGCCTACGAATTATACCAAATTTGCGGCTGCCACTATGTTCACACTCTTTTTTGGAGGAGATGACTTTGCCCCACAGTTAAAAATAGAAACACAAACCGCCCAAGATTACCTGCAGCAGCATTATATTCAGGCGTTCAAAACACTTGCTCAAAAAATAAAAGACCTAGACAATGTAGTGGGCTTCGGCACGATGAATGAACCCTCACAGGGCTGGATAGGTTGGCAAGATTTGGATAGCAATGACTTTATCTATCAGCGTGGAAAATGCCCTTCTCCCTTTGAGGCCATGGTGCTTGCTTCAGGATACCCCCGAAAGGTAGATTATTTTAAATTTGGGAGCAAAGGCCCAAAACGAAAAGGAAAAACAGAGGCAAACCCAAGAGGTGTCAAAGTATGGCTCAATGGTGTAAGTTGCTTTTGGAAAGAAGCCGGAATCTGGGGCATGGATGCACTCGGAGAGCCTATCCTCCAAAAGCCCCACTATTTTAGAGAAGTAAATGGCAGACAAGTAGATTTTGGCAAAGATTATTTTGTGCCTTTCGTCAGAAAAATGAGCAAAGAAATTCAAAAAGTATTGCCCGACACTTGTATTTTTGTAGAGTTTACTCCCTTTAGTACCGAAAAGCTCAAAATCCAGACAGGAGAAGTCAAAAACTTGGTCTATGCAGGGCATTGGTATGATGGCATGACACTTCTCAGAAAAAAATTCTCTTCGTGGATAGGCTACAATACCGAAAAAAGAAAAATAATCATCGGGAGCAAAAAACTAAGAAGATACTTCGCTGAGCAGCTCGGCAAAATCAAACAAGACAGCGAAGCCCATCTAGGAAATATCCCTACAATCATAGGCGAAATAGGAATCCCCTTTGATATGAATAAAAAGAAAGCCTACAAAAACGGGAATTTTAGCAAACAAGAAAAAGCCCTTGATACGAATCTGCAAGCCCTAGAAGCCAATTTGCTCTCGTTTACGCTCTGGAACTATACCGCCGACAATACCAATGAATACGGAGATATGTGGAACAAAGAAGATTTATCCATCTTCAGCAAAAGCCAACAGACTGCTCCACAAGATATTCACTCTGGAGGGCGAGCCTTGCCTGCATTGCTTAGGCCTTACCCCATTGCTACGGCAGGCACACCTACCAAGATGAGCTTTCAGTATAAAAAAGGAATCTTTGAGTTTGAATTTGAGCACTCTGATAAGACACAAGTAGCCACCGAAATTTATGTGCCTCATTTCCAGTTTCCGAACGGATACAAAGTACAAGTATCCGACGGAGATTATGAAATCAATGAAGCCGCGCAAAGGCTGGTTTATCATCACTCTCATGACAGATACAGACACCATATACGCATCAGTAAAGTGAACTCCTAAGGCACAAAGTACTATAATTCTAAGATAAATTCTATATTTGCATACAATGAGTACAAATAGAACACTATTAACTCAAACTACTAAATACATTAACGTCTTGAAATTGCTTTGTTTATGAGAATACATTTTATCGCCACAGGGGGCACGATTATGCACAATCTAGCCATTGATGCACACCTCAAAGGAAACCAAGTAACTGGCTCTGATGACGAAATTTTTGACCCTGCAAGCGCTCGTCTTCAAAAGTATGGGCTACTGCCAAAAGAGTTTGGCTGGTTTCCCGAAAAAATCACCGAAGATTTAGACCAAGTCATCGTAGGGATGCACGCACGCAGTGATAACCCTGAGCTGCTCAAAGCTCAAGCACTCAACCTCAAAATTTATTCTTTTCCTGAATACATCTACGAGCAAAGCGAAGACAAGCAGAGAGTTGTCATTGCAGGAAGCCATGGCAAAACCACCATCACCGCCATGATTATGCACGTCTTGAACTATTATCATCGCAAGTTTGATTACCTGGTCGGAGCTGCCCCCGAAGGCTTTGAGCAAAATATCAGGTTGAGCAATGATTCTCCTGTCATTATTTTAGAAGGAGATGAATACCTTTCAGCACCTTTTGACCCCACACCTAAGTTTTTGCACTACAGACACCACATCGGGGTCATTAGTGGCATTGCTTGGGACCATATCAATGTATTCCCTACTTTTGATGATTATATAGAGCCTTTTGAGCAATTTGCCGACAATACCCCCAAAGCAGGGGCACTCATCCTGAGCCAAGACGACTCGCTCACCTCCGTTATCGGTGCCAAAGACAGAGAAGATGTAACCCAAATCTCTTACCAAGCCATCCCCCACAAAGTCATAGATGGGCAAACCTACCTCACCACCAAAGAGCAAAAACTAGCCTTACAAATATTCGGAGAGCACAACATGCGCAATATCTCAGCAGCATTGCAGGTCTGCAAACGCATAGGCATCAAAGACAATGATTTTTACCAAGCCATTTCTTCTTTTAAAGGAGCAGCAAGGCGCTTAGAAAAAGTAGCAGACTACCAAGATTTTGTGTTTTTTAAAGATTTTGCACACGCCCCCTCCAAGCTCATGGCTACTACCACTGCCGTCAAAAAGCAGTTTATAGACCGAAAGCTTGTCGCCTGCCTTGAGTTACACTCTTACAGCAGCCTCAACAAGGCTTTTTTGGCACAGTATCAAGGTACTTTCAATGCTGCCGACCGAGCATTTATTTATTTTAACCCCCAAAACCTCACCCAAAAACGCCTCGATACACTTGACAAAGCCGAGATTAGCAAGGCATTCGAGCACGATAACCTTACGGTCATAGAGGAAATAGACGAACTAAAGCAAGAACTTTTTAAAATTAATTGGTCCAATAAAAATCTCTTGATGATGAGTTCGGGTAATTTTAACAATCTTGACTTTACAGAGGTAGCAAAAAAAATTATCTCAACACTCAAATAAGAAATCAAGCCCTTGCAAGGCCTGTATTCAATGACCTCACTTTCATTAAAACAAAAAAATAAAAATGCATACCCTTCATTTAAAAAATCCTTTGGTATTCTTTGATTTAGAAACTACAGGTATCAATACTTCCAAAGACAGAATCGTAGAGCTTTCATTTGTAAAAGCCTTGCTCAATGGAGAGTTAGAGGTCAAGACACACAGACTTAACCCCGAAATGCCCATTCCTATTGAGTCTAGTCTGATTCATGGTATTTATGATGAAGACGTAAAAGATGCCCCTACTTTCAGAAGTATTGCCAAAAATCTAGTGAAGTTTTTAGAAGGTTGTGATTTGGCGGGCTTCAATATCTTGCGCTTTGATGTGCCCGTGCTGGTAGAAGAGTTTCTGAGGGTAGATGTTGATTTTCAGGTACGCAGCCGAAAGCTGATAGATGCCCAACGTATCTTTCATTTTATGGAACCTCGCACACTGACTGCCGCCTACAAGTTTTATTGTGGCAAAACGCTAGAAGGGGCACATGGGGCAGAGGCTGATACAATGGCTACATACCACGTCTTAAATGCCCAAATCAAACACTATGAAGGTGTACAAGTAAAAGATGCAGACGGAAATCTAAGCACGCCCATCGTCAATGATATGCAAGCCCTCCATGACCTTACCACCACCAATCAAGTAGATTTGGCGGGGCGAATTATCCTGAAAAACAATGTAGAGGTGTTTAATTTTGGCAAATACAAAGACAAATCTGTCATGGAGGTATTTAAAAATGACCCAGGCTACTACGGCTGGATGATGAAAGGAGATTTTTCGCTAGATACCAAAAGAACACTTACACAGATTAAACTCAAAGGTGCATTACAATCAAAATGATAGACCCAACACTCAAAATAATCTTAGCTTCTAAATCTCCTCGCCGCCAAGAGCTACTCAAAAAGGCAGGGCTTGATTTCGAGGTGCATACCCAAGAAACCGAAGAACTCTTCCCACCTGAAATGATGCCCGAGGCTGTTCCAGTTTTCTTGGCACAGATCAAAGCAAATGCCCTCAAAGACAAAACAAAGCAAGAGGAGCTACTCATCGCCGCAGACACAGTCGTATTGCTAGACCGTGTCATCATCGGGAAGCCTCAAAACCTAGAGGAAGCAGCAGAGATGCTCCAAAAACTCTCAGGAAGGGCGCACGAAGTGATTACAGGCATACATCTATCTTACCAAGGCAGAGAGCACAGCTTCTCAGAAGTTACCAAGGTATATTTTAGAAGACTGAGCTCAGAATCCATCCAATATTATTTAAAACAACAGCCACCACTTGACAAAGCAGGTGCCTATGGCATCCAAGACTGGATAGGGCTGGTAGGTGTAGAAAAAATAGAAGGCTGCTTTTACAATGTCATGGGCTTGCCCGTAGCGCGGCTTTACCAAGAAATAAAACGATTGTTGGATTCAATATAGGTTTTTTTAGATAAAAATGAACTAAAAATCTAGTTTCACTTGCATTTCTAAAAATAAATGCCAAAATTTACCCAACATTCAAAAAAGACAAAAAAATAAAAAAAAAAAAAGACAAAAGTTGGTATCTAAATATTTTAACTATATTTGTCGCAAAATAAAGGGAAATAGTTCCTTTAAAATTTATTTGACTATTAATCTATTCGTGTAAACTCAAAATTTGAAACTGTAAAAAAGATTAGACTTATGAGAAAGTTATTCATGCAATTATTGTTTGTGCTTTGCTTCACATTTGGTATCACTGTAGCTTCATACGCACAGGACGAAGACACCACAAAAACAGAAAACACTGAAACCACTGCCGAGGAAACTCCAGCTGAGACAGAAGCTACCGAGGACATCGCCGTAGATGATGCCGACGCCACAGTGGCAGTAGAAGACCAAACTACCTACCAAGCTATCAAGCAGAAGTTTATTGAAGGTGGTTGGGAGTTTATGAGTACTGTATTGGTGTGTCTTATCTTAGGACTTGCCGTAGCACTAGAGCGTATCATTACGCTAAACCTTGCTACTGTCAATACTAAGAAATTCGTAGCCAAAATAGAAGATGCTCTTAAGACAAGAGGCGTAGATGGTGCTAAAGAAGTAGCACAAAGCACTCGAGGCCCAGTCGCTTCCATATTCATGCAGGGGCTTATCCGCTCTCCAGAAGGAATCGACGTGGTAGAGAAATCCGTCATCGCTTACGGTTCAGTAGAGATGGCCAAACTTGAAAAGGGATTGGTTTGGATTTCATTATTTATTGCCCTTGCTCCTATGTTAGGGTTTATGGGTACTGTAATCGGTATGATTGGTGCATTTGATGCCATCCAAGCAGCTGGTGACATCTCTCCATCACTCGTAGCAGGTGGTATCAAAGTAGCCTTGATTACCACTGTATCAGGTCTAATCGTTGCGATTATCCTCCAAGTACTTTACAACTACTTAGTAAGTAAAGTTGACTCTATCGTAGCTCAAATGGAAGAATCTTCAATCGCACTAGTTGATTTGCTAGTAGCTCATAAAAACCAAGCATAGGCAGGTTTTTAGAAGGTTCAATGGTTTTACCAAAAAATAAAGAGCAAAAAAATGAAGTTAATTAACAAATTTGTAGGGCCCGTAGTACTAATACTAAGCGTACTAGCCATCCTGATTATGTATGCCAATTACAGCAGCGACATGACAAAGCAAGGACCCGCTACAGACATAGGCTTGCAGACTGCTTACGCACTCCTCATCATTTCTGGTATCGGTGTTGTGGCTGGTTTTGGACTCACTGCTGCCACTAACCCAGCCTCAGTTCTGAGAAGTGCCATCGGCGTTGCTTTTATGCTGGTAGTAGGTTTGATTTCTTATGCCATCTCAGGCAATGAGGTGCTAGATGCATACAAGGAGTTCAATGTGAATGCAGCAATTTCACAAATGATTGGAGGAGCATTGATACTTACCTCTACACTAGGAATATTGGCAATCATAGGCATCATCATTACGGAAGTAATGAGTGCCGTTAGATAAAACAAACTAACACAATGAGAAAAAAGAATAGAAGAGGAGATGGTCAAGAGGTAAATGCCGGCTCAATGGCCGACATTGCCTTCTTACTTTTGATTTTCTTCCTCGTAACTACTACAATCGCCTCAGACAAGGGTTTGTCCATCTTATTACCTCCTAAGCGTGAAGACGATGCGCTCAATGAGTTTAAGATGAAAAACCGAAATGTCTATAAGGTATTGATTAATTCTCGAAACCAACTTTTAGTAGAAGGAGACCCTATGCGCCTCGGACAACTGAGAAACGGAGCAAAAGAATTTATCGATAACAAAGGCCGTGACGAAACACTCTCAGAAAGCCCACTAGAAGCCGCTGTATCTTTTAAGACCGACAGAGGAACATCTTATGCCGTTTATGTACGTGTATTGGATGAAATCAAAGCTGCTTACAATGAGCTGCGTGCAGAAAAGTTAGGTATGTCATTAGAAGAGTATCTTACATTTGATGAGAAAGAAGCCCTTAAAGATGAAAAACTCATCCGTAAAGTGCAAAAATTCTCTCAGTATGCAGGTGATAATTTCTCTGTAAACCAATACCTTAATTTTGATGCTATCAAAAAAGGGCAAGAAGGCAAGAGAAAAGAAGTAGAGGCTTATCAGAAAGCAAGGGCTTCTGGAAAAGAACTATTTATAGAAAGATATTATGATGCTTCAAGAGAATATCCTTTAAGAATCTCAGAAGCCGAACCAACAAAAATAGGAGAATAATTATGGCACAATTTGCAAAAAAAGAAAAACCACAACCTGGTATCTCTACGGCTTCTTTGCCTGACATCGTATTTATGTTGCTATTTTTCTTTATGGTTACTACTGTATTGCGTGAAACTGACCTCCTCGTGAAGGTCTCCATCCCGCAGGCCACTCAATTAGAAAAAATAGAGAACAAATCTCTAGTCAGTTACATCTACGTAGGCCCGCCCAAAGATGCACAGCAGTTTGGTGAAGAGCCTCGTATCCAAGTCAATGATGTATTTGTAACTACACAAGATATCCCCCGTTTTATAGCACAAGAACGTGCCAAACTGGATGAATCTCAGAAAGATAAAATCATTATCTCTATGAAAGTAGATCAAAACAAAAAGACTAAAATGGGTATTGTGATTGACATTAGGGAGCAGCTCAGAGAAGTAGATGCACGTAAAGTGAATTATGCTTCTGTAAAAGGAGATGAAATCGCTGAAAACTAACATAACTACTTAGAAACACTTGTGTATTAAAACCTTCCTTTTCACAAGGAAGGTTTTTTTTTGAACAACTTGCCTCCATCAGTCCTGAAATAACTGCATAGTTTTCTATGGTTTATTTACTTGACATAGCAAATTGATAAATCACCAAATTGACAAATTACTAAATTAGCGCATGACCGCATTAGTAAATTAGTGCATTACTTGTCTAAAAAAGCCCAAACCATTTCCTATTATGGACCAATTAGAAGAATACAGACAACAGATTGATAGCATTGACAATCAAGTAGTAGATTTACTCGCCCAAAGAATGCGTATAGTGCAGCAAGTAGGGGAGTTTAAAAAAATGAACAATGCCATCATCTATCGCCCCGAAAGAGAAAAACGAATCTTAGACAGGCTTGTAGAGAGAAGCAAAGGTTCACTGCTAAACTCTGATGCCATTGACGCTATTTTTATGGAAATATTTGCCGCAAGCCGTAACTTTGAACTGCCCGAGCGTGTCGCTTATCTGGGGCCAGAAGGAAGTTTTGCCCACCAAGCTGCCGAAAGTAGATTTGGGCAGATGAGTGATTATATCCCTCTTAAAAGTATCCGCTCTGTGTTTGAAAGTGCCGCCACAGGGCGAGCAAGATTTGGTGTAGTGCCGATTGAGAACAACAGCGAGGGCTTTGTGCGTGAAACCATAGACTTGCTCCATGAGATGCAAGTCAAAATCGTGGCAGAAATACTACTCCCAGTGCACATGACTTTTATCAGCACCAGTGACAAACTGAGTGATATTAAATACATCTACTCTAAAGATATTGCCTTCAAACAATGCCGCCATTTTTTGGGAGATTATTTTAAAGACAGCAGTGCAGAGTTTGTGCCTGTAGAATCTACTTCTAAAGCTGCAAAAATGGCATCCGAAACTCCTAACAGTGCAGCCATTTGCTCAAGCGTAGCTGCAAAAATATACAGAGTGCCTATTTTATTTGAAAACATAGAAGACAGCCCCAATAATCGAACTCGATTTTTGATATTGAGTAAAGACTTTAAAAATCAAAAAAGTGGATTAGACAAGACGACCATCATCGTGAAGCTACCCGATGTAACAGGAAGTTTGGCAACATTCCTCCAGCAGTTTTATGATTTGGGCATCAATCTTAATAAAATAGAAAGTAGACCCGCAAGAGAAGATGAGAAATTTAAACAGTGGTTTTATATAGAAATGGATGGCTATTTTGAAGATGAAAGCCTGCAAGCCATTTTCCAAAAACACGCAGACAATATCCGAATCTTGGGAAGCTGTGTAAAACTGGCATAAGCCCTTCATTATCAGTAGGTTCATCTCTCTGTTTTGATTGAGAGAAGGGGCTGAAAGCTGGAGTAAAAATGAACAAAAAAGGCACACACACTGAACCCTTAGGTGACCAATACAAAGATAACAAAGAAAATGATGCTGAAGCACATCACTTTAATTGAGATAAAGTCAAAGTTTTTTAGATTAAAATCTGAGGCATATTAGATTGATAAAAGCCTTTTTTGTATTTTTGCCCTCGTAAAATGCCCAATGTATCTATAAGTAGTATCTATGACGAATCATCCTCATTTCGTAAAAATTGCGAAAGAATTAAACCTCCATACTGAGCAAGTAGCTGCAGTAGCTCTTTTATTAGACAACGATGCGACTATCCCCTTCATCGCACGTTACCGAAAAGAAGCAACAGGAAGCACTGACGAGGTAGCCATCGCGCAGATTAGAGACCGTCTTGCACAGCTAAGAGAGCTAGACAAAAGGCGTGAAACCATTCTTAAGACCATAGAGGAGCAAGGAAATCTTGGCCCTGAGCTTAAAGAAAAAATTGACAATGCCGAAACAATGAGTGTGCTAGAGGATTTATACCTTCCTTATAAACCCAAAAGACGTACCAGAGCCACCATCGCCAAAGAAAAAGGACTCGAACCGCTTAGTACGAAAATATTCGAGCAAGAAAATATAGACATAGAAGCCGAAGCAAAGCAATACATCAATGCTGAAAAAGGTGTAGAAACTATAGAAGATGCCCTTGCAGGTGCTAGAGACATCATCGCAGAAACCATCAACGAAAGCCAAGAAGCTCGTGCCGCTATGAGGCATCTGTTCGAAAAACAGGCAGTATTTAGCACCAAGGTCATCCCAGGGAAAGAAGAGGAAGGACAAAAATACAAAGACTACTTTGAGTGGAACGAAAAACTCTCTGAAGCTCCCTCGCACCGTGTCCTTGCGATGCGCCGTGCAGAAAAAGAGATGATTATCTCCCTCGATATCGCCCCCGAAGAAGAAGATGCCGTCCTTAAATTAGAAAAATACTTCCTCAAAACCAATAACAAAGCCTCCGAACAGGTAAAAATAGCCATCAAAGATGCTTATAAAAGACTCTTGAAGTCTTCTATGGAAACCGAAATACGCCTTCTATCCAAACAAAAAGCGGATACCGAAGCCATCAAAGTATTTGCGGATAACCTCAGACAATTGCTGCTATCACCTCCCTTGGGGCAAAAAACAATGCTTGCCATTGACCCAGGGCTGCGCACAGGGTGCAAAATCGTATGCCTCGATAAACAAGGACAGCTCATCTACCATACAGTCATTTATCCTGACCGCCGCCGCACCGAAGCCACCAAGACCATTGAGCAGCTTTGCGAACAGCTCAAAATAGAAGCCATCGCCATCGGCAATGGTACAGGAGGAAGAGAGACGGAAGCCTTCGTGCGTGAAATAGGCTTGCCCAAAGAAATTTTGATTTTGATGGTCAATGAGAGTGGTGCTTCAGTCTATTCTGCCTCTGATGTGGCAAGAGAAGAGTTTCCAGACCAAGACATCACCGTGAGAGGCTCCGTATCTATCGGAAGGCGTTTGATGGACCCACTGGCAGAGCTTGTGAAAATAGACCCGAAATCCATAGGAGTAGGGCAGTATCAGCATGATGTAGATCAAAATCTCCTCAAAAAAGGACTGGATGATGTAGTATCTAGCTGCGTAAACTCCGTAGGCGTAGAGCTGAACACAGCCAGCAAGGAGCTGCTTACTTATGTATCAGGCTTAGGGCCACAGCTCGCCAAGAATATCGTAGAATATCGTAACCAAAATGGTGCTTTTCAGGAAAGAGATGAACTCAAAAAGGTAACTAGACTGGGAGACAAGGCTTTTGAGCAGGCAGCAGGATTCCTTAGATTGAGAAACTCAAAAAACCCTCTTGATGCCAGTGCAGTACACCCAGAAAGCTACCCCATTGTAGAAAAAATGGCAAATGATTTAAAATGTACCGTAGCTGATTTGATGCAAAAACCCGAGCTACGCAAGCAGATTAAACTCCAAGATTACGTAACAGCCCAAGTAGGATTGCCTACACTGACCGACATCATGGCAGAGCTTGCCAAGCCAGGAAGAGACCCAAGAGAGCAGTTTGAGGTCGTAGAATTTGCCGCAGGCATCAATAGCATCGCAGACCTACAAGTAGGAATGAAACTCAATGGAATCGTAACGAATATTACCAATTTTGGGGCATTTGTAGATGTAGGCGTGCACCAAGATGGGCTTGTGCATATCAGTGCCATTACGCATAACTTCATCACCAGCCCACACGAAGTACTCAAAGTGCATCAAAAGGTATTTGTAACGGTCAAAGAAGTGGATGTAGCACGCAAGAGAATTAGCTTCTCTATGCTTGATGATGCCGAACCAAAAGCTAAAAAGCAAGAAAAACCAAAGCAAACAGGACATTTTGCAAAAGAAAAACCGCAGAACCCAAAGGCAAAGCCTACCCACAAACCCAAACCAAACAAACCTGCAGCTCAAAAGCCAGCCGCAGAGGATGATTTTCAGGCAAAATTAGAAGCCCTCAAAAACAAGTTTAGGTAATGATACTGGGGACTCAGGATTAGAAACAAATTATCGGGGAGATTTCTCCTACAGAACAGTGAAGGGAGACTTCCTAAATTTATGTAAAACAAAAACTTAGATTATTTGGGTAATTTCAAGTTTTTGTTTTTTTTTGGATTGTGAAAACCTAAAAATAAATATATTGTGAGAAAATCTACTTACTTTTTACTAATCTTTATCTCTATTTCTTGGACGTTTTGGGCTTGTGGAGGCAGTTCATCAAAACCCGATACCCAAGACTCCACCAGCACACAAAACCAAGATTCGGAACCCCTGCCAGAAGAAAAAGAACTCGAAAACTACCCTAAGTTTAAGAGAATCGTGTGCTTGGGTGAGCGAGTCATAGAGGCCGTCTATGCCCTAGGAGACAGCAGCAAAATAGTAGCGATTGACCGTTCGTATGAGGCTTTTCCTTATTTAGATGTGCCTAAGGTAGGGTATAAATCTACACTGAGAGCCAATTATATCTTAAAGCACAAGCCTGATGCCGTATTTATGGAAGCTGGCATTGCTGATGATGTCATTATTCGAAAGCTCAAAGCCAAAAACATCCCCTGCTTTGTGTTTGAGGAGGGGAGAGATTTAGAGAGTGCAAAAAACTTTGTGGAAAAAATCTCTAAAAGACTCAGCCTACAAAAACAAGGACAAAAGATTATCGAAGAGATAGAAGAGGATTTTCAGGAAGTAAAAAAGATATTGAAAAAAAGAAAAGACTCTCTCAGGGTCTTGTATGTGCACGCACGTGGCCCACAAGCACTGATGTTTGCAGGGGTAGATACACCCACGCATGGGCTTATCACACTCAGTGGTGCAAAAGATGCTGCCTCAGATTATGTAGGAATGGAAAGACTCTCACAAGACGAGATGACATACCTCAATCCTGATTTTATACTGTTGAGCCAAAAAAGTTTGGACAGTTTTGACGGGAAAATCTATGAAGCCTTACCGCTGACCAGTGCCAATGCTTACCGAATGGGAAGGGTCATTATTTTAGAAGAATCTGAGTTACTTAATTTTGGGGTGAATACTGGCAAGGCCGCCCGCAAAATTGCCGAAAAACTTTATAAACAGCAAGTTTATATGCCCCTCCCGATAGGCCCACAGTATGGAGAAAGTGAAACGCCTCTAGTAACCAAGCCCTCAGAAGAATTAGAGATTATAGAAAATAACGATTAAAGTACTGTGAAGCTCTGGCTTCGGAATCAAATTTTATATTTTATCAAAGTAGGCCTATTCCGAAGCTGGAGCCTCAGGGTACAAATACAAACCCTTCAAGCGCTGAGTAAGACACTCCGCTCAGCGGCTTCTAATTCATACAAATCAAACAGCATTTGGTCTAGAGCCTGTTCCGTGGCGTGTATCTTGGCTTGGAGTGCATTGCATTTTTTCTTTTCTTCTTCAAAGACTGCCAGCCATTGTAGCTTTTGTTTGGTACTAAAAGCGACTTTTACTTTCTTTAATTCGGCTTGAAGCTCTGCCCAAGTAAGCTCATCCCAGTTTTCTAGCTTGCGGCTTGCCTTGGCGATGCCTAGCTCAGCTTCTAAGATTTTTAGAAACCCCCTCCGACTCTGATACACCGCTGCACTCCAGCCACGCAAGTGCTTTGCCATTTCTTCATAAGGCTTTTTCTGGGCGTCACTGAGCTGCGGCACAGGCACTTCTATCATTAA